>NZ_VCCF02000001.1:4375535-4682692 GCF_005938045.2 Pseudomonas sp. KBS0710 | reverse complement strand
AGATCATCGCCAGGCCGTTGTTGATATCGGCGTTGCGCGGCAGCGAACGGGTCTGCACTTCCACCGGGCTGCGGCCATAAGCGGCGACTTGCGGCACCACGGCCTGGCCTTGCCAGTCGGTCCATACCGGGCCGCTGGGCGTGCTGAGCTTGATGCCGCTCATGTCGCCGACCGACACCAGGGCGAAGGTGTCGCGCACCGGATAAGGTGAAAAAGTCACGCCGTCGCCGTGCACCACCACACCGCCGCGAGCGCCGCCTTGGTAGCTGGATCGCTCGGCATCGGAGCGGCTGTAGCTGAAGTCGAGCTGGCTGTAGCGCGGCAGGGCCGACACGCCCACGGTGGTTTCCACTTGATGGTCGCTGCTGTCGTGTTCGGCGCTGACGCGGTAGCTGAGTTGGTCGTCGATTTGCTCGGTAACGCCCAGGCCGGTACGGTTTTCACCGCCTGAGTTACGGACCCAACTGCGTAGCCGGCGACTCTCGCCCAGCGGCACGCTGACGTTGAAATACACCGCGTTGTCCTGTTGCTGGCGGCCGCCCATTTGCCACTCGGCACTGGCCGACAACGACACTGCGCCGATGCTCGTGCCCCAGGACGCCAGCGCACGGCTGCTGCTGTCGCCGGCGAAGTTGGCCGAGCGTGAAACCCCGGCGCTGAATGCGCCCAGCAGCGGGTGCGACCAGCCGAGGTTGAGGCTTTGCTGGTCGCGATAACGTGAGTTACGACGGTCGTAGCTGCGCTCATTGCCGTCGTCGCGCTCGTAGGTGCTTTCTTCGAGTTCGCGATAGCCGATGCTGCGCCAGGAATTGGCGGCGCTGACCGACCACTGTTCACCCAGGCGCTGGGACCAGGACAGGTCAGTCTGCACCCCCGAGACCTTTTCCCAGGACTGGGTGTTGGACAGTTGGGTAGACAGCTGGATCTGGCTGTCCAGCCACGGTAACCAGCCCAGGCTGGCGCCCATCGAGCGATATTCGCTGGCCGCCAGCACGCCTGTGCCGAGGGTCAATTGCGGGTGCAGGGCGCCGGTCCAGCCGGCGCTGACCACCCACGGATCATCGCCTTTGGCATCGCCCACATTGCGTACCCGGCCGGCGGCCACGGAGTAACCCGGCGCGGGTAGCCCGAGGCCGAGCATGGCCGCCGGCACCGTGAAGCGCCGTTCACCACCGACACTTTCCTTGACCGTCACTTCGACGTCCGAGCGGGTGTTCAAACGGCGTACATCGTTCAGGGTAAAGGGCCCGGCGGGCACCACGGTGGAGTGAATCAGCGCGCCGTTCTGGCGTACTTCCACTTGTGCCGGGCTGTTGGCGATGCCTTGGATCTGCGCGCCCTGGCCCTGTTCTTGAAGCGCGTGTTCGGTGAGCACCTGCACGCCAGTAATTTGCGCGCCGGACAGCACCGGGTTGTACAGATTGATCTGCCCGGCTTGCAGCACTGCCTGGTGGCTGGCAAAGGTGCGCTGTGCGTAGGCTTCCAGGTGAGTGCTGCGCGACAGGCCATCCTGCCAGGTCTGCACCTGGCGACTGCGCACGATCCAGTCATCGGCGTTGAAGCCAACCTCGGTATTGGCTGAGCCAAAGCGGCTGGCGTCATCGCCGAAGCGATTGTAAAAACCGCTGAGGTCATAGTTGACCAGCCCGGCAAAACCGCCGGTTTCGTACCCCGAGATATCCTGCTGCACAGGGCGCAAGGCTTCGGTGGGCACCACCAGCGACACCGTCAGTGTGGCCGGGTCCGGCTCCACCAGGGTTTGTGGATACTGCGCGAGAAAATCCTGACAGCCCGGCGTGTCGCTGGGCGTCACCAGGTCAGCGGCGTCCAGCAGGGCGCGGTCCAGGCAGAGGTTGCCCTGTTGATCGAAAGTCAGATCCTGTCGGCCACGTCGCTGGCCGTTGACCCGCAGGTTGACGGTGTGCCGCCCGGCAGCGAAGCGCGGCGCCGCCAGCAACAGGCTGGCCAGCTGTGGGTCAATGCCGCGTTGATGCAGGGTCTGGGCATCGAAGCTCGAAGGGCTGGACTCGTCGGCCCAGGATTTGGCGGGCAACAACGCACACAGCAATACCACCAGTGGCAGGGTCTGGCTGGAGGGGGAATCGGGCACGGCTTCGCCGTCACGGTAACTCAATACTGTTTTCACGCAAGGTACTCGAATAGTGAACGCACAGGCCCGGAGCTCCCAGGCGTTCTGGTGACGGTCAATGAGCCGTCACTTCGTTATCAGGTGCACGACGCCTGTAGTTCAGTCAGAGGGTGAGCGGTGCGTCGTAGGCCTTGACCGCAAACCCATACACTGTGGCCGGCTGCAACCTGACCTTGGTGGCCTGGCTGCTGTTGGCCGGCACACTCAAGGCTTCGCCCGGCAGCACATAGGTGCGCGGCAGCATCGCCCTGCCGTCGCCGGGCAACAGCAACAGCTCCTGGGCCAGGCGCACCACATACGGCGTGTCGTTACGCACCTGTAACTGGCCGTCGCGCAAGGTCCAGGTCAGGTCAGTCCAGGGTGTGCGGTTGCGCGCAAGGCCTTTGGGATGAATGATCACCGGCAGGTTCTGGCGCACGGTTACGCCCACGCGGGCGTGCCCGGCGGCAGTGGCGGCACGGCCTTGGGGCATGCCTTCAAACACCGCGCGTTTAAGCCGCTGGGTGAGTAGCGGCTTCTGGTTTTGCAGGATGAAACGCACCAGCTGGGATTTGGACGCTTCGACCCGCGACAGCGGTGGCGTCACCACCAGCAGCGGCTCGGTGTCTTCAGGAATATCCTGCAAGGTGACATGCAGCAGCGCGAGCTGGCTGTCCGTGTTGGTCACCGACACCGCCGCTTCGCCTTCGGCTTCATGCACGATCACCACGGAGGTGTCCGGGACCATGCCATCGGCTTTTACCTGGTTGCCGAGCATCAGCAGCAGGGCAATCAGGCCGACAGCGGTGTTTGAGAATATCGTCGTCATGACGGGGTTTCCATTAGGCCAAAAAAGTGTCGGTCACAGGTAGCGCAAGTCCAGGACGATGGAGCCGTCGAGGGGCACTTCCTGGTCCAGGGTCAGGTACTGCGAGAAGTTGATGGCGGTGTCCACATGAAGCTCGGCGGTCAGTTGGCTGATGAAGTCGGGTTGACGGTCACCTGCCGGGGCAAAGGCCATGTAGTAGCGAGGGTAGGCATCCGCCTGCTGTGTCCAGGTTTCGCCGCTGTCGGCAGAGGCCAATACCTGCATGGGCTGTGCGTCGCCCATCGCGTTGCGATAGGACAAGGCCACGTAGCCCAGGCGTTCGCCGGGGACATGGATATTCCGGCCCAACCCGTAGAAAAACTTGGGTTCCAATGACGACTCCGCGCGATTGTCGACCCCCACCAATGCAAACAACATGGGCCTGGCGCAGAGCACGTTCAGCGCAAGCACTCGACTGGGCAGCAGCGTGAACTCGTTGGGCTTGAGGATGTGGGACGGGATCTTGCCGTGGTCGATGCTGCCTTCATCCGTCAACTCGATATGGCAGGCATCCGGGGTTACCCGGCCGGTCACCGTGAGGTCGACAGTCGAAGCCGCGCGGGCATCGGCCAGGCAAAGTACTGCAGCAAAGCAACAGGCGAACCTGTTCAGTGCCGGCACAGGTAGGCGCAGCCCATGCCCGGCTGTGTTCAAGGGATGGGCGGCCATGGCTTAGAGGTACTTCACTTCAAGGGTGGCGGAGCCGTCGATGGTCACCTCATTGCTGAGGTCCAGGCCGTCGGTGGGGTTGATGATGGTGAGCACTTCCAGGTCTACGCTCAGGTCCTTGACCGACAGCGGTTGGGTGTCGTCGTCCACCGAGGCTGCCGCCATGTACATGCTTGGCACCCAGAACTTGTCGGAATACCAGGTGTTGCCCTGGTCCATCGATGCGATGGGTTGAGCGGTCACGCCGTCGGCAACCACGCCGCGCCAAGTGAGGGAGAAGTGGCCGAGCTTCTGGGTCTCGTTGATAAAGCCCAGGCCGAAGTCCGTGGCGATACCTGAGGCGGCGCGGTTATCGATAGGGTGCAGAGCAAACTGAATCGGCGCGTCACAGTTGACGTTCATCGACAGGGTATGCAGGCCAATCGCCGTGTGCCTGTCCGGGCTTAAGTCCTTGGCAGATATCTTGCCGTGGTCGATCACACCACCAGCGGACAGGCTGGGCGTGCAGGCACTGGGAACGATAAGGCCTTTGACTGTCAGGTCTACACTGGACGCGGCGAAGGCAGTGGCCGAGCCGAGCAGCAGTACGCTGGCGGCCAGGGTGGTCAATTGAGTTTTCATTGGGGCTCCTTAAAGGTAATTGACTTGCACGGTGGCGTGACCGTCGATAGGCACATCGTCGGTCAGCGTCAGGCCGCTGGCGGGCGCAATGTGGGTGATCAGGCGTATCTCGGCGTCCAGTTCCCGGATCGCAATCGGCACTACGCCGTCGTTGTCGGCGACGGCTGTCAACACGGTATGACTGAGCATCACGGACGGCATCCAGGTCACGCCGCCATCCCTTGAAGTGATGGTGCGTACCGCTACGCCATCGGCCACTGGCTGGTAGAGGCCAAGCCCGGCATCGCCGAGTTTTTCGTTGTCGGGGGTCGTGCCCAGGCCATGCCAGCTGAAGTGGTTGGCGGTAGTGCCGGCGCGGTTATCGATGGTGTTCAGGGTGAAAAATGTCGGCCCTTCACAGCGCACACTCAACAGCATGGTTTCTCTGGGCAGGTCGGTGTAAGTGTCGGCATTGAGGTCCTTGACCGATACCTTGCCGAAGTCGACATTACCGCCGCCGGAGACCACGGGCGCACAGGCGCTGGGCGTGATGATGCCCTTGACGGTGAGGTCCTGGCTGCTGGCGGCCAGTGCGAGAGACGAGGTGCCCAACAACAAGGCGGCCAGGGGCGCCGCTCTTAAGTAAGTCATCGTTTGAACCTTCCTTAGTACGGGGATGGGGTTACAGGTACAGCACTTCCAGCGTGGCGGAGCCGTCGATCGGCTGTTCCTCGGTCAAGGTCAGGCCACTGGAAGCGGCGATAGTGGGGTGAACCACCAGGTTGCTCGTCAGTGTCTTGATCGCGATGGGTGCCCAGGTGCCACTTGCGTTGTTGCCGAAGGCGGCGAGCCTGCCGCGCATCCAGATGGCGTCCTCACTGTTCTCGCTCCAGGTGGCGCCGTTGTCGCTGGAGGCCAGCTTGCTGACCGGCAGGCTATCGGCGAGGTAGCTGGTGAGAATGATCACGAAGTCGCCGACCCGCTCGGTTTCGTTGATAAGCCCCAGGCCATACGAATAATCGTTGGGGCTGCTGGCCGAACCGGCGCGGTTATCCACACCGTTGAGTGCAAACAGCGTGGCGGCCTCGCAGCTGAGGTTGAATGGCAGGCTGGTGGCCGGCAACGGGGTAGCCTGGTTTTCCTGCAGGTCCTTGGCGGCGATCTTTCCGTAGTCGGCAACGCCGCCTTGGGCCAGTGTCGGGGTGCAGGCGCTGGGGGTGATCAGACCTTTAACGGTCAGGTCCACGCTGCTGGCAGCGAATGCTGGTCCGGCGCAGATCAGCAACAGTGTCGCGGCAAGTGTGGTTAGGCGGCTGGCCATGGGTCACATCCTGTGAGTTAGAGGGGGTTACAGGTATTTCACTTCAATTGTGGCGGAGCCGTAGATGGGGACCTCGCTGGTCAGGTCCATCCCGGCAGTTGGAGCGATAATGGTTTGCACCATGAGGCCAGCCGTTACTTGCTGGACGGGTGCCGGCGCCCAACTGCCGGTCGAGCGATCGCCAAACGAAGCGAGGTCGACGACTGGCCAGACGTCGCCTGGGGAAGTTTCGAGCCAACTGAGGCCGTTGTCCCGGGACCCAATCAACGAAATCACCGCGCCGTCAGCCATTGGGTTGTCGAGTATCAGGGTGTACCCGCCGAGTTTTTTGCCGCTGACCAGGCCCAGGCCGTAGGCGTTGTCGGGGTCATAGGAGCTACCTTGATTGTCGGTGCCCTTAAGGGCCAGCAAAGTGGGTGCATCGCAGGTGATCGCCAGTTCCAGTCTGTGATTGCCAAGCAACGTGTAGTTGTCCAGCTTCAAATCCTTGGCCGCAACTTTGCCGTGGTCGATGACCCCACCGTTTGAAAGGCTCGGTGCACAGGCGCTGGGGGTGATCAAACCCTTGACGGTCAGGTCGACGCTGCTGGCGGCGAACACGGTTGAACTCATGGCGAGCAACAGAGCGCTGCTCAACAGGGACAGACGGGTTTTCATTTGGAAAGTGTCCATTTACAGATACTTCACTTCAAAGGTCGCGGAGCCGTCGATTACCACTTCGCTGGTCAATGTCAGGTTTTTTGCAGGTGCAATCGAGGTGTGCAGCGTCATGTCCATACTCGCGTCCTTGATTGGATGCGGTGCCCAACCGTTATCCCCACGGCTGCCCAGCGCCACCAGATCGTTGGGGGCTATGCCTTCATCTGCAAGGAGGTCCGTCCATTGGCCCTCGGAGTTGTACATCGCGATCAGGGTGGAGGGCGTTTCGGCGGCGGGGTTGCTGAACGTCAGCTGATATACGCCGAGCTTCTGGTTCTCGTTGATCAAGCCCAGGCCAAATGAGGCGCCGTAAGCGGCGGAACCGGCTCGATTGTCGAGGGGGTGGATTGCAAACAGCGTCGCCGCGTCGCAATTGACGCTCAGTTGCAGGCTCTTTTTCTCAAGCGGCGTATAGCTGTCCTGATTCAGATCTTTTGCCGCGATTTTTCCAAAATCGACATTACCCGGCAGGCTGGGGGTGCAAGCGCTGGGCGTGATCAAGCCTTTGACGGTCAGGTCGACGCTGCTGGCGGCAAATACCGACGAGTTCAGGGCGAGCAGCAGGGCACTGCTCAGTAGAGATACAGAGGTCTTCATTTCAATTGTTCCATTACAAGCTGGCAGATTGAGGCGCGGCAGAGCAACGCCCGACCTTGCGTGGCGGGTGATTGCTGAGCGGCGTTCTCGATGGTTATTGGCGCTTGCCGGGGAGTGGCAAGCCGACCCTCTTTGGGGTGAGCACAATTTAGCGAGGGGGGCAAGCAGGGGAAATACAACTAATACGACATTGGCAGGGCGGTGTGAAGGCCAAGATTCAGGGGGGATTTTCGTAGTTGTTGTATGGGCTTTAATTAACTCGAAAGGTTATTTGTTTTTGGCCGATAGCATTCAAAAGAATGCGTCGACCATTGCTGCATGATAAGCCTCAAGGGCTATTGCATCAGTGCTGCGGATGGCTGCTGGATCAATAGTTGCGATAGAGGTACTGATGGGTTCGCTGGTAGGTTCAACCGCAGGAGCGAGCCGCAAACTGAAGCCGCCAAGCCTTCCCCCGTTTCATTGGCGGCAGTTGAGTGTGCTGGTTGTGGATGACCATTCTGCCTACCGCCTGTTGTTGGGTGGTCTGTTGCAGAAACTGGGGTTGGGGCACGAGTTGGCCGCCGACGGGTATCTCGGATTGGTAGCCTTTGTCAGCCGTCCCTTCGACATGGTTATCAGCGATTGCCAGATGCCCTTTATGGATGGTTACAGCATGGCCCGCGCCATTCGCCAGCATGAGCGCGACAACGGGCTGAGGCGAGTGCCGATCATTGCCCTTACCGCCAACCTGCAAAACGATAGCCCACAGCGTTGCCGCGATGCCGGCATGGATGCCTGGCTGCTCAAACCCTTGACCCTTGAACAATTGCACGCTGTGTTGGTGCGCTGGTTGCCAGGTGTGGATGACCTGTACGTCGACCAGGCGGCCGTTGTCCCGCTGGCTGGCTGGCCAACGCGTGCCACGCTGATCGCGACGTTTGGCAGCGAGCCTGTCGTCGATCAATTGTTGGAAACCCTGCTGTTCGAGGCGTGGGAAGACCATCGTGTATTACGCCATGCCTGTGCGACGTTGAACGCATCACTGACAGCGGAGCGCCTCCACCGCTTGGTGGGCAGCCTGGTGTTTTTGGGCGGAACCGGCCTTGAACCCGTTGCAGTAAGGCTGATCGAACAGGTTCAGTCCCAGGGCGTAGCGGCGCACAAGGTGCAATTGGAATTGCTCCTGGCTCGGCTGTGCGTCTATCTCGAGTACCTGTCCGATGTCTGAGGAGCGGTGTTTTCATAGAGCGTTTGCAATCCTCCGATCTTGTTTTTGCTGTAGGTATTTTCCTATTGTTTTGTAGGCAAAAAAATGTGAACTAGTGAACATTGGGGTCGGCTGCAAGGGGCTGTTTGTTAGCGGTTGTTGATGAGCGCCGGCGGAGGTATTTTGCGCGGATTCAAGTTGCCATCATTCGTGGGAATTTATGCTTCGAGTAATTATTGCTGACGATCATCCTATTGTTCGTATCGGGCAAAAAGTTGTGATTGAGGCGCATGGCAGGTGCAAAGTGGTCGCGGAGGCGGATGGCCCCGATCAGTTACTCAGCTTATTGAGTACGACGCCGTGCGACTTACTCATCACCGACTTTGCCATGCCGGGTGGGCAGCAGGCCGATGGCTACGGTTTGTTGAGCCTGTTGAACCGCCAGTATCCGCGGTTGCCGGTGATTCTGGTGACCATGTTTGCCAGCGTCGCCACCCTGCGCGCTTCCTTCGCCCATGGTGCCAAGGCAGTGGTGGCTAAAAGTGCTTCGGCCAAGGAGCTGCCCCTGGCGATCAAGGCCGTGTGTGCCGGCCAGACGTTCGCCAGTGAGTCCCTGCGGGTGCAAATGGTCGAGGCGGGCACGGGCGATCAGTCCCAGGAGCCGCAATTGTCCGGCAAGGAGCGCGAGGTGGTGCGCATGTTGGCCAGTGGCATGACCGTCAGCCAGATCGCGGCGCAGGTCAACCGCAGTATTTCCACGATCAGCAAACAGAAAAGCACGGCGATGCAACGGTTGAGTATTTCCACCGATGTTGACCTGTTCGCCTATGCTCGCAGTGTCGGGATGGTGCCGTAGGCTGATCATTTGCGTGGCGAATGTCAGTAGCCAGCGCAGTGTGGGCAGCTTATCGTGCGCCTATTCTTTCGACGTCTGCGGAGCCTGCCCATGAGTGATGCCCATAACGCCCTGATCACCGAGTTCTACAGCGCCTTTCAGCGTCTGGATGCCGAAGCCATGGCCGCCTGCTACACCGACGACGTAGTGTTCAGCGACCCGGCCTTTGGCGAGTTGCGCGGGCGTGACGCCGGGGATATGTGGCGCATGCTCACCACGCGGGCCAAGGATTTCTCCCTGACCTTTGACCATGTGCGCAGTGATGACCGCACCGGCAGCGCGCACTGGGTGGCGACCTACCTGTTCAGCGCCACCGGCAATACGGTGGTCAACGACATCGGTGCGCGGTTTGTGTTTCGCGATGGCAAGATCTGCGAGCACCACGATCACTTTGACCTGTGGCGTTGGTCGCGTCAGGCCCTGGGCTTGAAGGGATTGCTGCTGGGCTGGTCGCCGGCGCTGAAAAACGCCGTGCGCGCTCAGGCACTCAAAGGCTTGAAGGCATTTCAGGCCGGTCGTTGATAAGCTGGGCGCTCTTCTGGTTTGCCGGCATTACCCGTGACTGATCTTCCTCAACCCAAACCCTGGTTTGTCTACCTGGTGCGCGCCGCCAATGGCTCGCTGTATTGCGGCATCAGCAATGACCCGGTGCGCCGTTTTGCCTCGCACCAGAGCGGCAAGGGCGCGCGGTTCTTTCTGTCCAGCCCGGCTGTGGCGCTGGTGTACACCGAACAATGCGCTTCCAAGGGCGAGGCGCTGCGCCAGGAGCGCTTGATCAAGAAACTCAAGAAAAGCGCCAAGGAATGCCTGGCGGCGAGTGGCTCATTGATTTGATTGATGAGTTCCTATCGTCCCCACGCAAGGTTTTGCAGGCTAAGCTAGCCGTTCATCTATCGAGCGGAGACCTGCATGTCTGAGTTGATCCTGCACCATTACCCGCAATCGCCCTTTGCTGAAAAAGCCCGCCTGTTGCTGGGCTTCAAGGGCTTGTCCTGGCGCTCGGTGCGTATCGCGCCGGTGATGCCCAAGCCTGACCTGATCTCGCTGACCGGTGGCTATCGCAAGACCCCGGTGCTGCAGGTCGGCGCCGATATCTACTGTGACACGGCTTTGATCGCCCGCCGTTTGGAGCAGGAAAAGTCCGCGCCGGCACTGTTTCCCCAGGGTTTGGAACTGGTGACCCAAGGTTTCGCTGCCTGGGCGGATTCGGTGGTGTTCTCCCATGCCGTGGCGCTGGTGTTCCAGCCGGAATCCCTGGCGGTGAAATTTGCCAAGGTGCCGCCGGAAATGATCCAGGTGCTGGTGGCCGACCGCGCCAAATTGTTCAGTGGTGGCACGGCAGTTCGCGTGCAATTGGAGCAGGCAAAGCACCAATGGCCGGCGATTGTCAGCCGTATTGAGCAACAACTGCAGCACCAGGCCGGCGACTTCCTGTTCGGTGAAGCCTCGATCGCTGACTTTGCCCTGGCCCACCCCTTGTGGTTCCTCAAAGGTTCATCGGTGACGGCGCCGTTGGTCGATGCCTACCCGGCAGTGGCTGCCTGGCTGGACCGCGTATTGGGCTTTGGGCATGGCACTTTCAGCGAGATGAGTGCCGAGCAAGCCCTGGAAGTGGCGCGAAATACCGCGCCTGCGGCTTTGCCGGATGAGCTGTTCGAGGATTTGAACGGCTTCAAGCCTGGCCAGCAGGTGACCATTGCGGCCACTGACTACGGCACCGACCCGGTGGCGGGTGAACTGCTGTTTGCCGGCCGCGAAGAGTTGATCCTGCGCCGTACCGACGAACGCGCCGGCACCGTGCATGTGCACTTCCCGCGCATGGGGTTTCGCATTCAGGCGCAATAAATAAAAATATTTGCAAACAAAGGTGAGGTAAATCGCCCGCCCATCCGTGTAGTGCTTGAAACTGCGATCTATTCGCATTAACAGCGTTTTCTACACGGGTTCTCACAGCATGAAGTCGACGGCGGGCGGTTGGGTAAAACAGTGGCTGGGAGCCTCGGTCTTGGCGGTGTCAGGGCTGGCGCTACTGCCCTTGGCGATTGCGCAGGCGCAGGAGCAACAAAGCGCCCAGTTCAATTTTGCCCTGGCAGCCAAACCGCTGCCCCAGGCGCTGAGCGATTTCAGCCGGGTCACCGGCATCAGTGTGATCTACACCGATGAGGCGCCCTACGGCCTCAGCGCCCCGGCAGTCAGCGGGCAGATGAGCGCAACCCAGGCCCTGCAACGCCTGCTCGGCAACTCAGGTTTTACCTTCCGCCAGATCGACGCCCGCACCCTGGCCCTGGAGCCTGTGCCCACCGACGGCGCAGTCAACCTGGGCGCCACCACTATCAGCGGTGCAAGCCAAGCCCAGGACACCACCAGCTACCAGCCACCGCCCACCAGTTCGGTGATGCGCTCCCATGGCTTGTTGCTGGAAACCCCGCAGACCGTCAACGTCGTGCCCGCCCAAGTGCTGCGTGACCAACAGCCGCGCAACCTGGACGATGCCCTGGGCAATATCAGCGGCATCACCCAGGCCAATACCCTCGGCAGCACCCAGGACGCGGTGATGTTGCGCGGTTTTGGTGACAACCGTAACGGCTCGATCATGCGAGACGGCATGCCGATGGTGCAGGGCCGTGCACTGAATTCCACCGCCGAGCGCGTCGAAGTGCTCAAAGGCCCGTCGTCGCTGCTGTACGGCATTCAAGACCCGGGTGGCGTGGTCAATATCGTCAGCAAAAAGCCCGAACTGGTGCAGTCCACTTCCCTGACTGCGCGTGGCTCGACCTTCGGTGACGGCAAGAATGGCAGCGGCGGCAACCTCGACACCACCGGCCCGATTGGCGACAGCGGCCTGGCCTATCGGCTGATCGTCGACCATGAAGACGAAGATTACTGGCGCAATTACGGCACCCATCGCGAAACTCTGGTGGCGCCGTCCCTGGCCTGGTACGGCGACACCACCAAAGTGGTGTTCGCCTATGAACACCGCGAGTTCCTCTCGCCGTTCGACCGTGGCACTGCCATCGACCCCAAGACCAACCACCCGTTGAACATCCCCGCGACCCGTCGGCTGGATGAACCGTTCAACAATATGCAAGGCCGCTCCGACCTGTATCGCCTGGAAGTCGACCACGACTTGAACGACGACTGGAAGGCGCACTTCGGCTACAGCTGGAACCGCGAGACCTACGACGCCAGCCAGGTGCGCGTCGTCAAGGTCAACACCAACGGCACCCTGACCCGCAGCATGGACGGCACCCAGGGCGCGCTGACCACCGACCGCTTCGCCACCACCAGCCTGGAAGGCAAGGTCAATGTCGGCGGCATGCAGCACGACTTGGTGTTCGGGCTTGATGACGAGTACCGCAAGATCTACCGTGCCGACCTGATTCGCCAGGCGCCGCATGGTGTCTTCAACTACAACGATCCGGTGTACGGCAACGAAGTCGCGGGCACCAAAGTCAGCGCGCCGGACAGTAACCAGACCGACCTGCTGCGCAGCGATTCGCTGTTCTTCCAGGACGCCATCCACCTCAATGACCAGTGGATTCTGGTCGGCGGTGCGCGCTACCAGATGTACGACCAATACGCCGGCAAAGGCGTGCCGTTTACCGCCAACACCGATGGCAATGGCCAGAAGTGGGTGCCGCGTGCCGGCCTGGTGTATCGCTACACCGATCAATTGTCGTTCTACGGCAGCTACACCGAGTCGTTCAAACCCAACTCCACCATCGCGCCGTTGGCCAACAAAAGCGTGCTGGACGGCAGCCTGGAACCGGAGCAGTCCAAGGCCTGGGAGCTGGGTACCAAACTCGACATACCGGGGCGCATCACCGCCAGCGCGGCGCTGTTCAATATCGAGAAACGCAACGTACTGGTGCAGGTCGGCGACGGTTTGGCGGCGGTCTACAGCGTGGCGGGCAAGGTGCGTTCCCGTGGCCTGGAGCTGGACGCCAGCGGCCAGCTGACCGACAACTGGAGCCTGATCGGCAGTTACGCCTACACCGACGCCGAGGTCACCGAAGACCCGACGCTCAAAGGCAATCGCCTGCAAAACGTGGCAAAAAACACCGCTTCGTTGTCGGCCGTGTATGACTTCGGCAGCATCTTGGGTGGTGACCAGCTGCGTGTGGGCGCCGGCGCACGTTACGTGGGCGAGCGGGCCGGGGACGCGGCCAACAGCTTCGAACTGCCGAGCTACACCGTGGCCGATGCGTTTGCCAGCTACGACACCAAAATCGACGGGCAGAAGGTCAAGTTCCAGCTCAACGTGAAGAACCTGTTCGATCGCACCTACTACACCTCGTCGGTGAACACGCAGTTTGTGTCCATCGGCGATGCGCGGCAGGTGTCGGTTTCCAGCACCCTGCAGTTCTAAGATCCGCGCCCTGGTGTGGCTGAGGGAGCAAGTTCCCTCACCACAACAGGCCCGATCCCACAGCAGCCCCGCTCGCCACAACGGCATTGAACTGGTAGCGTTGCCGCCACTGAATACTTTGCGGGAAAACGGTACTGATGCAGTTGGGTCGATGGATACACACCAGCGCGATGCTGGTGGGCTTGAGTTTGTTACTGGGCGGTTGCGCCACGCCTTCCAAGACGGCCACCGGCCAGAGCCTTGACCAGTTGCTGGCCGACCCGGCGCTGCACGGTGCCACGGTCTCGCTGATGGTGCGGGATGCCAACAGTGGCGCCACGCTGTATCAGCACAACGCTCGCACACGGCTGGTGCCTGCTTCCAACCTCAAATTGCTGACCACGGCTGCGGCCATGGACGTGCTCGGGCCACAATACCGGTTCGCTACTCAACTGCTGAGCAATGGCATTCGCCAGGGCGACCGGCTGACCGGCAACCTGTACCTGCGCGGTCTGGGCGACCCGACCATTCAGTTCGCCGATTACCAGGCGTTGGCAGCGCAGTTGGCCAGCCAGGGTGTGCGCCAGGTGCAGGGCGACCTGGTGTTTGACGACACCTGGTTCGACGCCGAGCGGCTGGGCGTCGACTGGTCCCACGACGACGAAACCACCTACTACGGCGCGCAGATTTCGGCGTTGACCGTGTCACCCAATAGCGATTTTGATGCCGGCAGCGTGCTGGTCACCGCCAAGGCGCCAGCGCGGGCCGGGCAGGCTGTGAGTGTCGATATCTTCCCGCCGACCAACTACCTGCAACTGAGCAACCGCGCTGTCAGCGGGCCGGGCAATACCTATGGGATCAACCGTCGCCATGGCACCAACCTGCTGCAGCTCAGTGGCGCCGTGGCGCCGGGGCGTCAGAGCGAGCAACTGGTGAGTGTCTGGGAGCCAACGCAGCTGGTGGCCAACCTGTTCGAACAAGCGCTGGCGCAGCAAGGCATCACGGTGCTTGGCCGTCGCGTGATGGGCGGCGCAAGCCCGGCGGCGGTGACGGTACTGGCCGAGCACAAGTCGGCGCCGTTGCAGGAGTTGATCACGCCGCTGCTCAAACTTTCGAACAACAACATGTCCGAAGCCTTGCTCAAGGCCATGGGCCGCCAGACGGCCAACAGCGGCACAGCGGCGGCGGGTGCGGTGGCGGTGGCCGGGTTTCTCAAGCGTCAGGGGCTGGACACGGCGACGCTGAGCCAGGTCGACGGCTCGGGGCTGTCGCGGCGTAATCTGGTGTCGTCGCAAAACCTCACCGACCTGCTGCTGGCCGCAAGCAAACAGCCGTGGTTCAACGCCTGGTACAACGCGCTACCCATTGCCGGCAATACCGACCGCATGACCGGCGGCAGCCTGCGTTATCGCCTGCGCGGCACCCCGGCCGAGAACAACCTGCATGCCAAGACCGGCTCCATGGGCGGCGTGTCGTCCTTGAGCGGTTACATCACCGATACCAAAGGGCGCAAGCTGGTGTTCTCGATGCTGAGCAACAACTACGTGGTGGCCGGCGCCCAGGTCAAAGCCGTGGAAAACCGCGTGGCGCTGGCTCTGTCACGCTGGGACGAGTGATTCAGGGCTGATAGCCCATGCGCCAACTCACGGCCCGGGTCGCCGCCAGCAAGCGCTGCGCCGCCGGGCCGTCTTCATCGGCATGGAACAGTGAGGTGGGGCCGACCACGGTCATCACCGCCGCCACATGCCCGACCGCATTGAACACCGGCGCCGATAACGCATCGACGCCGGGCATCAGCAAACCATGCACGAAGTGCAGGCCCCGGCGGCGAATCTGTTCACAGGCGCTGGCGTAAGCCTCGTCGTCCGCCAGGGCATGGGCAGTCCCGGCCTGAATCTCGCGTTCGCGCAATTCCACGGTTTCCCGAGAGGGCAGGTAAGCGCTGAACACCAGCCCGGTGGACGAACTGAGCAGCGGCAGCACCGAACCCAATTGCGTCACCACGGTGACGGCGCGCACCGCCGGTTCGATTTGCACCACGGTCGCGCCCTGGTTGCCCCACACCGCCAAAAAGCAGGTTTCATTCAATTCATCGCGCAGCTCTGCCAGCGGCATCGCACCGACTTTCAACACGTCTATGCTGCCCAGCGCTGCCAAACCCACACGCAACGCCTCGCGGCCCAGGCCGTAATGGTTGGTGGCGGTGTTCTGCTCGGCAAAGCCTGAAGCGATAAGTGCCTGCAAATAGCGGTGGACCTTGCTTGCCGGCATCTGCACATGTTCGGCCAGGCGCGACAGCGAAGTGGCCGGAGACAGTTCGGCCAGCGCCTTGAGGATATCGGTGCCCACTTCGGCCGAGCGGACTTTCTGTTTACCGGTGTCGCGGGGCTTTTCCATGGAAGGGCGAGAATCCGAGAGATGAATGGGCGTCTTTATAGCTTGACGGTCGATAGTGATCAAATTACGTTATGCGTAACTGGATTACGATAAAAACAACTTCCGCACAGAGGATGATCCATGAACCTCGAATACCAATCGGGCTTCGGCAATCAATTCGCCAGCGAAGCCCTGCCCGGCGCGCTGCCCGTCGGCCAGAACTCCCCGCAAAAAGCCCCCTACGGCCTGTACACCGAGCTGTTCTCCGGCACCGCCTTTACCATGGCGCGCAGCGAAGCCCGCCGCACCTGGCTGTATCGCATACAGCCATCGGCCAACCACCCGGCGTTTATCAAGTTGGAACGGCAATTGGCCGGTGGGCCGTTGGGCGCGGTCACGCCGAATCGCTTGCGCTGGAACCCGCTGGATATTCCGAGTGAGCCGACCGACTTTGTCGACGGCCTGGTCGGCATGGTCGCCAACTCCGGGTCGGAAAAACCTTCAGGCATCAGCATCTACACCTACCGCGCCAACCGTTCGATGGAACGGGTGTTCTTCAATGCCGATGGCGAACTGTTGATCGTCCCCGAACAAGGCCGTCTGCGTATCGCCACCGAGCTGGGGGTGCTGGATGTCGAGCCGCTGGAAATCGTGGTGCTGCCCCGTGGCCTGAAATTTCGCATCGAACTGCTGGATGCCCAGGCTCGCGGCTATGTTGCGGAAAACCACGGCGCGCCACTGCGCCTGCCAGACCTTGGGCCGATCGGCAGTAACGGCCTGGCTAACCCGCGTGATTTTCTTACGCCGGTTGCCCACTACGAAGACAGTAAAAAGCCTACAACGCTGGTGCAGAAGTTCCTCGGCGAACTGTGGGCCTGCGAGCTGGACCATTCGCCGTTGAACGTAGTCGCCTGGCACGGCAATAACGTCCCGTACAAGTACGACCTGCGCCGCTTCAACACCATCGGCACAGTCAGTTTCGATCACCCGGACCCGTCGATTTTCACCGTATTGACCTCGCCCACCAGCGTGCACGGGCTGGCCAACCTAGATTTCGTGATTTTCCCGCCGCGCTGGATGGTGGCCGAGAACACCTTCCGGCCGCCGTGGTTCCACCGCAACCTGATGAACGAATACATGGGCCTGATCCAGGGCGCCTACGATGCCAAGGCCGAAGGCTTCCTGCCCGGTGGCGCGTCGCTGCACAGCTGCATGAGCGCCCACGGCCCGGACGGCGAGACCTGCACCAAAGCCATCAGCGTGGCGCTGGCGCCGCACAAGATCGATAACACCATGGCCTTCATGTTCGAGACCAGCCAGGTGCTGCGCCCCACACAGTTCGCCCTTGAGTGCCCGCAACTGCAACCCTCTTACGATGCGTGCTGGGCTTCATTGCCCGCCACCTTCAACCCGAACCGGAGATAACCCATGACTCAGCCAACCCTTACCCGCAGCTGGGTAGCCTCCGCCAACGGCCACCGCGATTTCCCCTTGCAGAACCTGCCGCTGGGTGTGTTCAGCATCAATGGCTCGGCACCGCGCAGTGGCGTGGCGATTGGCGATTCGATTCTCGACCTGCACGCTGCGCTGGATGAGTTCGAAGGTGAAGCACGGCGTGCCGTTGAAGCCACCGCCGGTGGCCAACTGAATGCCTTTTTCGAACTCGGCCGTGGCCCGCGGGTAGCCTTGCGCGAGCGCTTGCTGGAACTGCTCGCCGAAGGCAGCAAGCTGCACACCCGTGAGGCACAGGTGCTGCACCGCGCGGCGGATTGCCAGATGCATCTGCCGGCAAAAATCAGTGATTACACCGACTTTTATGTGGGCATCGAACACGCGCAAAACGTCGGCAAACTGTTCCGTCCCGACAACCCGTTGCTGCCTAACTACAAGTACGTGCCGATTGGCTATCACGGCCGCGCCTCGACCATTCGCCCGTCGGGCACGGACGTACGTCGGCCTAAAGGCCAGACGCTGCCGGCCGGCCAGACCGAGCCAACCTTCGGCCCGTGCGCGCGCCTGGACTATGAGTTGGAACTGGGCATCTGGATCGGCCAGGGCAATGCCATGGGCGACTCGATTGCCATTGGCGACGCCGCCGAGCATATCGCCGGCTTCTGCCTGCTCAACGACTGGTCGGCACGGGATATCCAGGCCTGGGAATACCAGCCGCTCGGCCCGTTCCTGTCGAAAAGCTTCATCACCAGCATCTCGCCGTGGGTGATCACCGCCGAAGCCCTGGAGCCGTTCCGCAAAGCCCAGCCGGCGCGCCCCGAAGGTGACCCGCAGCCGCTGCCGTACCTGCTGGACCAACGTGACCAGGCCGCTGGCGGTTTCGACATCGAGCTGGAAGTGCTGCTGACCACCGCCGCGATGCGCGAGCAAAACCTGCCGGAACACCGCCTGACCCTGAGCAACACCCAGCATATGTACTGGACCGTAGCGCAGATGGTTGCGCACCACAGCGTCAACGGCTGCCAGTTGCAGGCCGGTGACCTGTTTGGTTCGGGCACGTTGTCCGGGCCGCAGCCGGGGCAATTCGGCAGCCTGCTGGAGATCACCGAAGGCGGTAAAAAACCGATTGAACTGGCCTCCGGCGAGGTGCGCAAGTTCCTTGAAGATGGCGACGAAATCATCCTGCGTGCCCGTTGCAACCGTGAAGGTTTTGCCTCCATCGGTTTCGGCGAATGCCGTGGCACCGTGATCGCAGCACGCTAAGAGGGCAGGGCGATGCAACTCTATACCTACTACCGTTCTACAGCGTCGTACCGGGTGCGTATCGCCCTGGCGCTCAAGGGGCTGGACTTTACAGCCGTGCCGGTGAACCTGTTGGTACCGCCGGGCGGTGCAAATCGTCAGCCGGAGTACTTGGCGATCAACCCGCAGGGCCGCGTGCCAGCGCTGCGTACCGAGGATGGCGAGCTGTTGATTCAATCACCGGCAATCATCGAGTACCTGGAAGAGCGTTATCCACAGGCGCCGCTGCTCTCCAAGGACTTGGCGACCCGCGCCCATGAGCGCGCAGTGGCGTCGATCATCGGCTGCGATATCCATCCGCTGCACAACTCCAGCACGCAAAATCTGCTGCGCAAGTGGGGGCATGACGAGGCGCAAGTGCTCGAGTGGATCGGGCATTGGATCAGCCAGGGGCTGGGTGCGGTGGAGCAGTTGATTGGCGATGAAGGCTTTTGTTTTGGTGAGCAGCCGGGGATGGCCGATGCGTTTCTGATCCCCCAGCTGTATGCGGCTGAGCGCTTCAAGGTGCCGTTGGGCGCGTACCCACGCATTGGGCGCGTGGCGGCGCTGGCGGCGCAGCATCCGGCGTTTGTGCAAGCGCATCCGGCGAATCAACCTGACACCCCCTAAATCAATGTGGGAGCTGGCTTGCCTGCGATAGCGGCCTATCAGTTGATAATTCACTGGCTGACACACCGTCATCGCAGGCAAGCCAGCTCCCACAGTTTGATCCGCGTCATCCTTATAAAAATAACAGGTACTTGCGATGCACAATCAGATTGCGAGCTTTCGCGCGGCACTCGACGTCCGTCCGGTGTCGCGCTACCAGTGGTTGATTCTGCTGTTGCTGGCGCTGCTGCTGGTAACCGACGGCTATGACGCCCAGGTGCTGGGTTACGTGGTGCCGGCCTTGGCCAAGGATTGGGGCCTGGAAAAAGCCGCGTTCGGCCCGGTGTTCAGCGCCAACCTGTTGGGCCTGACCTTGGGCTCATTGCTGGTAACGCCGCTGGCCGACCGCTTCGGCGTGCGCCGCATCCTGCTCGCCTGCGTGCTGATCTACGCGAGCCTCACCGTGCTGATGGTGTTCGCCAACTCCCTGAGCACACTGATGGCCGCGCGGTTTATCTGCGGCATTGGCATGGGCGGCGCGATGCCCAGCGCCATGGCATTGATGTCGGAATATTCCCCACCGCGCATGCGCACCTTGATGGTGACACTGGCCGCCTGCGGCTTCTCGTTCGGCGGCGCGGCAGGTGGCTTTGTCGCTGCGGGTTTTATCGAAGGCTACGGCTGGCAGGCGGTCTTCCTGGCGGGCGGGGTGACGCCGTTGCTGCTGTTCCCCTTCCTGGTATGGCTGTTGCCGGAATCCCTGCCACGTCTATTGCGTGATGCGCCACCGTATACGCGGCTGCAAAAGGTCACGGCGCGCATGTTGCCCGACTGGCAGCCGCCGCTGGCGAGTGAGGCCGCGAACCTTCAGGAGCAGGGCAGCAAACTCACGGTGGTGGAGCTGTTTCGCAACGGCTATGCGCGTCCGACCGTACTGATTTGGGCGACCTTTTTTGTCAGCCTGATCCTGCTGTATTTCATGATCAGTTGGCTGCCGTCGCTGCTGTTGGAAAGCGGCCTGGCATTGAAGCAAGCCAACTTGGTGACCTCAATGTTCCTGTTTGCCGGCACCCTGGGCGCCATCGGCATGGCGTGGTTTGCTGACCGCCTCAAAAGCAAAGTGCGGCTGTTGTCCGGCGTGTTGGCGGCGGCTGCGGTGTGCACGATTTTGCTGGGGCTGAACCATGACAACCCGCGTTATCTGGTGGCCTGTGTATTCGCGGCCGGGTTCTGCATTATTGGCGGGCAACTGACCCTCAATGCCTTTGCCAGCAACTTCTACCCCGCGCATGTGCGTGCTACCGGCACGGGCTGGGCCTTGGGTGTGGGCCGCTTTGGTTCAATCCTGGGGCCGTTGTTTGGCAGCATGTTGCTGGCGATGCATATTCCGGTTGAGCAGATCTTTTTCTTCTGCGCGATTCCGGCGGTGATTGCGGCGCTGTTGATTATTCAAGTGCGCTCGCCACAATAAATCTTGCTCGCCAAAAACAAGTATTTCAGTGCACCACGGTGTTGGGTGGCAAATGCCCCAGCCGCTCGGTCAGGCGCAGGCGCTGGATCGGGTCTTCGCTGAGCAACAGGGCGTGTTCCAGGTCAAAACGCTCGGCGCTCGGGCAGTCCAGGCGCTGGTAAAGGCTGGCCCGCGCCAGGTAATCCGCTGCGCTGGCGTTGCCCAGCTCCAGCACGCGCTCGGCGTCGACCAGGGCCGACAGCGGATGGTCATTGGCCAGGTGCAGTTGGCGCAGGTTACGTGACAGCCGTTGCAGGATCGCGCGCGGTTCGGCGGTGTGCAGGTGCTCGGCCTGCAACTTGAGGTTTGGCCCGTACTGGCGGTGCAGCAACTCGCGACAGTCGTTGGGGTACAGGCGCCGCCCGCCACACGGGTCCAGCAGGTGATCGGCGCCAGGCACCCGCAGCAGGAAATGGCCGGGGAAATTAACCCCCTCCATGGGGATATCCAGGCGCCGCGCCATCTCCAGCGCGATCAGGCCCATGGCCAAAGGCTGGCCGCGTTTGCGCTGCAGTACTTTGTCGAGCAGCGCGGCGGCGGGGCGCAGTGGCGTGGAATCATCCTGGGCAAACCCCAGGTCATTCATGCGCCGCAGCAACGGCTGGCCGAGTTCATCCGCCGGTAGCATGGGCATGCCTACGCTGACCTGTTGTTGCAGCAGGGTCAGGTCTTGCAGGATCAGCAGGGGCTGCACGCTCGGGTCGTGTTCAGCCGCTATCCACAGCGCGGCTTCAAACAGCGCAGGCGGTGAGCGGTCCAGGCAGGCGAAAAAGGCTGTGCGGGGATTCATTGCATTCTCCGGCGGATGCCCACGTTTTAGCCTTGCTGTGAATATTCGTCCAGTAACTTAAGAAATGTCCTGCGTGCTTATGTCGTGATGCCTACGAAACCTGGCGGCTTATTCCAGCGTGATTCAGCAGTTTTCTACCGCAAGCCTATACTGGGGCCTCTACCAGAAGTGATTCGGGAGCCTGACGATGTTTGCGCTTATGCACAGCACCCGCCTTGAATCGCTGCACCTGAGCGTCGACCCGGTCACCGGGTTGAAGGCCGTCATCGCCATCCACAACAGCCGCCTCGGCCCTGCCTTGGGCGGTTGCCGTTATCTTGCTTATCCCGACGATGAAAGTGCCGTAGCCGATGCTGCGCGCCTGGCCCAAGGCATGAGCTACAAAGCCGCCCTGGCCGGCTTGCCGGTGGGCGGCGGCACGGCGGTGATTATCCGCCCCGTGCATGTGGAAAGCCGCGCCGCATTGTTCGAGGCGTTTGGCCGTTGTATCGAAAAACTCGACGGCCGTTTTGTCACCTCGATCGACAGCGGCACCTCGGTTGCTGATATGGACTGCATCGCCCAACACACCCGTTTCGTCACCAGCACCACGGCCGCCGGCGACCCGGCGCCGCATGCGGCCATGGGGGTGTTCACCGGTATCCGCACCACCGCCATGGCGCGCCTGGGCAGTGACAACCTCGAGGGACTGCGCGTAGCGATCCAGGGCTTGGGCAATGTCGGTTATGCACTGGCCGAACAACTGCACGCGGCGGGCGCCGAGCTGCTGGTCAGCGACATCGACCACGGCAAGGTGCAATTGGCCATGGAGCAGCTGGGTGCACACCCCATCGCCAACGATGCGTTGCTCAGCACACCCTGTGACATCCTGGCGCCCTGCGGTGTCGGCGCGGTGTTCAACCGCCACACGGTCGGCCAACTGCGTTGCGCTGCCGTGGCGGGTTCTGCCAGCGCGCAACTGAGCAACCTGGACATCGCCGACCAGTTAGAGGGGCGCGGTATCCTCTACGCCCCGGACTACGTGATCAACTCCGGCGGCCTGATCTACGTCGCCCTCAAACACGCCGGCACCGAGCTGCCCGCTATCACCGCGCACCTGTCCAACATCGGGACACGCCTGACTGAAATCTTCGCCCATGCCCAAGCCGAAAAACGCTCCCCCGCACGGGTAGCGGACGAGTTGGCCGAACGCCTGCTCTACAAATAGCCTGGAAATTAAAAAGGCCCTGAATCAATGATTCAGGGCCTGTTCAATTCGGGCGTTTACTCGTCTACCGAGTTCAACAACTCGGACAACGCGTCCGGTTGGCTCTTGAACGCCTTGGCAAAGACATCGCGATTCTTCGCCATGTAGAACCCGGCTTCTTCCGCCTGCTGCTCGCTCAAGGACGGCACGGATTTCTGCAACACTTCTGCCAGCAACTCAGCGAGTTCAAGCATCTTGTCATGACGGTCAGCTTCGGCTTTATCCATGAACAAATGCTCCAGATCTCGGCTGCTGCGGTATACCACTTCGACGGCCATTCACCACCTCACATGCCTTCACGATAGTTGTCTTTTGCGACTACTGTATTTATATACAGCTAAAAGGGTAAGCCAAACCACGGGGTTTGGGTAGCAGTTTTTTAATGTAGCCCGTAAATACAGGTTCGGAGTGCCTCATGTCACGCCGCCACCATCTTATACCTGCCACTGGCCTTTTTTCTGCATGCAGAACAACCGTCACGTCCACCCCGCATTATCCGGTCGAGTCGACCTAAGGAAGCATCATCGTGAAAATCAACTGGGCCGAAAAACTGCGTCAGCAAGTCCATGGGCTGGCCGAGTCGCTGGGCAATCTGTTCGTCGAGACGTTCCACTACCTGGCGCTGTTCGCCATTGGTGCCGTAACAGCCTGGGCGGCGGTGATGGAGTTTTTGGGGATGCTGGAGAACGGGCACATCAAGATCGATGACATCTTGCTGCTGTTCATCTACCTGGAATTGGGCGCAATGGTCGGGATTTATTTCAAGACCAACCACATGCCCGTGCGCTTCCTGATCTACGTGGCGATCACCGCGCTGACGCGCCTGCTGATCTCCAACGTGTCGCACCACAACCCGCCGGACGTCGGCATCATCTACCTGTGCGGCGGCATTCTGTTGCTGGCGTTCTCAATCCTGGTGGTGCGCTATGCCTCGTCGGCGTTCCCGTCGGTGAAAGTCGAAGGCCCGCGTCGCAAAGGCGAGGCGAGCCTGGAAACCGAGAAAGGCGAGCTTTAAAGCCCGACGCTGAAGGGCAGGGTGCGGGCGGGCGGTGGCTGCAATAGTTTGTGGCTGTCACCGTCCGTCATCACCGCCAGAATCTCCATGGCGCTGTGGCCCTGTTCGATGGCGATGCCGAACTGAATGCTTTGCACCAGGCGCTTGAGCCTCTGCGGGTCGTTGCGTTGTTCGGCGCTGATCATGCGTTTGGCCACCACGCCCGTCTCATCCGAGAGGGTGAGCATGATGCTGCCGTCGAGCCGTTGGATGCTCAGGTTGACGCGGTAGGTGGGCGTGAAGGTATCAGTGATGATCTGAAAAGGATTGTCCATGGTGCGTTACCGCCTGATAAGAACATGCAGTCATTGACGACCGGTGTCTGGTTTAGTTCGCATTGCCTGACCACCGGCCACTCCGTCGCTGAGGTTTCACAAGGTCCGTTTGCCTCGTTAGCTGTACAGCAAGGGGCGTGCCGTATAGCGCTTTACCAGACGCTGCAATACCCATGTGGGAGCGGGCTTGCTCGCGAAAGCGGTGTGTCAGCCAATAAATACTTAGCTGAATGACCGCATTCGCGAGCAAGCCCGCTCCCACATTTGATGTGTGGTGTTCTTTAGATCGTGAGCTATTTCAGGGCAGCACGGAAAAAACGATCGCAGACAGCGCAATCAAGCCGATCAGCACCACAAACACATTCGACACCTGGCCTGAATACTGGCGCAGCGATGGCACGCGGCGGATCGCGTACATCGGCATCAGGAACAGCAGGCACGCGATGATCGGCCCGCCCAGGGTTTCGATCATGCCCAGGATGCTTGGGTTGAAGGTCGCCACGGCCCAGCAGGTCAGCACCATGAACAGTGCGGTGCAGCGTTCCAGCCCCTTGGATGACATCGAACGGTTACGCCCACGCAGGGATTTGACGATCAAACCCTGGAAGCCCTCACTGGCACCGATGTAGTGGCCGAGAAAGGACTTGGTGATGGCCACCAGCGCGATCAACGGCGCGGCGTAAGCAATCACCGGCGTCTGGAAGTGGTTGGCCAGGTACGACAGGATCGAAATGTTCTGTGCCTTGGCAGCCGCCAGGTCAGCTGGCGACAGGGCCAGCACGCAGCTGAAGCAGAAGAACATCACCGTCAGCACCATCATGCCGTGGGCGGTGGCGAGGATGCCGCTGCTTTTGCGTTCGGCCTGTGGGCCGTAGACGCGCTTCTGGTCGACGGCAAAGGCGGAAATGATCGGCGAATGGTTGAAGGAGAACACCATCACCGGGATCGCCAGCCACAGGGTCTTGAAGAACATCGGCAATGGCATGCCTTCACTGGCGGAGGCGAAGAATGCGCCGTTCCAGTTGGGGATCAGGCTCACGGCCAGTAACAGCAAGGCGGCGACGAAGGGGTACACCAGCACGCTCATGGCTTTGACGATCACGCCCTGGCCGCAGCGCACAATGGCCATCAGGCCGAGGATCAGCACCAGCGACAGAATCGCCCGAGGCGGCGGGGCCATGTGCAGTTGGTGTTCCATGAAGCTGCTGAGGGTGTTGGTCAGCGCCACGCTGTACACCAGCAGGATCGGGAAAATCGCGAAAAAGTACAGCAGCGTGATCAGCTTGCCCGCGCCTACGCCGAAGTGTTCTTCGACCACTTCGGTGATATCACCGGATTTGCCCGACAGCACAAAGCGCGTCAGCCCACGGTGAGCGAAGAAGGTCATCGGGAAGGCCAGCAACGCCAGCACGATCAGCGGCCAGAAGCCGCCAACGCCGGCGTTGATCGGCAGGAACAAGGTGCCGGCGCCAATGGCGGTGCCGTAGAGGCCGAGCATCCAGGTGGTGTCGTGTTTGGTCCAGCCGGTGGTGACAGTTTTGTCTACAGCGTTATCTATAGCAACAGCAGGGTTTTCAACGGCAGGTGTACGTACATCAGTCATCGATATTGCCTCGTTATTATTTTTGCGCGGGCTCACGTAGGGGGCGGGTAGCAGTGCTCGTCAGCACTCCACCCAGCTGACCGCCAGGCCGCCCCGTGAAGTTTCTTTGTATTTGTCATGCATGTCGGCACCGGTATCGCGCATGGTGCGGATCACCCGGTCGAGGGAAATAAAGTGTTTGCCGTCACCGCGCAGGGCCATTTGCGTGGCGTTGATCGCCTTGACCGCCGCGATGGCGTTGCGCTCGATACACGGCACTTGCACCAGGCCGCCGACCGGGTCGCAGGTCAGGCCGAGGTTGTGTTCCAGGCCGATTTCAGCGGCGTTTTCCAGTTGCTCCGGCGTGGCGCCGAGGATATCGGCCAAACCCGCAGCGGCCATGGCGCAGGCCGAGCCCACTTCGCCCTGGCAGCCGACTTCGGCGCCGGAGATCGAAGCGTTCTTCTTGCAGAGAATGCCCACGGCAGCGGCGGCCAGGAAGAAATTGACCACATCGTCATCGCACGCTTGCGGGTTGAACTTCATGTAGTAATGCAGCACGGCCGGGATGATCCCCGCCGCGCCATTGGTCGGCGCGGTGACCATGCGCCCGCCGGCGGCGTTTTCTTCGTTGACGGCGAGGGCGAACAGGTTGACCCATTCCATCGCCGACAAGGTGGAGGTGATCACGTTGGGTTTGCCGATTTCCAGCAGGCTGCGATGCAATTTCGCCGCACGGCGTGGCACGTCGAGGCCGCCTGGCAGGATGCCTTCATCGCGCAGGCCTTGCTCTACGCACTCGCGCATCACCGACCAGATATGCAGCAGGCCGCTGCGGATTTCTTCGTCGCAGCGCCAAGCGCGTTCATTGGCCATCATCAGCTCGGAAACCCGCAGGCCGTGCTTGTTGCACAAGGCCAGCAGTTCGACGGCGCTGGAAAAGTCATAGGGCAATTCAACGTCGCTGCTAGGCGCAATGCCAGAGGCGGCTTCGGCCGCTTCGATGATGAAACCGCCGCCTACCGAGTAGTAGGTTTGCTCGCTCAGCAGGCCGTTTTTGCCATAGGCGTGCAGGGACATGGCGTTGGGGTGGTAGGGCAGGCTTTCGTCGAGCAGCAGGAGGTCGGTGTGCCAGTTGAAGGCAATATCCTGCGAGCCTGCGAGCAGCAATCGGCCGGATTCGCGCAACTGCTGGATACGCGCATTGATCGACGTGGGGTCGACCGTGTCTGGCCATTCGCCCATCAGCCCCATCACGGTCGCGCGGTCGGTGGCATGGCCCACGCCCGTGGCGGACAGCGAGCCGTACAGGCGCACTTCGATACGTCGCGTATCGGCCAGTAATTGTTGGTCGGTCAGGGCTTGGGCGAAGGTCGCCGCTGCGCGCATGGGGCCGACGGTATGGGAGCTGGACGGGCCAATGCCCACTTTGAATAGATCGAAAACACTGATAGCCATGCTAAAGCCTTACAAGCAATGGAGTAGAAATCGCTGCCATGTTTTGTAGAGCAGGCGGAATTGGCGCGATACTGAGCCTCTGGATCGGCACTGACCAACGAATTATCCTAAGACACCCTTTAGCAGGACTAAACGCTATGACTCGCCCCCTCCATGGCCAGACGTATGTCTGGTTGCACGTGTTTTCCTGCGCAGCGCGGCATTTGTCGTTCACCCGCTGCGCCGAAGAACTGCACATCACGCCGGGGGCGGTGAGCCAGCAGATCCGCCAGTTGGAAGAGCGCTTGGGCTTTCGGTTGTTTCATCGGCGCGCCCGTGGCGTGGAGCTGAGTGCCGAAGGGCAACGGCTGGCGGCGACCGTAGGTGAGGCGTACGGCAGCATCGATGCGGAATTGCAGCGGCTGGACGCGGGGATGATCAGCGGCACTTTGCGCCTGCGCTCGATCCCGTCGTTTCTCGGCAAGTGGCTGACCCCGCGTTTGCCGCGTTTGCAGCAGCGATTCCCGGATATCCAACTGCGCATGGTCGCCGAAGACAGCAGCATCGCCCTGCACGAGGGCGACTTCGACTTGGCCATCGACTTGAACGACGGCAGCTACCCCGGGCTGTTATCCACAGCCCTGCTCGATGAACAGATCTTTCCGGTGTGCGCGCCGAGTCTGCTGCGCGGGAGGCCGCCGTTGCATGGCCCGGCGGACCTGGTGCATTTTCCGCTGTTGCACGACATCACCGCCTGGCGTGGGAGTTATGAATACGCCGAGTGGGAGTTTTACCTGAATGCTATCGGCTACCACGACGCCGACGTGCGACGCGGCCACACCTTCAACCGCAACCACCTGACCATCGAGGCCGCTATTGCGGGTATGGGCGTGGCGATTGCGCGGCGTACCTTGCTTAACGATGAGTTGGAGCGCGGCACCTTGATCGTGCCCTTCGGCCTGGCCGTGCCCAACCACAAACGTTATGTGCTGTTGTATGCGCCGGGCGCGTTGAGCCATCCGGGCGTGCGTGCGGTGCATGACTGGCTGGTGGAGGAGGCCGGAATTTTTCGCGGATTGCACCCGTTGGGAGAGGGGCAATTATGAGGTTCGCTCAGCGTAAGAAGATGTAACTAACTCCCCACCCTAACAGCGTTTTTGCTCCTCGTCAGGGTTAATTTGTAATGTGGGATTTATCTTTGCAAAGGGGTTGAATTGTTCTGCGCAGTGCTCAATTGTGTAATCAAGAGGTCATGGTTTCACCGCCCCGGTGTCGCAGTTGTGACCTCTCGCGAGCTAGCTGAAATAAGGGAAGAACTATGCAAATCCAAGTCAATAGCGATAACCATATTGAAAGCAGCATCCGACTGGAGGAGTGGGTACGAACTACCATTGAGAGCACGCTCGAACGTTATGAAGAGGACCTGACCCGCGTTGAGGTCTATCTGAAGGATGAAAACGGCGATAAGCCCGGCCCACACGATCTGAGTTGCCGTCTGGAAGCACGGCCAAAGGGCCATCAACCACTGTCGGTCCTGCACAAGGCCGATACGCTTGAACAGGCGATCGATGGCGCCGCCACCAAGCTTGAGCATGCGCTGGAACATTTGTACGGCAAACTGCGCGGCAAACCACGCGCCGCAGGGCAGAGCCTGCCTGATACCAAGGCCGACGAGGCCGAGCTGGAAGAGGAATTTCTGGAAAACGAACAGGCTGCGCTTAACAGCTGATAGCTGAGTGTTTTTTCAACCCCAATAAAACGGGCCTGCATGCGCAGGCCCGTTTTCGTTCAGCGGCGCTGCTGGAAGAAGTACCGGCTCAAGATCGCCAGCCCACACGCGCCAACACCCGCGAACAACATGGCCCAGCCGGCGCCGTGGCGCAGCGCGGCCTGTGCCTCTGCAGGTGCCAGCACCAGTGCGTCCAGCTTGCCGGCCGCAATGTTCTGGCTGATAGCGGGCCAATCCAAGGCCGTAGTGGCAGGCAGCAGACTGGAAAGGTGATGGCCGATGCCCAGCAGCAGCACCAGCCCCATCAGCGCGATATTGAGCGCCAGCGTAATCAGCCGCGCACTGAGGTCGATACCCGAAGCCATGCCTGCGCGATCAGCCGACACAGCGCCGGTGGTGGTGTTGGTGGTCGGTGAGTTGGTCAGTGCCAGTCCCACGCCCGCTAACACGCAACTGAACAGTACCCAGACGATACTCGGCTGCTGCGCGCCATTGACTGCCGCCATGCTGATAAACCCTGCACCCATCAACCCCAGGCCCAGCGGGATAATACGTTCGGCGCCGTAGCGCAGGGCCAGGCGTTCCGCCAGTGGCGGCACCAGCAAGGTCGGCAGCGTGTAGGCCAGCAAGGCCGCGCCGGTGGTCAGCGTGTCGTAACCCAGGCCAGCCTGGAAGTAGAGCGGCAGGTAGATCATGAAAGGCCAGAAACTGAAGTTCATGCCAATCGACCCCATCAACGCGCCGTTGAAGCGCTGGATGCGGAACACCGAAAAATCGAACATCGGGTGAGCGCTGCGCCGCTCAATAAAGATGAACAGCAGCAGCCCGACCAGCGACAAACCGGCCCAGCCGAGCATCGCCGGGGTGCCGAAGCCGTTTTCGCTGCCCTGAGTAATGAAGTACACCAAGGCGAACACCGACAGCGTCAAGGTCAGCATGCCGGCGATGTCCAGCCGATGGCTAGCCGGGTCGCGGGATTCCTGCACGCTGATGCGCAGCAGCACCAAGGTCAGCAGTGTAAGTGGCACATGCACCAGGAACACCCAGCGCCAGTCCGCGACCGCCAGAATCAACGCGCCGACCATCGGCCCGAAGCCCAGACCCAGGCCCGCGATCACGCCCCATATCGCAAAGGCGCGTGCCCGAGCAGCGGGTTCACGGAACTGGTGCGACAGAATCGCAAACTGGCAGATCATCATCGCCCCGGCGCCCACGCCCTGAACGAAGCGCGCCGCGATCAAGGCGGAGGCATCATTGGCCAGCCCGCAGGCCAGCGAAGCCAATCCAAACAACCACAAACACAACACCAGCATGCGCCGCCGTCCAAAGCGGTCAGCCAGGGTGCCGGCGGCCATCAAGACGCTGGTGCAGGCCAGGGTGTAGGCGTTCATGATCCATTGCGCATCCTGAAAACCCGTGCCCAGCTGTTGTTCCAGGGTCGGCAGGATGACCGGCACACTGGAGATTTCCAGGCCGAACATCAATGCCACAAGGCACACGGCGGTGAGCGCGAGGCCATCTCTGGCAGTGCGCGGAGCACTGACGGCCGATACGGCGGCGGCGGGCGGCATGGGATATTCCTTTTGTTTGGGGGAGAGCGCTATTCTCGCGGGAACAGAATTCTTTATTCGTGATAACTTTTCCTTTGATAAGGGATATAAAGGCGACAATAAGCTTATGGCCACTCCGCGTTTTGATGGCGTTGAACTGTTTCTGCAAATCGTCGAGAGCGGCAACCTGACTGAAGCCGCCGAACGGCTGAACCTCACGCGTTCTGCCGTGGGCAAAGGCCTGGCGCGCCTGGAGGCACGGTTGGGCACTCGACTGTTGCAGCGTTCTACCCGTCGCCAGCGTCTGACCGAGGATGGGCAGGCGTATTACGAACATTGCGTGCGCGCGCTGGCAGAGCTGGAAGCTGCCGAATCGGTGCTGGAAAGCGGCCGGCAGCAGCCACGCGGGCGTTTAAGGGCGAGCTTGCCATTGGCTTTCGGCCATCATTACGCGGCGCCAGCGTTGTGGGGCTTGATGGACCGTTACCCGGCGTTGGAAATCGAGATTTCGTTCTCTGACCGGTTGATCGATCTGGCACAGGAAGGCTTCGACGTGGCCGTGCGTATTGGCCCGCTGCCGGACACTGACCGCCTGAGTGCGCGTCGCCTGGGCGAACAATCGGTTGGCCTGGCTGCTTCGCCGGCCTATTTGCAGCGTGTCGGGCCGATTAAATGTATCGATGACCTCGCCGCACACCGAGGCATTGCCTACCGCTGCAATACCTCGCAGCGCCCCGGTGTGCCTTCGCTATTGATGCTCGACGACCTCCAGGCCGTGGCCGATGCCGCGATTGCCGGCGTGGGCCTGGCCTGGTTGCCGAGCTGGTTGATTGCGCACTACGTACTGCGCGGGCAACTGCAGGCGGTACTGCCAAACCACCGCGACCAACCGGCGCCGATCCATGTGATCTGGCCGACGGCCGCACATATGCCAGCCAAGACGCGCTGCGCCATCGACGCCTTGGTGGCCGGCACCCCGAGTTGCCTGGCAGGCAGTTAGAACGCGATGGAGGTTTGCACGTATACCGTGCGCGGCTCGCCTACATATTTGCCCTTGTTGTTGTCGTCGAACGAGCGCGTGAAGTACTGCTTGTTGAAGATGTTTTTCACACCGACCGCCACATTCAAGTCTTGCAGCTGCGGGCCGAAGTCATACGCCGCGCGGCTGCTGAACAGCATGTAGCCGGGGATACGCCCATTAGCACCGTCGGCGGTTTCCGCCTGGGTGTTGGCGTTGTCGGCGAACTGGCTGCTCTGGTAGCTGCTGTCGACATTGAGCTTCCAGCGCCCTTCGGTGTAACCCACGCCCAGCGTGCCTTTGTGCTTGGACGAAAAGGGCACGCGGTTGCCTTTGTTCGGCCCGTCTTCGCGAATGGTTGCGTCCACATAGGCGTAGGTGGCGTACACGTCAAAGCCCGCGAGCGCCGGGCTCAAGCCGTCTAGTGCGTAGTTGATGCTCGACTCCATGCCCTGGTGGCGCGTTTCTCCACGGGCGATCACCGTGTCGTTGGTCTGGTTGCTGTCGTACTGGTTGTCGAAGTTGATCAGGAACGCGCCGATTTCCGCACGCAGGCTGCCGTTGTCGTAGCGCGTGCCGAGTTCCCAGGTGCGGGCTTTTTCCGGCTTCACTTCGCCGCTGCTCACACGGTTAGGCATCTGGCTGTATTGCACGCTGCCGAACGAGCCTTCGGTGTTGGCGTAGAGGTTCCAGTCTTCGGTGAGGTGGTAGAGCACGTTCAACGCCGGCAGCGCGGTGTTGTAGTCGCCCTTGTATTTGACGTTGCTCAGGTTGTTGGTCTGCTGGGACTCGATCATCTCGTAGCGCACGCCCGGGGTGATGGTCCATTTGCCGATATCAATGCGGTCATCAATGAAGAACGCGTTGGCTTCGGTGGCGCCACGGGTGTCGCGGTCGTTGCGGCTGTTGGTGTTGGGCAGTTGCTGGTTGGCGCTGATCGGCGTGCGGTAGCGCATCTCATGGCCGGCTTCGCTGATGTAGCGGTAGCCAACGCCCACTTCATGGCTGGTAGGGCCGAGATCGAAGCCTTGGGCGAAGCGCGTTTCCAGGCCGCGCACCCAGTATTCGCGCGGTGACAACGACAGGAAGCTGCCCTGGTCCAGGTAGCCATTACGCAAGGTGGTGGTAAAGAAGGTGTTGGCAGTGAATTCGCGGCGGTCTTCCTGGTAGCGGTAACCGGCGTTGAACATCGTGCGGCGGCCCCAGAATTTGTCGTAGGGGCGGGTGGACTGGTACGGATCCGCCTTGTAGTCCTTGACGTTCAAGCCGCCGGGCATATCGGCCTGGCCTTCGTAGTACTGCGCCATGGCGTTGAAGCTGTTGGCGTCGTCCAGCTGGTATTTGCCCTTGAGGATCAGGTCGTCGATGCGCGTGTTGCTGTTTTCGCGCCAGTCGCCGCCACGGGTGCCGGAGTACAGGATCGCGCCCCCCAGGCCGTTATCGGCAGTGCCGCCAGCCAGCAGGTTGCCGGTGGTCTTGAAGCCGTCATGGCTGGAGGATGGGCTGGTCTCGGTCTGCAAGCCGCCCTTGACGGTCGGCGCATCCGGGATTGCGCGGGTCACGAAGTTGACGATGCCGCCCACGTTCTGCGGGCCGTAGCGCACGGCACCGCCGCCGCGAACCACGTCAACCGCGTCCATATTGCCCATGCTGATCGGCGCGAAAGACAACTGCGGCTGGCCATAGGGCGCGAACGGCACCGGAATGCCGTCCATCAACACAGTGGAGCGCGAGGCCAGGCGTGGGTTCAGGCCGCGAATACCAAAGTTCAGCGCCATGTCATGGCTGCCGGTGCCGTTGTTTTCCGGGGCGTTGACGCCGGGGATGCGGTTGAGCACATCGCGGGCCTGGGTGGCGCCCTGGCGTTCGAATTCTTCGCGGCGGATCACGTCACGGGCGCCGGGGTGCTCGAACACATTGGTTTGCGCCGCATCGCCAAGCCAGTCGCCGACCACGCTGGAGGTTTGCAGCTCCACGGTCGCAGGCGCGCTGGCCGGTTGCAGGCTGTAGGCCTTGTCGCCCTCGGCGCGGGCTTGCAGACCGGTGCCTTCCAGCAGTTTTTGCAGGCCTTCGTCGGCGCTGTAATTACCCGACAAACCACGGCTCTGCATACCGGCCGTGACTTGGGAGCCGAACGAAATCAGCACGCCCGCTTCGCGACCAAATTGATTCAGCGCCGCTTCCAGCGAGGCCGGAGCGATGTGATATGGCTTGGCCTCGGCCGCCATCACCTGAGGCAGTACGGTGAAACTGAGGCTGGCGCCAAGTAACAGTTGGCGCAAGGTGCGGGCGAGAAGGGTCGGCTGCTGGGGCATGACGTGCGGTCCTGAGAAGGAAGGATCAAGGTGGCTTTCCTTCTCTGTCACGCGAGGTGTGGAAAACGGCTCACTGTTATTGAAAATAATTTTTCAGGCGCGGGCCTGAACGGTCACCCAGTAACGGGTAAAGCGCCGCACTTTGACCGGCAGGCTGACTTCCAACAGGTCGAGAATGCGCTCGCTGTCATCCAATGGATAACTGCCTGACAACAGCAGGTTGGCCACTAGCGGGTCACAGTTGAGCTGGCCCCGGCGATAACGGCCAAGCTCTGTGAGGAAATCTTCCAGGCGCATATGCGCCGCCACCAGCATGCCGTCGGCCCAGGCGCCGCTGTTGGCGTCGTTCGGGCGTGGCGTGTCCCAGCCTTTGCGGGTGAAATTGACCTGGCGCGCGGCCTCGACGGTCAACGGCAAACCGCTGTAGCTGTTGGGCATGACCTCAACATTCCCTTCAAATACCGCCAGTTGGGTATGGTCGTTGAACTGGCGTACGTTCAGCCGGGCCGCCTGGCTGCTGAGCAAACCCTGGCCGGTGAGTACGCGCAGCGGTGTATCACCTGTGCGTGCAGTCAGCAGGATCTCGCCTTCAAGCAAGCGGATCAGGCGCTGCTGCCGATCAAAATGCACATCCACCGCACTGCCGGTATTGAGCTGCAACTGGCTGCCATCGGCCAATTGCACCTTGCGTCGTTGGCCCACAGGGCTTCGGTAGTCGGCGCTCAAGGGCGGCAAAATATGCTGCTGGCGCAAACCCCAGGCGGCCGCCGAACCTGCACCGAGGATCAGCAACAGCTTCAGCGCCTGGCGGCGGCTGCTCGATTGCGGCGCGTTCAGCGCCGCATGAGCGAGAGGCGAGGGCATGCCCCGCAGGCGCTGGTTGACGCGTTGGATATGGTCCCACGCGCGCTGATGTTCACTGTGGGCATTCAGCCAGTGCTGCCACGCCGCTTGCTGGCGCGGGTTAAGCGCGCCTTGCTGCATTTCCATCAGCCAGTGCACAGCTTGTTCGGCAACCTGGGTAGAAAAGTTCATAGGGCGAAGTAGCAGCGCATCGCTGCTTTATTCAGGTGGCGCTTGACCGTGGCGATTGAGATGCCCAGTTCGGCGCCGATTTGTGCGTACGTCAGGCCGTCGAGCTGGGCCAGCAGGAAGGCGCGCTTGACCTGCACGGGCAGGCCGTCGAGCAGTTGGTCCAGCTCCACCAGCGTTTGCAGGATGATGGCGCGGTCTTCTTCCGAGGGCGCCACGTGTTCGGGCATCTGCGCGAGGGCATCGAGGTAGGCGCGCTCCAGGTCCTGGCGGCGGTAGAAGTTGAACAGCACGCGCTTGGCTATGGTGGTGAGGAAGGCGCGTGGTTCGATCAGCGTGGGCGTTTCGCGGGCGGTGAGCACGCGGACAAAGGTGTCTTGCGCCAGGTCTGCCGCGCTTTGCGGGCAGCCGAGCTTGCGTCGCAACCAGCCGGTAAGCCAGAGGTGATGGTCGTGGTACAGGACTTCGACGGTGTTGGACGGCTGCAACGCGTTCACTCCGAAAGTATCAATGTACTTTAGAGAACAAGAATTGTTCGCATTGTAAGGGGCGTGATACGCATTCGGCAATCCATGCGGGCAGGTGATTCATCCGTTCTCTTTTGCTTATGAGAATATTTATCATTAATATTGCGCGCTGATGAATCTGGCGTCTCCCGCATGAAAAGCAAACCCTCACTGCCCGTCTCCTACCGCCTCGCCGTCACCTCGCGCGCGCTGGCTGCCGTGGTCGGCGGCTATCTGATGGCATCCCTGGCCGCCGTGTGCATGGCGCTGTGGATGCCCACCTCGCGCGCTGACGCGGTGATCACCGGGATGATGAGTTCGTTTGTGTTCTATCTGCTGGCCGTTATCTGGTGCTTCGCCTGCCGCACAGCCTCGCGCGCCTGGTTTGGCGTGATGCTGCCCAGCGCGTTATTTGCCACCCTGGCGGGCGTGGGTTTTTGGATGGCACGCACATGAAAGAGGGCTTCCGCCAGGCGATGGCCTGGTTGCACACCTGGGCCGGCCTGATCTTCGGCTGGCTGCTGTTTGCGATTTTCCTGACCGGCACCCTGGCCTATTTCAAGGACGAAATTACCCACTGGATGCAGCCCGAAGTGCAGGCGTATCCATTGGACGAAGCGCGCAGCCTCGCCGCTGCGCAAACCTATCTGCAGCAACAGGCGCCCAACGCCGCGCGCTGGTTCATCACCCTGCCCAACAGCCGTGACCCTGGCCTGTCGGTGATGTGGCAAGACAAAGTCGACCCCGGCAAACGCGGCAACTTCATCCAGAAAGTCCTCGATCCCGTCAGCGCTCAACCCGTCCAGGCCCGCGAAAGCATGGGCGGCGAATTTTTCTACCGCTTCCACTTCCAACTGCAAATGCCTTACCCGTGGGGCCGCTGGCTGTCGACTATCGCCGCGATGGTGATGTTCGTCGCGCTGATCACCGGGATCATCACCCACAAGAAAATCTTCAAGGACTTCTTTACCTTCCGCCCACGCAAGGGCCAGCGCTCCTGGCTCGACGGGCATAACGCGGTGGGTGTGCTGGTGCTGCCGTTTCACCTGATGATCACCTACAGCAGCCTGGTGATCTTCATGAGCATGGTGATGCCCGCGCCGATCCTGGCCTCGTACGGCAACGACAGCCGCGCGTTCTTTAATGAAGTGTTCCCCAATACCAACAATGCACCGGCGCTCGGCCAGCCGGGTAAGTTGCTGCCGTTATGGCCGATGTACGAGCAGGCGCGCACGCAGTGGGCCGGTGGGCATGTGGGCCGTTTGGTGGTCAACAACCCAGGCGATGTGAACGCGTCGGTGAATGTGGTTCGGGCTGGCTCCGACCGTGTGGTGCATGACTTTGGCAGCAGCGTTTCATTCAACGGCACCACCGGCGAGTTGCTGCGCGTCAGCGGTGAACAATCGTTGCCGGCGGCAATTGGTGGCAGTTTCTACGGCCTGCACATGGGCCATTTCGCTGGCCCGGTGCTGCGCTGGCTGTACTTTATCTGTGGCCTGGCGGGCACGGCGATGATCGGCACCGGCCTGGTGATCTGGCTCGGCAAGCGCCAGCTCAAGCACACTAAAACCGGGGTTATGCCGTTTGAACTGCGGCTGGTGGAAGTGCTCAACATTGCCAGCATGTCTGGCTTGATAATCGCCATCGCGGCGTTTTTCTGGGCCAACCGCCTGTTGCCGGTGAGCTTCGCCGAGCGTTCCGATGGGGAAATACAAACCTTCTTTATCGCCTGGGGCCTGAGCCTGCTGCACGCCGTATTGCGCTGTGGTCGCCAGGCTTGGGTCGAGCAACTGAGCTTCGCTGCGCTGCTATTTGTGGCGATCCCTCTGCTCAATGCACTGACCACCTCGCAGCACTTGGGTACGTCATTGGCCAAGGGTGACTGGGCCATGGCCGGCTTCGACCTGACCTGCCTGGCCAGTGGCCTGTTCCTCACGTGGGCGGCGTGGAAGATGCAACACCGCACGCACCCCAAGGCAGAACGTGTGCGGGCAATCACGCTCAAGCAGGAGGCACGCTGAATGCTGCTTACCCTGTTGATGTGCTACGCCGGGTTTACCGCGTTGTGCCTGGCCACCGATCGCCATCACGGCGAGTTGCTGCACAGCAAGCCGTCGCCCGCGCGGCGCGCAAGCCTGCGCATGGCCGGTTGGTTGTTGCTGAGCGTGTCGATCTGGCCCGCCGTCGCCGCTTCAGGTTGGGCCCAAGGGTTGGTGGAGTGGTGCGCGGTGTTGATGCTCAGCGCGTTGCTGCTGGTGTTGCTGTTGCCGTATCGGCCAAGGCTGGCCTTGACCCTTGCGGGCGTGGGCCTGCTGGCCAGCCCTGTTGCGGCCTTCGCCTTATTCTGAGCCTGTAAAGATGATCAGCACGCCACCCGAATCCCAGGACCGCCCGCACACCGATGCTGCTGGTGGACGTGCGCATTTTTTGCAGGTGTTTTTGTCCCAGCGTTCGCAAATGGAAGCCCTGGTCAGCCGCCGTGTGGGGTGCCGCGCAACGGCGGCTGATTTGGTACAGGATTTATTCCTGCGCTTCTGGCGCCGCCCGCTGGTGCAGGTCGAAGAACTCAGCACTTACCTGCTGCGTTGTGCCGGCAACATTGCCATCGACCATTTGCGCAGCGAAGGCGCCCGCGTGCGCAGCAACGAAGGCTGGCTGCCGGAGCAACAGGACCATCAGGGCTCCGAACCCCAGGCGGCGCTCGAAGCGGGTAATGATCTGCGCCATGTCGAAGCTGCCTTGCGCAGCCTGCCGGAGCGCACGCGGCAGATTTTTTTGCTCAACCGCATCCACGGCCGCAAGTACGCAGAAATCGCCAAGGCCATGGGGCTGTCCCAAAGCGCCGTGGAAAAACATATGATGCGTGCCCTCGAAGCCTGCAAGGCCAGCCTTCGCGAACCATTGCCCCCACGCACGCCAGGGACAGCACCGTGAACGTTACCCCCACGCCCGCACAGGAACAGGCCGCACTCGACTGGCTGAGCCTGTTGCACGACCAGCCCAGCAGTGGCGACCAGGCCACCTTCAGCCGCTGGTTGCAGGCCGATCCTGCCCACGTCGAGGCCTATTCCCAGGCCCAGGTGCTGTGGGAGCTGAGCGAGGTACCGGCGCGCACACTGGCCGGCGAAGACGCCCTGGCCTTGCAGGGCTACCTCAACGCGATGAACACCTCGAAACGTTCGCGCACCCTGCGCTGGTCCGGCGCCTTGGCCATGGCCGCGTGCCTGCTGGTGATGGTGTCGATGGGTGCCGGGTGGCAGCCGTCGCGTTGGGTGGATGACTTCGGCGCCGATTACGTGACCGCGCCGGGTGAGGTCAAGACCGTGACCCTGGCCGACCAGTCCCAAGTGACCCTGGATGCCGACAGCGCCATCGCCGTGGATTTCAGCCACGGTGAGCGGCATATCCAGTTGCGTCGCGGTGCCGGGTTTTTCAGCGTGACCCACACCGGCCAATCCTTTGTGGTCGAGGCCGGCAGCGGCGAAGCGCGGGTGTTGGGCACACAGTTCGAAGTGCGCCTGCAACCGGCTGGCGCGCAGGTGACGGTATTGTCTGGCCGGGTTGGCGTGACGCCATCCAGGCAAGGCCAACAGCAAATTCTGACCGCAGGCCAACAGGTGGCCTACGCAGACGGTGTGGCCGAAGCGATGCACGCGGTCGACAGTGAATCCCGCCTGGCCTGGCGTGACGGTTGGCTCAATTACTACAAGGCGCCGTTGGCCGAAGTGGTCAAGGACCTGAGCCGTTACTATCCGGGGCGCATTCTGTTGCTGAACGACGAGATGGGCGCCAAGCGTGTCAGCGGCAGCTTTCCGAGCAAGGACCCAGTGGCGGTTTTGAATGCCCTGCAGGCGGTGCTGGGGTTTGAACAGCACAGGGTTTTAGGCCGTATGATTGTGTTGCGCTAGACACGAACGGTTTGCTGGCCACCCTCTTTTTCAACTATTTTCCTCGCGACCATCTCCTGCCAACAGTTACAGGCCAGGTATCACGCTGCCTGTAGATCCTTCACTTAACCTTCATCCTAATTGCCAAAACCTGTCACCAAACCGTTACACGCGCCAAGGATCATCCTCGGATTCCTGAGCAGGTGGTCAGGAAGACTGGCGTCGCCGTTCACCCGGTTCTGACAGCCAGTACCGCCCTCCATAACAACAGATAGATGCACGTAAGGGATCTACTTGTGAAGATCAACACACTCTCTGCCCTGCTTTTTGCATCGGGCCTAGGTAGCTTTGCGCCATTGGTTTTGGCAGACACCACGCAGGACGTCGGTTCGGTGGACATCGCCGGCAAACAGACCCTGGGCAACGGCCACATGATCCGTGAAGAAAGTGCCAAGGCGCGGTCGACGGTGACCAAGGAAGCCATGGACCAGATGTCGTCGACCGCCAACGCCATCGACAAGCTCAAATACACGCCGGGCATCAACGTTTCCAGTGATGATGCCAGTGGTACCAGCGGTACCAACTTCACCATGCGCGGCATGAACTCCGACCAGATCGGGGTTTCCGTCGACGGCGTGCCGATCAACGATTCGGGCAACTACAGCGTCTATTCCAACCAATTGGGCGACCCGGAAAACCTTGCGGAAGTATTCGCGACACAGGGTTCTTCGGAAGCAGACGGCCCGCACATCGGTTCCAGCGGTGGCAACATCGGCATGATCACTATTCGGCCGACCAAAGAGGGCGGGTTGTTCGCCAAGCAGATCGTCGGCGCCAACGACTTGCGCAAGACCTTCGTGCGGGTCAATACCGGTGATTTCGGCGGCCTCAAGACCTGGGTCTCGGCATCGCACCTGGAGGGCGACAAGTGGCGCGGCAAAGGCACGCTGCGCAGCGACAAGGTCGAGTGGAGCAGCCTGTTTGAAGACGGTAGCGGCAACTCCACGCTGGCCACGATCAAGTACAACAACCAGGAAAACTACAACTACAACTCCTTGAGCAAGTCGCAGTTCGACACGGACGGGCGGCGCAAGGACTACTCGGAAACTCCGGTGTATAAGTCGGGTTTGCTGTCGTCCTCCTACAAGCTCAACCGCAACCCCTTCGAAAGCGTCAACGCCACGCTCACCCAGCGCTGGCAGTTGCAGGACAACCTGGCGCTGACGGTCACGCCTTATTACTACTGGGCCAACGGTGGCAGCTTCAGCGGCCAGACCGCATCGAACCTGGGGCCGAAGTCCGACAAGGCCGGCAACTACGACCTGAGCAACCTCAAATCGCTCAACTACTACCGCCCTTCGTGGACCGAAACCTGGCGTCCGGGCGTTACCGCCAAGATGAAGTGGGACATCAACGAAGAACACAGCCTGGACTACGGCTACTGGTATGAGCGCGCACGCCAGCGCCAGAGCCAGCCGTTTATCGGCATCAACGGCGAAGGCGCACCCGATGATGTGTGGGGCGACTACAACGGCGGCGGCCAAGTGGTCGACAAGAACGGTGCGACGGTACAAGGCCGTCATTACTACACCATCACACCGTCGCAAAAGCTCTGGGTGCAGGACAGCTGGCAAGCCACGCCAGACCTGAGTTTTATCGGCGGTGTGGCCTACCAGTACGTCGAGCGCGACGGTAACAACCTGGGCAGCCTTTACGATAAACCGGAAAAACGTAACACCCGTTACCACCAGTTTCTGCCGAGCTTCAGCGCCAAGTACCAGGTCGACGAGAGCAACCAGGCGTTCTACAACGTCACTCGCAACATGCGCACGCCGCCGAACTACGTGCTGTACAACAAGGGCGACTCGGTAAGCCTCAAGCCTGAGTTGAGCTGGAACCAGGAACTGGGCTGGCGCTTCACCGAAGACGATGTGGCGCTGAGCGCGACGCTGTTCTACATCAGCTTCAAGGACCGCCAGTTGTCGACCACTGACCTCAACGGCGACTACGCGGTGATCAACGTCGGCAAAGTCGACAACAAAGGCCTGGAGCTGGAGTGGAGCGGGCTGTTACCGCATCACTTCAACTACTACGCGTCTTACACCTATACCCAGTCTGAACAGAAAGACAATCTGCTCAGCAAGAACGTGTTGTTGCCCACCGCCGGCAAGCAACTGGCCAACGTGCCGGAAAACATGTTCAACCTGGTGTTTGGCTACGACGACTCGCGTTTCTACGGCAACGTTGCGGGCAAATACGTCGGCAGTTTCTACGGCGATTTGACCAATGACGAAAAAATCTCCGGGCGCACTGTGGTGGACCTGAATGCCGGTATCTACTTGCCGGTGGACAAAAAGGTGATCAAGTCTGCGACCCTGCGGCTGTCGATGCTTAACGTGTTCGACAAGGAATACCTGAGCTCGGCGCGCACCGTGTCGTTCAACTCGGCGCCGGTAAACGGCCTGGCGCCAAGTACGGCGTATTACAACGTCGGTGAAGAGCGTACGGCGATGGTGTCGCTGGAAGCTAACTTCTAAAGACGCTGCAGAACTGAATGTGGGAGCGGGCTTGTGTGGGAGCTGGCTTGCCTGCGATGCAGGCAACTCGGTCTGCCAGTTACTGCGCGGTGATGCTATCGCAGGCAAGCCAGCTCCCACAAAAAAGCTCCCACACAAGCGGGCTGCCGCTAAGATCGGGTTATTTCAAGGCAGCCATGATCGCGTCCGGGTTGTAATCGCGAATGAGCGTGCCATTGACCTCCACAAACGGAATCCCGCCGCCGCCCAACGCCTCATACGCCTTGCGCGCCTGGGCATCCTTCTCGATATCGAACGCCTGGTACGGCACGCCTTTCTGGTCCAGAAAGCGCCGGATCTGCTTGCAGTAGCCGCACCACTCGGTGGAGTAGAGCACCACGCGCGCCGAGGCGCGTACCTGCTCCGAAACCACCTGCGAGGGGTTGAACAGCCGCTCGATCTTGCCCCAGTTCTGAATGACTACCACCACCAGCAATACCAACAGGACTTTCTTGAGCACCCCGCCGAGCATCAGTTGCGGCGCTTGAGCTGGTCGGTCAGTTGGGTCGGCAAGCCCTTGATGATCAAGGTACCGGCGGCTTCGTCGTATTCGATCTTGTCGCCCAGCAGGTGCGCCTCAAAGCTGATGGACAAGCCCTCGGCGCGGCCGGTGAAGCGGCGGAACTGGTTGAGGGTGCGTTTGTCGGCCGGAATTTCCGGCGACAGGCCGTAGTCCTTGTTGCGGATATGGTCGTAGAACGCTTTTGGCCGATCTTCATCGATCAACCCCGAGAGTTCTTCCAGGCCCATCGGCTCGCCGAGCTTGGCCTGGCTGCTGGCGTAGTCCACCAGGGTTTTGGTCTTTTCGCGCGCGGATTCGTCCGGCAGGTCTTCGCTCTCGACAAAGTCGCTGAACGCCTTGAGCAAGGTGCGGGTCTCGCCCGGGCCGTCGACGCCTTCCTGGCAGCCGATAAAGTCACGGAAGTATTCCGAAACCTTCTTGCCGTTCTTGCCTTTGATAAACGAGATGTACTGCTTGGACTGCTTGTTGTTCTGCCATTCGGAGACGTTGATGCGCGCCGCCAGGTGCAACTGGCCCAGATCCAGGTGGCGCGATGGGGTCACGTCCAGCTCATCGGTCACCGCCACGCCTTCGCTGTGGTGCAGCAGGGCGATGGCCAGGTAGTCGGTCATGCCTTGTTGGTAGTGGGCAAACAGCACGTGGCCGCCGGTGGAGAGGTTGGACTCCTCCATCAGCTTTTGCAGGTGCTCGACCGCCGTGCGACTGAAGGTGGTGAAATCCTGGCCACCGTCGAAATACTCCTTCAACCAGCCGCTGAACGGGTGCGCGCCGGACTCGGCATGGAAGAAACCCCAGGCCTTGCCTTGTTTGGCGTTGTAGCTCTCGTTGAGGTCGGCCAGCATGTTCTCGATGGCAGCGGATTCGGACAGCTCCGAATCGCGGGCATGCAGAACTGCAGGTGTGCCGTCGGGTTTTTTGTCGATCAGGTGAACAATGCAATGACGGATCGGCATAGGCTTCTCGGCTGGTTGAAGGGGAGCGGTGGGCCTCCCCAAAAGTCGCCCAGTGTACCGCACCCATTGGCCAAGACGCGCCTGCAAGGCGGTTTTGGGCGACCTCCGACGGTCCATATGCCTTTTTTTCACGGTTTAGAGCGATAAAGCTGACCAAATGGGTATGTTGAGGCGGATATTTCCCCGTCTCTGTGCTAGTTTTGCCCCGTCTTACGCCAAGTCTCGGCGTTAAGCGTGCATTCAGCATCTGTCAGGTCGAACCAATCCCCGTTTCAAGCATCTATAACCCCGATCTCCGTGGTTGTAGGCCTGGGGTGCCAGGCCATGACGGTCGGGCTCGACGGCTGACACTGCACTCTGCAATCCATATGAATTTGATAGGGAAGGAACACCACAATGGCTATTACTAAAGACCAACTGATCGCTGACCTGGCTGAAGCAGTAGACGCACCGAAAACTACCGTGCGCGCTCTGCTGGACCAACTGAGCCAAGTTGTTGCTGATCAGCTGGAAAACGGCGGCGAAATCACTCTGCCAGGCGTTGGCAAACTGAAAGTGACCGAGCGTCCAGCCCGTACTGGCCGTAACCCTTCGACTGGCGCTGCCATCGAAATCGCTGCCAAGAAAGTTATCAAGCTGGTTGTGGCCAAAGGCCTGACCGACGCTGTTAACAAGTAAGACGCAGCAAAAAAAACCGTGCCTCGGAGCGATCCGGGCACGGTTTTTTGTTGTCTGCGATTTGTGCAGGGCTTTTTGTGGCTAGTCGCGAACCCAGCGCTGGCGCCAGATCTGCTGCTCGTTCTTGGTCTGGAAGGTCCAGGCCACAAAACGGCTTTGCTTCTGGCCCTGGGACATCTCCACCACCTGGCTTTCCAGCACGCCGGCTTTTTTCAGGGCTGTCTCGATCGCGGGCAAGTTCGACGCTTTTGACACCAGTGTGCTGAACCACAGCACCTTGTGAGCAAAGTGCGCGCTCTCGGCGATCAGCTGCGTCACAAAACGCGCTTCGCCGCCTTCACACCACAACTCCGCCGATTGACCGCCAAAGTTCAGCACCGGGAGTTTGCGCTTGGGATCAGCTTTACCCAGGGCACGCCATTTGCGCTCGCTGCCCTTGGTGGCTTCGTCCATGGACGCGTGGAAGGGCGGGTTGCACATGGTCAGGTCAAAGCGCTCACCCGGCTCCAGCAAGCCCAGCAGAATCTGCTTGGGGTTGGGTTGCTGGCGCAGTTGGATGACCTTGCTCAGGTCATTGGACTGCACGATGGCCCTGGCGGCAGCCACGGCGATGGGGTCGACCTCCGAGCCAAGGAAGTTCCAGCGGTACTCCATATAGCCAATCAACGGGTAAACGCAGTTGGCGCCCATGCCGATGTCCAGCACCTTGACGATCGAGCCACGCGGAATCTTGCCATCGTTGACGCTGGCCAGCAGGTCGGCGAGAAAGTGCACGTAGTCGGCACGCCCCGGCACCGGCGGGCACAGGTAATCCTGCGGGATATCCCAATGCTGGATGCCATAGAACGATTTGAGCAGTGCCCGGTTGAACACCCGCACCGCGTCCGGGCTGGCGAAGTCGATGCTCTCTTTGCCATAAGGGTTGAGGATCACGAATTTCGCCAGTTCCGGCGTGGTCTTGATCAGCGCCGGGAAGTCGTAACGGCCTGTGTGGCGGTTGCGCGGGTGCAAGGTAGCCTCTTTGCGCGGCGCGACGGGTTTGGCCGTGGCGGCGGTTTTAGGCTTCTTGCGCGGTGGTTTGGGTGTGCTGGGGGCGGTCATTGGCTGCGTCGATTCTGGGTTTGTTTCAAAAGTGGCGGGTATTGTCACACATTCCGAAGTTGACTTCGGTTTAAATGTGGGAGCGGGCTTGCTCGCGAATGCGGTGTGTCAGTCACTGAATGTGTTTCTGACACACCGCATTCGCGAGCAAGCCCGCTCCCACCCTGATTGGGTTTTCAAACCCCCAAAAAAAAGAGACCCGAAGGTCTCTTTTTTTACACAGTTTCCAGCTTACAGGCTGGAAATCCGCGCATGTTGCTCGGCCAGCTTGCCCAAAGCCTGTTCCGCTTCGGCCAACTTGGCGCGCTCTTTGTCGATGACTTCAGCCGGCGCCTTGTCGACAAACGCCGCGTTGGACAGCTTGCCGCCCACCCGCTGCACTTCACCTTGCAGGCGCGCGATTTCTTTGTCGAGACGCGCCAGTTCCGCGCCTTTATCGATCAAGCCAGCCATCGGCACCAGCACTTCCATCTCGCCGACCAGCGCGGTCGCAGACAGCGGTGCATCTTCGCCAGCAGCCAATACCGTGATCGACTCCAGCTTCGCCAGCTTCTTGAGCAGTGCATCGTTCTCTGTGAGGCGACGCTGATCCTCGCTGCTGGCGTTCTTCACAAACACTGCCAACGGCTTGCCCGGCCCGATGTTCATCTCGGCACGGATGTTACGCGTGCCCATCATCAGGGTCTTGAGCCATTCGATATCGCTTTCGGCGGCCTCATCGATGCGCGCTTCATTGGCCACCGGCCAAGGTTGCAGCATGATGGTCTTGCCTTCGATACCGGCCAGCGGCGCGATGCGCTGCCAGATCTCTTCGGTGATGAATGGCATGAACGGGTGCGCCAGGCGCAGTGCCACTTCGAGTACGCGCACCAGGGTGCGGCGGGTGCCGCGCTGGCGCTCGATCGGCGAGTTTTCGTCCCACAGTACCGGCTTGGACAGTTCCAGGTACCAGTCGCAATACTGGTTCCAGATGAACTCGTACAAGGCCTGTGCGGCCAGGTCGAAACGGAACTGGTCGAGTTGGCGGGTCACTTCGGCTTCGGTGCGCTGCAGCTGCGAGATGATCCAGCGATCGGCCAGGCTCAGTTCGACGGCTTCGCCGTTCTGGCCGCAGTCTTCGCCTTTATCCAGCACGTAACGAGCGGCGTTCCAGATCTTGTTGCAGAAGTTGCGATAGCCTTCGACGCGGCCCATGTCGAACTTGATATCGCGACCAGTAGACGCCAGCGAGCAGAAGGTGAAACGCAGGGCGTCGGTGCCGTAGCTGGCAATGCCATCGGCGAACTCGTCGCGGGTCTGCTTCTCGATCTTCTTGGCCAATTTTGGCTGCATCAGGCCCGAGGTGCGTTTCTGCACCAGGGTTTCCAGGTCGATGCCGTCAATGATGTCCAGCGGGTCCAGGACGTTGCCCTTGGACTTGGACATCTTCTGGCCCTGGCCATCACGCACCAGACCGTGTACGTACACGGTCTTGAACGGTACTTGCGGCGTGCCGTCTTCGTTCTTCACCAAATGCATGGTGAGCATGATCATCCGGGCAACCCAGAAGAAAATGATATCGAAGCCGGTAACCAGCACATCAGTGGAGTGGAATTTCTTCAGGAACTCGGTCTGCTGTGGCCAGCCCAGGGTCGAGAAGGTCCACAGGCCCGAGCTGAACCAGGTGTCGAGTACGTCGTTGTCCTGTTGCAGGGCGATGTCCGCGCCAAGGTTGTGCTTGGCACGCACTTCGGCTTCGTCGCGGCCTACGTACACCTTGCCCGACTCGTCGTACCAGGCCGGAATGCGATGGCCCCACCACAGTTGACGGCTGATGCACCAATCCTGGATGTCACGCATCCACGAGAAATACATGTTTTCGTACTGTTTAGGCACGAACTGGATGCGGCCGTCTTCCACGGCAGCAATGGCAGGCTCGGCCAACGGCTTGGTTGACACGTACCACTGGTCGGTCAGCCACGGCTCGATCACGGTGCCGGAACGGTCACCTTTCGGCACTTTGAGGCCGTGGTCGTCAACGCTTACCAGCAAACCGGCGGCGTCAAAGGCGGCCACAATCTGCTTGCGTGCTTCAAAACGGTCGAGGCCGGCGTATTCGGCCGGGATCTTGCCGTCGACGCTTTCGTTCAGCGTACCGTCCAGGTTGAACACCTGGCAGGCCGGCAACACGGCTGCATTTTTGTCGAAGATGTTCAGCAGCGGCAGGTTGTGGCGCTTACCGACTTCGTAGTCGTTGAAATCGTGGGCCGGGGTGATTTTCACGCAGCCGGTGCCGAATTCAGGGTCGCAGTAGTCGTCCGCAATGATCGGGATACGACGGCCAACCAGCGGCAGCTCAACGAATTTGCCGATCAGCGCCTGGTAGCGCTCGTCGTTCGGGTTAACCGCAACGGCGGCGTCACCGAGCATGGTTTCCGGACGCGTGGTGGCGACGATCAGGTAGTCGTTGCCCTCAGCAGTCTTGGCGCCATCGGCCAGCGGGTACTTAAGGTTCCACAGGAAGCCTTTCTCGTCGTGGTTTTCCACTTCAAGGTCGGAAATTGCCGTGTGCAACTTGGTGTCCCAATTGACCAGGCGCTTGCCGCGGTAGATCAGGCCGTCTTCGTGCAGGCGCACGAAGGCTTCTTTCACCGATTCCGACAGGCCATCGTCCATGGTGAAGCGCTCGCGGCTCCAGTCGACGGACGAGCCGAGGCGACGGATCTGACGGCTGATATTGCCGCCGGACTGGTCTTTCCATTCCCAGATCTTTTCCAGGAATTTCTCGCGGCCCAGGTCGTGACGGTTCTGGCCGGTGGCTTCGAGCTGGCGTTCCACCAGCATCTGCGTGGCGATACCGGCGTGGTCAGTACCCGGTTGCCACAGGGTGTTGCGGCCCTGCATGCGGCGGAAACGGATCAACGCATCCATGATCGCATTGTTGAAGCCATGGCCCATGTGCAGGCTGCCAGTGACGTTCGGTGGCGGAATCATGATGGTGTAGGACTCGCCGGCACCTTGTGGGGCGAAGTAATTCTCGGACTCCCAGGTGTTGTACCAGGAAGTTTCAATGGCGTGCGGCTGGTAGGTCTTATCCATGCGCGGCGGGACCCTAGTTGGCATTTATTCAGGAAAGCCGACAAGTATAACGGGGGATAAGGCGCAGGGCGAGGCGAAGACGGGCTAGAGATGTACGTTGAGTAAATGTGGGAGCAGGCGAGCCAGCTCCCACAGGGATCTATGCAGGGCTCAGGACTGGTATTGGCTTAATAGCCGCTCCATCCGCGCATCCATCCGCCGTTTGATCTCGGCTTCAATATGCGGTGCAAAGTCGTCGATCACATCCTGCATGATCAGTTGCGCGGCGGCACGCAGTTCATTGTCCAGATGCAGCAGCAACGCGTCGGGCGCTTTTTCAGCGGCGGGTGCCGGTTCTGCGGCGGGGGCTGGTGTTGCGGGCTCAGGTGCGGCGGGTTTGCCACCGACCATGTCGAACAACAGCGGAATCTGTACCTCGCTCTCGACCGATTCGGTCAGCAGCGGCGGTTGCAACTCATCATCACCGAGCAATTGACGGATCGACTCCAGGTCGTCCAGCAAGTGGTCGTCTTTTTTCAGCGGGTTTGGAGTGTCCATCGTGTGCTCAAAGTCGTTGTAGCCGGTGATCTTGCAGAGGATAGCCCTGTTCGCGGTAGAAACGGAAACTCTCCCGCGCGGCCTGACGAATAGCCGGGTCTTCGACCACCACTTCCGCCACGCGGGCAAAAGCCTTGGCAAAGGCCGGTACTTTCAGGTCCAGGTTAACCAGCAAGTCATGATGATCGCCGCAGCTGTCGCCCAAACCCAGCACAATCAGGCCTTCGGGTTCGGACTCGGCAGGGCCGTGGGGCACGAAGCTTTCGCCCTTGAAACGCCACAGGCGGGCGTCAAGGTCTTCACGCTGGGCGGCATCGCTGCAATGCAGGTAGATGCGGTGGCCCATGCGCCAGGCTTTTTCGGTGAGTTTGCAGGCAAAGTCCAGGCGCGCAGAGGGATCGGCGCTGGGCAATATATAGAAGTCGACTTGGGTCATTGCGGTTCCTGAGACCGGGGCGCCATGCAGGCCGCCCCGGAATCTTCAGTTTCAGGCTTTGGCGCGATCCAGCAGGTACTGGGTCAACAGAGGAACCGGACGGCCACTGGCGCCCTTGTCCTTGCCGCCGCTGGTCCAGGCCGTACCGGCGATGTCCAGGTGCGCCCAGTTGAAGTTTTTGGCAAAACGCGACAGGAAGCAGGCAGCGGTGATGGTGCCGGCTTTAGGGCCGCCGATGTTGGCGATGTCGGCGAACGGGCTGTCCAGTTGTTCCTGGTACTCGTCGAACAGCGGCAGTTGCCAGGCGCGGTCGTCGGCAGCCTTGCCGGCGCTGAGCAGTTGCTCGATCAACTCGTCGTTGTTACCCAGCAGGCCCGAAGTGTGAGCGCCCAGGGCGACCACGCAGGCACCGGTCAGGGTGGCGATGTCAATCACGGCCTGTGGCTTGAAGCGTTCGGCGTAGGTGAGGGCATCGCACAGCACCAGACGGCCTTCGGCGTCGGTGTTGAGGATCTCGACAGTCTGGCCGCTCATGGTCGTAACGATGTCGCCCGGGCGTGCCGCACCACCGCTCGGCATGTTCTCGGCGCAGGCCAGGATGCACACCAGGTTGATTGGCAGCTTGAGTTCCAGCACGGCACGCAGGGTACCGAACACGCTGGCGGCGCCGCCCATGTCGTATTTCATTTCGTCCATGCCGGCACCCGGCTTGAGGCTGATGCCGCCGGTGTCAAAAGTGATGCCTTTGCCGACCAGCGCGTAAGGCTTCTCGGACTTCTTGCCGCCGTTGTATTGCATCACGATCAGACGTGGCGGCTGGTCGCTGCCCTGGCCCACGGCATAGAACGAGCCCATGCCCAGTTCCTTGATCTTCTTCTCGTCCAGCACTTCAACCTTCAGGCCCTTGAACTCTTTGCCCAGCGCCTTGGCTTGTTCGCCGAGGTAGGTGGGGTGGCAGATGTTCGGCGGCAGGTTGCCCAGGTCGCGGGTAAACGACATGCCGTTGGCGATGGCGGTGGCGTGGGTGACGGCGCGCTCGACTTCAGCCTGGGCGGCCTTGATGGTCAGCAGGGTGATTTTCTTGATGGCGCGCGGTTCGGCCTTCTGGCTCTTGAACTGGTCGAAGACGTAACCGCCGTCCACCAGGCTTTCGGCCAGCAGGCGGGTCTTGCCGTAGCTGTCACGGCCTTTTACGACGATTTCATCGAGGGCCAGTGCCGCATCGGTGCCGCCCAGGCCTTTAAGGGTGGCGAGGATGCCGCTGATGATCTTGCGGAACGGGCGGTCGCCCAGTTCGGCGTCCTTGCCCACGCCCACCAGCAATACGCGGTCGGCTTTAAGGTTGGGCAGGCTTTGCAGCAGCAGGCTTTGGCCGACTTTGCCGGCCAGGTCGCCGCGCTTGAGGACCGCGCTGATGGCGCCGCCGCTCAGTTCATCCAGTTGCTTGGCGGCGACGCCGAGCTTGCGCCCTTCGCCGACGGCGACCACGAGGGTGGCGGTTTTCAACGTTTCGGGGCTAACGCTTTTTACAACCAATTCCATTTTCGGGTCCCTTATTTAAGGTCAGTGAGCCTGGCGTCTGTACGCAGGCTTTGATGCTTGGCAGCTTTGTAAACCGCCCGCGACAAAGGCCGCAGTTTGAACCTCGCCAGAGCAGCCTGACAACCCTTGCAGCACGCTTTGTGCACGCGCATGAGCAAGCACCGTGACAGGCGCGGCCAATCACAGGATAATGCGCAATCTTTTTAGCCGGCCCGTGCATACGGGTCGACTCGGTATGCTTGCTTGTTTGGCCGCCTTAGCCTGACAACCCTGGAGTGTCTGGTTTGATCGTCTTCCGTTATCTGTCCCGCGAAGTCCTGTTGACCCTGAGTGCCGTGAGTGCGGTACTGCTGGTCATCACCATGAGTGGTCGTTTCGTCAAATTCCTCGCCCAGGCGGCCTCGGGCGCCTTGGATCCGGGCTCGTTGTTCCTGATCATGGGCTTTCGCCTGCCGGGTTTCCTGCAGTTGATCCTGCCCCTTGGCCTGTTTCTCGGCATTCTGTTGGCCTATGGCCGGCTTTACCTTGAAAGCGAAATGACCGTGCTCTCGGCCACCGGCATGAGCCAGCAGCGTCTGCTGGCCATGACCATGGTGCCGGCCACCGGCGTTGCGCTGGTGGTGGCCTGGTTGAGCATGAGCCTGGCGCCCCAGGGCGCCATGCAGTTCCAGTTGCTGCTGAACAAGCAGGACGCGATGACCGAGTTCGATACCCTCGAGCCCGGGCGCTTCCAGGCGCTCAACGACGGCACGCGGGTCACCTACACCGAAACCATGACCGATGACCGCTCTAACCTGGGCGGTGTGTTCATCTCGCAGAAAAACCTTGGCCTGAACCAGAAAGACCGGGGTATTTCGATTCTGGTAGCCAACAGCGGCCGCCAGGAAATACGTGCTGACGGCAACCGCTACCTGATCCTGGAGAATGGCTATCGCTACGACGGCAGCCCTGGGCTGGCGGAATATCGGGCGGTCAAATACGACACTTATGGCGTAATGCTGGCCAAGCCGGACATCAGTGAAGAGGTCACCGACCGCGACGCACTGCCGACGCTGTCACTGATCGGCAATCCCGAGCTGCGCTCCGTTGCCGAGCTGCAATGGCGAATCTCCCTGCCGCTGCTGGTGTTTATCGTGACCTTGATGGCCGTGCCGCTGTCGCGGGTCAACCCGCGCCAGGGCCGCTTCCTCAAGCTGTTGCCGGCAATCCTTTTGTACATGGCCTACCTGACCATCCTGATTTCCGCCCGTGGTTCCCTGGAGAAGGGCAAGCTGTCGCCAACCCTGGGCCTGTGGTGGGTGCACGGGATCTTCCTGGTGATCGGCCTGGGGTTGCTCTACTGGGAACCTATCCGTTTGAAAATGAAGAGCCGTCGTGGCCTGAAGGAGTTGGCTCGTGACTAAGCTCGACCGCTACATTGGTAGCAGCGTACTGATCGCCATCCTGGCGGTATTGGGCATCATCCTTGGCCTGGCTTGCCTGTTTGCCTTTATTGATGAGGTGAGCAACGTCACCGACACCTATACGGTCACCAACGTATTGAGCTACGTGGCGCTGACCGCACCGCGTCGTCTCTACGACATGATGCCGATGGCGGCACTGATCGGCTGCCTGATCGGCCTGGGCAGCCTGGCCAGCAGCAGCGAACTGACCATCATGCGAGCGGCGGGCGTTTCCATCGGCCGCATCGTCTGGGCGGTCATGAAACCCATGCTGTTGCTGATGGCGTGCAGTGTGTTGATTGGCGAGTACGTAGCGCCACCGACCGAAGCCACGGCCCAGGCCAATCGCGCCCTGGCCCAGGGTTCGGGGGATGCGCAGAGCGCCAGACACGGCCTGTGGCACCGCCAGGGTGATGAGTTTATCCACATCAACGCCGTGCAGCCGGGCGGTTTGTTGGTGGGGGTGACGCGTTACACGTTCGACAAGGAGCGGCATATGCTGAGCTCCAGTTTCTCCAAGCGCGCGCAGTACGACGAGGGGAAATGGGAGCTGTACGACGTCACCACGACCTATTTCCGTAATGTGGGGCAGGGCATCAAGGCCTACACCGAAGTGATCAATGTGCCGTCCGAGCAGTGGGACATTGCCCTGAAGCCGGAACTGCTCAATACCGTGGTGATGATCCCGGAAAGCCTGCCGATCTCCGGTTTGTGGAGTTATATCCACTACCTCAAGGATCAGGGCCTGAACAACGGCCGTTACTGGCTGGCATTTTGGGTCAAGGTGTTGCAGCCGCTGGTCACCGCCGCACTGGTGCTGATGGCCATTTCGTTCATCTTCGGTCCGCTGCGTTCGGTAACGCTCGGCCAGCGGGTGTTTACCGGCGTGCTGGTGGGCTTTACCTTCCGCATCGCCCAGGACCTGCTTGGGCCGTCGAGCCTGGTATTCGGTTTCTCGCCGCTGTTTGCGGTGCTGGTACCGACGGCTGTCTGCGCCGTGGCCGGGTTCTGGCTGTTGCGCCGGGCCGGTTGATACCGCGCTTATGCACAAAAAATGCCCCGCTCCTGTGAGCGGGGCATTTTTGTTCTGGTCAGCAAAGATGACGCCCGGCCCGAGCATCAGGTACAATTCCCGGCTATTTTTCAGCGGGCAATCTGCCTGCAGCCTTTTTGAGTGTTGATCCGTGAGTGATTTGAGTCATATCCGCAATTTCTCCATCATCGCCCACATTGACCATGGTAAGTCGACGCTGGCCGATCGATTCATCCAGATGTGCGGCGGCCTTGCCGAGCGTGAAATGGAAGCCCAGGTCCTGGACTCCATGGACCTCGAGCGCGAGCGCGGCATCACCATCAAGGCCCACAGCGTTACCCTGTACTACACCGCGAAAGACGGTATCAAGTACCAGCTGAACTTCATTGACACCCCCGGCCACGTTGACTTCACCTACGAAGTCAGCCGCTCGCTGGCCGCCTGTGAAGGCGCCTTGCTGGTGGTCGATGCCGGCCAGGGCGTTGAAGCCCAGTCCGTGGCCAACTGCTACACCGCGATCGAGCAGGGCCTTGAGGTCATGCCGGTACTGAACAAGATCGACTTGCCGCAGGCCGATCCTGACCGCGTTAAAGAAGAAATCGAAAAAATCATCGGCATTGACGCCACCGACGCCGTCGAGTGCAGCGCCAAGACCGGCCTGGGCGTTGACGAAGTGCTCGAGCGCCTGGTCAAGACCATTCCTGCGCCTACCGGCAACTACGAAGATCCGCTGCAAGCGTTGATCATCGACTCCTGGTTCGACAACTACCTGGGCGTTGTTTCCCTGGTACGCGTGCGCCACGGCCGTGTGAAGAAAGGCGACAAGATCCTGGTCAAATCCACCGGCAAGATCCACCTGGTGGACAGCGTCGGTGTGTTCAACCCTAAACACACTGCTACGACCGACCTCAAAGCCGGTGAAGTAGGCTTCATCATCGCCGGTATCAAGGACATTCACGGTGCGCCGGTGGGTGACACCCTGACCTTGAGCTCCACCCCTGACGTCGACGTGCTGCCGGGCTTCAAACGCATCCAGCCGCAGGTTTACGCCGGCCTGTTCCCGGTCAGCTCCGATGACTTCGAAGATTTCCGCGAAGCGCTGCAGAAGCTGACCCTCAACGATTCGTCGTTGCAGTACACCCCGGAAAGCTCCGACGCCCTGGGCTTCGGCTTCCGCTGCGGGTTCCTGGGCATGCTGCACATGGAGATCATCCAGGAGCGCCTCGAGCGCGAATATGACCTGGACCTGATCACCACGGCGCCAACGGTTATTTTTGAGCTGGCGCTGAAAACCGGTGAAACGATTTACGTCGACAACCCGTCCAAGCTTCCGGATCTGTCCACTATCGAAGACATGCGCGAGCCGATCGTGCGGGCCAATATCCTGGTTCCGCAAGAGCACTTGGGCAACGTTATTACCCTGTGTATCGAAAAACGTGGCGTGCAGCACGACATGTTGTTCCTTGGTACCCAGGTGCAAGTGACCTACGATTTGCCGATGAACGAAGTGGTTCTGGACTTCTTCGACCGTCTCAAATCCACCAGTCGCGGCTATGCTTCGCTGGATTACCATTTCGACCGTTACCAATCGGCTAATCTGGTGAAACTGGATGTGCTGATCAACGGCGACAAGGTGGATGCACTGGCACTGATCGTGCACAAGGACAACGCGCACTACAAAGGTCGCCAGTTGACCGAAAAGATGAAAGAACTGATTCCGCGCCAGATGTTCGACGTCGCGATCCAGGCCGCCATTGGCGGGCAGATCATTGCTCGGACCTCCGTCAAGGCACTCAGAAAGAACGTACTGGCCAAATGCTACGGCGGTGACGTAAGCCGTAAGCGCAAGCTGCTTGAGAAGCAAAAGGCCGGTAAAAAACGCATGAAGCAAGTGGGCAACGTGGAAATTCCACAAGAAGCCTTCCTTGCAGTGCTCAGGTTGGATAGTTAGGTCCTATGTCACTAAATTTCCCGCTGTTGCTGGTCATCGCCGTTGCCGTTTGCGGTCTCCTGGCGTTGCTCGATCTGGTGTTCTTCGCCCCGCGTCGGCGGGCGGCTATCGCCTCGTATCAGGGCAGCGTCAGCCAGCCCGATGCGGTGGCGATCGAGAAACTGAACAAAGAGCCTTTGCTGGTTGAATACGGCAAGTCGTTCTTCCCGGTGTTGTTCATCGTGCTGGTGCTGCGTTCGTTCCTGGTGGAGCCGTTTCAGATCCCTTCGGGCTCGATGAAACCCACCCTGGACGTGGGCGACTTCATCCTGGTGAACAAGTTTTCCTACGGGATCCGCCTGCCGGTGCTCGACAAGAAAGTCATTCCGGTCGGTGACCCGCAGCGCGGCGACGTGATGGTGTTCCGCTACCCAAGCGACCCGAACGTCAACTACATCAAACGTGTCGTGGGCCTGCCGGGCGACGTGATTCGCTACACCAGTGACAAGCGCCTGTTCGTCAATGGTGAGTCGGTCGCCGAGAAGTTGATCGGCACCGAGCCGAATACCCTTGGCAGTGCAGAGCTGTATCAGGAAAAACTCGGCGCGGTAGAGCACCAGATCCGCAAGGAAATGAGCCGCTACCGCTCGCCGCCTGACACCGAATGGAAAGTGCCGGCCGGGCACTACTTCATGATGGGCGACAACCGTGACAACTCCAATGACAGCCGGTATTGGGATGACCCTAATATTCCCAAGGACCTGCTGGGCATGGTTCCCGACGAGAACATTGTCGGCAAGGCCTTTGCGGTCTGGATGAGCTGGCCGGAACCCAAGCTCAGCCACCTGCCGAACTTCTCGCGGGTCGGGCTGATCAAGTAATACAGGCGGCGCTGTGAACACAGCGCCGAATGCTTTTCTGGGGTTGGGACAATCATTGGCCCAACCCCTTGCTGTACCAATCAGGATTTGAATTTGAACACTGCGTCAATCGTCGATGGCCGCCGGTGCCACCAAACAGATATGGGTAAACCGTGAGCGTTTCTCTAAGCCGTCTCGAGCGCCAGCTCGGCTACACCTTCAAGGATCAGGAATTGATGGTCCTTGCCCTCACACACCGCAGCTTTGCAGGGCGCAATAACGAGCGCCTGGAATTCCTCGGTGATGCCATCCTTAACTTTGCCGCCGGTGAGGCGCTGTTCGAACGTTTCCCGCAAGCGCGCGAAGGTCAGCTGTCACGTCTGCGTGCACGCCTGGTCAAAGGCGAGACCCTGGCCGTGCTGGCCCGTGGTTTCGGCCTGGGCGAATACCTGCGCCTGGGTTCCGGCGAACTCAAAAGCGGTGGTTTCCGCCGCGAGTCGATCCTGGCCGATGCCCTCGAAGCGTTGATCGGTGCGATCTACCTCGATGCAGGCATGGAGACCGCCAAGGAGCGCGTAGTCGCCTGGCTGGCTTCGGAGATCGAGAGCCTGACGCTGGTCGACACTAACAAAGATCCCAAGACCCGCCTGCAGGAATACCTGCAGTCGCGTGGTTGCGAACTGCCACGCTACGAAGTGGTGGATATCCAGGGTGAACCCCATTGCCGCGTATTCTTCGTGGAATGTGAAATTACCTTATTGAATGAAAAAAGCCGAGGTCAGGGTGTGAGCCGTCGTATTGCCGAACAGGTAGCGGCCGCTGCAGCACTGATTGCCCTGGGCGTGGAGAATGGCCATGACTGATTCAACCGCAACACGCTGTGGCTATGTTGCCATCGTCGGCCGCCCGAACGTGGGCAAGTCCACGCTGCTGAACCACATCCTCGGCCAGAAGCTGGCAATTACTTCGCGCAAGCCGCAGACCACCCGCCACAACATGCTGGGCATCAAGACCGAAGGCACCGTGCAAGCGGTCTACGTCGACACCCCGGGCATGCACAAAGGTGGCGAGAAGGCGCTGAACCGCTACATGAACAAGACCGCTTCGGCGGCGTTGAAAGACGTCGACGTGGTGATCTTCGTGGTCGACCGCACCAAGTGGACCGACGAAGACCAGATGGTTCTGGAGCGTGTGCAGTACGTCACCGGCCCGTTGATCGTCGCGCTGAACAAGACCGACCGCATCGAAGACAAAGCCGAGCTGATGCCGCACCTGAGCTGGCTGCAGGAACAACTGCCGAACGCCCAGATCATGCCGATTTCGGCCCAGCACGGTCACAATCTCGACGCTCTGGAACGCGTGATCGCCGAGCACCTGCCGGAGAACGAGCACTTCTTCCCGGAAGACCAGATCACCGACCGCAGCAGCCGCTTCCTGGCCGCCGAACTGGTACGCGAGAAAATCATGCGCCAGATGGGCGCGGAGCTGCCGTACCAGATCACTGTCGAAATCGAAGAGTTCAAGCAGCAGGGCAAAACCCTGCATATCCACGCGTTGATCCTCGTTGAGCGTGACGGCCAGAAGAAAATCATCATTGGCGACAAGGGCGAGCGCATCAAGCGCATCGGCACCGAAGCGCGCAAAGACATGGAATTGCTGTTTGATTCCAAGATCATGCTTAACCTGTGGGTGAAGGTTAAAGGTGGTTGGTCTGATGATGAGCGTGCGCTGCGTTCCCTGGGCTACGGCGACCTGTAATCGGTCTTCGCTAGCGCCGCAAGACAAAATGTGGGAGCGGGCTTGCTCGCGAATGCGGTGGATCAGTCAGTACATATATTGGCTGACCCACCGCATTCGCGAGCAAGCCCGCTCCCACATTAGGTTTGTATCGTTTTCAATATTGCATTCCAGCTGAGAGAACTCATGTCCCAAACCCCACCCCCCAGCCAACTCGCCTACGTGCTGCACAGCCGCGCCTACCGCGAGACCAGCGCTTTGGTGGATTTCCTCACGCCCCAAGGCCGCTTGCGCGCGGTGTTGCGCAGTGCGCGGGGCAAGGCGGGCACGCTGGCACGGCCGTTTGTGGCGCTGGACGTGGAGTTTCGTGGCAAGGGCGAGCTGAAAAACGTCGGCCGCCTGGAAAGCGTCGGCACCTCGGCCTGGCTCAATGGCGAAGCACTGTTCAGCGGCCTTTACCTCAACGAACTGCTGATCCGCCTGCTGCCCGCCGAAGACCCGCACCCCGCAGTCTTCGATCACTACGCCGCCACGTTGGTGGCCCTGGCCGAAGGTCGCCCGCTGGAACCGCTGCTGCGCGCCTTCGAATGGCGTTTGCTCGACGACCTGGGCTACGGTTTCGAACTGAGCAACGACCTGCACGGCGACCCCATCGCCGCCGACGGTATGTACCGCCTGCAAGTCGATGCCGGCCTTGAGCGCGTGTACCTGCTGCAACCGGGCCTGTTCCAGGGCACCGAGCTGTTGGCCATGAGCGAAGCGGATTGGACGGCGCCAGGCGCCTTGTCCGCTGCCAAACGCTTGATGCGCCAGGCACTGGCCGTGCATTTGGGCGGGCGCCCGCTGGTCAGTCGCGAGTTGTTTCGAAAGCCCTGACAACCCCGTGTATGCTGTGCAGCGTTTCTTTCCCTTTTCAGGAGCGCTTCCGTGACCACCAGCAATCGCATTCTTCTTGGCGTCAACATCGACCACGTCGCCACCCTGCGCCAGGCCCGGGGCACCCGTTACCCCGACCCGGTCAAGGCCGCGCTGGACGCCGAAGAAGCGGGCGCCGACGGCATCACCGTGCACCTGCGCGAAGACCGCCGCCACATTCAGGAGCGTGATGTACTGGTGCTCAAGGACGTGCTGCAAACCCGCATGAACTTCGAGATGGGCGTGACCGAAGAAATGATGGCGTTCGCCGAGCGCATCCGCCCGGCGCATATCTGCCTGGTGCCGGAAACCCGCCAGGAACTCACCACCGAAGGCGGCCTTGACGTGGCCGGCCAGGAAGCGCGGATCAAGGCGGCGGTGGAGCGCCTGTCGAAGATCGGCAGCGAAGTGTCGCTGTTCATCGACGCCGACGAGCGCCAGATCGAAGCCTCGCGTCGCGTCGGCGCGCCGGCGATCGAACTGCACACCGGCCGTTACGCCGATGCCACCACGCCCACCGAAGTGGCCGAGGAACTGCAGCGCATCATCGACGGCGTGAAGTGCGGCCTCAGTGAAGGCCTGATCGTCAACGCCGGCCACGGCCTGCACTACCACAACGTCGAAGCCGTGGCCGCGATCAAGGGCATCAACGAGCTGAACATCGGCCATGCGCTGGTCGCGCACGCGCTGTTCGTCGGTTTCAAAGGCGCGGTCGCCGAAATGAAAGCCCTGATTCTGGCAGCTGCCAAGCACTGACCAAACTCTGGAGAATTCCTGTGGAAACAGGCTTGTGTGGGAGCGGGCTTGCTCGCGAAAGCGGTGTGTCAGTCACAGTTATATAAACTGACCCGGCGCCTTCGCGAGCAAGCCCGCTCCCACATTGGTCCCTTCTCATCTTTAGATCCCCTGTGTTTTCGCCATGCGGCAATGCGAAGCCTTACTGTTTAGCCAATGCAGGTGTATCGTATCTGCCCTTTGCGGGCCTCTGGCTTGCGGCAGATACGTGAGGTTGTTGTGTCCCGATCCTTTTCCCGTCGACAAATCCTGGGTGGCCTGGCAGGCCTGGCCGTCGTGGGCGTCGGTGCCGGTGGTGCCTATCGCTACTGGTTGGGGAAAGTCGCTGAGGCCGAGGCAGGCCACGATTACGAGCTGATCGCCGCACCGTTGGACGTGGAGCTGGTGCCCGGCCACAAGACTGAAGCCTGGGCGTTCGGCCCCTCGGCGCCAGGTACCGAGTTGCGTGTGCGTCAGGGAGAGTGGCTGCGGGTACGTTTTATCAACCATCTGCCGGTCGCCACCACCATCCACTGGCACGGCATCCGCCTGCCGCTGGAAATGGACGGCGTGCCCTACGTTTCACAACTGCCGGTACTGCCCGGTGAATACTTCGACTACAAATTCCGCGTGCCTGATGCAGGCAGCTACTGGTATCACCCGCACGTGAACAGCAGCGAAGAGCTCGGCCGTGGCCTGGTCGGCCCGCTGATTGTCGAAGAGCGCGAACCCACCGGTTTCAAACACGAACGCACCTTGAGCCTGAAAAGCTGGCACGTGGACGAGGAGGGCGCATTCGTCGCCTTCAGCGTGCCCCGTGAAGCCGCGCGTGGTGGCACGGCCGGGCGGTTGTCGACCATCAATGGCGTGCCCCAGGCGGTGATTGACCTGCCTGCCGGGCAGATTACCCGCGTTCGCCTGCTCAACCTCGACAACACCCTGACGTATCGCCTCAATATCCCGGACATTGAAGCGCAGATCTACGCACTGGACGGCAACCCCATCGAGCCGCGCCCACTGGGCAAGGAATACTGGCTGGGCCCAGGCATGCGCATTTGCCTGGCGGTCAAGGCCCCGCCGGCGGGTGAAGAACTGTCGATCCGTAACGGCCCGGTGCGCCTCGGTACTTTCCGTTCAGTCGCCACTACCGACGCGCCGAGCGAATGGCCACCGGCGTTGCCGGCCAACCCGATTGCCGAACCGGACCTGGCCAATGCCGAGAAACTCAACTTCAATTTCGAGTGGGTCGGCAGCGTGTCGGTGGATGACGGCAAACCGCCGAGCCTGTGGCAGATCAACGGCAAGGCCTGGGACATCACCGACAAGACCTGCGCCGACCGCCCGATTGCCAAGCTTGAGAAGGGCAAAAGCTACATTTTCGAACTGAAGAACATGACCCAGTACCAGCACCCGATTCACTTGCACGGCATGAGCTTCAAGGTGATCGCCTCGAACCGTCACAAGGTGATTCCGTATTTCACCGACACCTATTTGCTGGGCAAAAACGAGCGCGCGCGCGTGGCGTTGGTGGCCGATAACCCAGGCGTGTGGATGTTTCACTGCCACGTGATCGACCATATGGAAACCGGCCTGATGGCCGCCATTGAGGTGGCGTGATGCGCCAGATTCGCCCCGCTGCGATTATCGACCGCAGCCGTGACCAGCACTTCATGCGCGAAGCCCTGGCCCTTGCCGCCCAAGGCGCGGCGCTGGGTGAAGTGCCTGTGGGCGCGGTGCTGGTGCAGGACGGTGAAATCATCGGCCGGGGCTTTAACTGCCCGATCAGCGGCAACGACCCCAGTGCTCATGCCGAAATGGTCGCCATCCGCGCCGCCGCGCAGGCGATCAGCAACTACCGGCTGGTGGGCAGCACGCTGTACGTGACGCTGGAACCGTGCAGCATGTGCGCTGGTTTGATAGTGCATTCGCGCATCGCGCGGGTGGTGTATGGCGCGCTGGAGCCCAAGGCCGGGATTGTGCAAAGCCAGGGCCAGTTTTTTACCCAGGGTTTTCTCAACCATCGGGTGCTGTACGAAGGTGGGGTGCTGGCTGAGGAATGTGGGGCGGTGCTGAGCGAGTTCTTCAAGGCCCGCAGAGCCAAGCCCACACTCTAAAGCACACCGATCCCCATTTAGTCAGGGAAATCAGTGTTTATTTCTTGGCGATAATTACCGCTCGCATCGGCGCCGGCAGCCCCTCAATGGTCTTGCTATGATCCTCCGGGTCCAGGAAATCACTCAGCGACTGATACTTCATCCACTCGGTGCCGCGTTGTTCCGCAACCGTGGTCACGCTCACATCCACACAACGCACTTCACTGAAACCCGCGCGGCGCAGCCATAGCATCAGCGCCGGCACCGACGGCAGGAACCACACGTTGCGCATCTGCGCGTAGCGGTCTTCCGGCACCAGTACTTGCTGCTGGTCGCCGTCCACGACCAGGGTTTCCAACACCAGCTCGCCACCTTTGACCAGTGTGTCCTTGAGCGCCAGCAGATGCTCGATCGGCGAGCGGCGGTGATAGAACACGCCCATGGAAAACACCGTATCGAAGCCTTCCAGGTTCGACGGCAGGTCTTCAAACGGGAACGGCAAGTGCCAGGCCTTGGGCTCGGACAAGTAGCGCTGCACCGCCTGGAATTGGCAGAAAAACAGCCAGTTCGGGTCCACGCCGATCACGCTGTCGGCGCCCGCGCCGAGCATGCGCCACATGTAGTAACCGTTGCCGCAGCCCACATCGAGGATGCGCTTGCCCTTCAAATCCAGGTGCGGCGCCACCCGTGACCACTTCCAGTCCGAACGCCATTCGGTGTCCACGTGCACGCCGAACAGGTTGAACGGGCCTTTGCGCCAAGGGCTCAGGCCCATCAGGGCGGTATGCATTTGCGCGCGGGTAGCGTCGTCGCAAGCGGTATCAAGCGTCAGGCCATTGAGCAAATCGACTTCGCTGGGCTGGATCTGCGGCAGTGCATCCAACGCACTTTGCCAGCGCTCCAGGTCGCCGTGACCCTTTTCCATCTTGCTGTCGAGCTGCGCTTGCAGGCCCTGGGCCCACACGGCCAGAGGAGTGCCGACCAAGTGGCGGGCAAGGGGGGACAAATCAATCATGGCAAGGCAATCAACGAGGCAAAGTTAAGACACTGGAACCACGGCACGACTTTCGAGAAACCGGCCGCCAGCAGGCGTTCGCGGTGTTCTTCGAGGCTGTCGGGCTTCATGACGTTTTCGATGGCGCTGCGCTTCTGGGCAATTTCCAGTTCGCTGTAGCCGTTGGCGCGTTTGAACGCGATGTGCAGGTCAGTCAGCAGCGCGTGTTCTTCAACATCGTTGAAGCGCAGCTTTTCCGACAGGATCAACGCACCGCCTGGCAGCAGCGACTGGCGAATACGCCCGAGCAACGCCAGGCGTTCGTCGGGCGCGATAAATTGCAGGGTGAAGTTCAACGCCACCACCGAAGCGGGCTGGAATTGCAGCGCGAGAATGTCGCCCTCAATCACCTCAACCGGCAGCAACTCCTGGAACATCGAGTCCTGACCGTTGAGGTATTCGCGGCAACGCTCGACCATCGCGGCGGAGTTATCCACCGCAATCACCCGGCAGCCGTCGGTACGCACATGGCGACGCAAGGCTTGGGTTACTGCGCCAAGGGACGAACCGAGGTCGTAGAGCACGCTGCCCGGCTGGGCAAACTGCGCCGCCAGCACGCCGAGGTTTTCGACGATGGTCGGGTAGCCCGGCACCGAGCGTTTGATCATGTCCGGGAACACCCGCACCACGTCCTCGTTAAAGGCGAAGTCCGGCACCTGGGGCAGGGGCTGGGCGAATAGGCGATCGGGTTCTTTGCTCACGGTTGTTCCGGCGACGAGGGGGGAAAGGCCGGCATTTTAGCCAAGTTGGCTCTCGTGTGCGCGGGTTGTCTGATGGAAAGCCGAGGCCGTGATACCCCACTGGCCGAGCCAGTAGGTGGTGATCAGCAAATACGGCGCCGCATCGAAAGCCAGCACAAACCGATTGATGCCGATCAGCGTGTCGGAAAACACAAACGACACCGCTCCCGCTGCCGCAAGCCATGCCGAGCGTTTCGGCACCTCACTGCCCAGCCGCGCCAGTGCACGCCAGAGCATGGCACTGATCACCAGGGCGTAAACCACTACGGGCACCAGCAAGTCGCCCAGGCCGTGGGAAATCAGGATGCTCAACAAAATCGCGCCGACCGCCAGCGCCAATACCAAGGGCAACACCGCCAGGCGGCGGCAATCGCTGAGATAGGCTTTCAAATACGCGAGATGCGCGAACAGGAACGCGCCGAGGCCAAAGATAAACAGGTCGCCCGGCCAAGCGAGCAGCACATCGCCGACCAGGGAAAAAATCAGCCCCAGGCTGATCCAGCGTCGATAGTCGGTAGGCGGCGCATCATGCAGCCAGCCCAGCAGCGCCAGCACCGGCAGCGGTTTGACCAGCAGGCACAACAGGGTGGCGTGGGTGGTCAGGCCGTAGATAAAGGTGCCGGCGCCCATCAGCGCGAGGATCAGCCATGGCATATCAGTTCACCGTAATGGCGCAGTCGAAGGTTTCGGCCGGCTCGGCTTCCGGCTCCCAAGGTTGCTGGGACGTCAGGCGCAAACGGCCTTGGCCGGCTGCGAAGGCCTGGAAGCGCCACGTCGACTGGCCGCCGCCCCCGATCACACCCGATTCGCTGCTGCTGTAGACCTCCGGGCTCAATGCGCGCAACACGCCGCCGGCCGAATCCTGGATGGCCCAGCGGTAGCCGGTGGTGGGGTTGCTCGGCAAGGTGAGGGTCAGGTTTTGTCCGGTTTTAAGCTGGAGTGGGCAGGCGCTCTGGTTATCCACGCTGACGTTTTGCTTGGGGGCACTGGCGCATCCGGCCAGCAGGGCAAGGCTCAAGGGGAGAAACAGGCGGGCAGCGGTCATGGGGGCTCCGTTCATTCACGACGAAGGGCGAGCATAACCGAAGATGAGACAAGGTGTGACAAGGCGGAATTTTGTGTCGATCGGGCTGGCCCCTTCGCGAGCAAGCCCGCTCCCACATTCGAGCGCATTCCAAGGAATGTACTCGGTAAAATGTGGGAGCGGGCTTGCTCGCGAAGGGGCCATTAAAACCACTAGAGCACTATCAGAAGAGCACCTTCGCCACATCCGCAAAACGCTTGGCAAAGTGCACCGTCATGCCTTCCTTCAGGTATTCGGGCAATTCTTCAAAGCTGCCACGGTTCGGCTCCGGCAAAATCAGCTCATGAATCTTCTGACGCCGCGCCGCAATCACCTTCTCGCGCACCCCGCCAATCGGCAGCACATGCCCAGTCAGCGTCAGCTCGCCGGTCATGGCCACGCCTTTTTTCGGCGGCTGGTTGCGCGCCAGCGACAGCAGCGCACTGGCCATGGTGACACCCGCGCTCGGGCCGTCTTTGGGTGTGGCGCCTTCCGGTACGTGCAGGTGCACGAAGGCTTCATCGAAGAACTTCGGATCCCCGCCAAACGACTTCAGGTTCGAGCTGATGTAGCTGTAGGCAATCTCGGCGGACTCTTTCATCACCTCACCCAACTGCCCGGTGAGTTTGAAGCCACGATTGAGCGTGTGGATGCGCGTCGCCTCAATCGGCAAGGTCGCGCCGCCCATGCTGGTCCAGGCCAGGCCAGTGATCACACCGGTGCCGGACAGCACTTGCTCGTTACGGAACACCGGCATGCCCAATGAGCTTTCCAGGTCCTTGTTGCCAATCTTGATCACCGAGTCCGGCTCATCCAGCAACTTGACCACCGCCTTGCGCACCAGTTTGCCCAGCTGTTTCTCCAACTGGCGCACCCCGGCTTCTCGCGCATAACCGTCGATCAACGCGCGCAGGGCGCCGTCGCTGATGCTCAGGCTGGTTTTCGCCACGCCGGCTTTTTCCAGCTGCTTGGGCCACAGGTGCCGTTTGGCGATGGCGACTTTTTCTTCGGTGATATAGCCCGACAGGCGAATCACTTCCATACGGTCCAGCAACGGGCCGGGGATCGAATCCAGGGTGTTGGCGGTACACACGAACAGCACTTTGGACAGGTCCAGGCGCAGGTCCAGGTAATGGTCGAGGAATTCGACGTTCTGCTCCGGGTCCAGGGTTTCCAGCAGCGCCGACGCCGGGTCGCCCTGGAAGCTCTGGCCCATCTTGTCGATCTCGTCGAGCATGATCACCGGGTTCATCACTTCCACATCTTTAAGCGCCTGCACCAGCTTGCCCGGCAGGGCGCCGATGTAGGTGCGGCGATGCCCCTTGATCTCGGCCTCGTCGCGCATGCCGCCGACGCTGAAACGGTAGAACGGCCGCCCCAGAGACTCGGCGATGGATTTACCCACACTGGTTTTGCCCACGCCCGGCGGGCCCACCAGCAATACGATGGAGCCGGCGACCTCACCTTTATAGGCACCCACCGCCAGGAACTCGAGGATACGGCTCTTGATATCGTCCAGGCCGGCATGGTGCTTATCCAGCACCTTGCGCGCGTGTTTGAGGTCGAGTTTGTCCTCGCCATACACGCCCCATGGCACGGCAGTGGCCCAGTCCAGATAGTTGCGCGTGACCGCGTATTCCGGCGAACCGGTTTCCAGGATCGACAACTTGTTCATTTCTTCGCTGATGCGCTTTTGCGCCTGGCTCGGCAGCACTTTGCCCACCAGCCGTTGTTCGAACTGTTCGACATCGGCGCTGCGGTCATCCTTGGTCAAGCCCAGCTCTTGCTGGATGACCTTGAGTTGTTCCTTGAGGAAGAACTCGCGCTGATGCTCACCGATTTTGCGGTTCACCTCGGCGGAAATCTCTTTTTGCAGGCGCGCAACTTCAACTTCCTTGCGCAGCATCGGCAGCACTTTTTCCATGCGCTTGAGCATGGGTACGCAGTCCAGCACTTCCTGCAACTCATTACCGGTGGCCGAGGTCAGCGCGGCGGCAAAGTCGGTGAGCGGCGACGGGTCGTTGGGGCTGAAGCGGTTGAGGTAGTTCTTCAACTCTTCGCTGTACAGCGGGTTGAGCGGCAGCAGTTCTTTGATCGCGTTGATCAGCGCCATGCCGTAGGCCTTGACCTCATCGGTCGGCTCGGTGGGCTGGTGCGGGTATTCGACTTCCACCAGGTATGGCGGGCGATGGTGCTTGAGCCAGGTCTTGATACGCACGCGGGTCAGGCCCTGGGCGACGAATTGCAGCTTGCCGTTTTCGCGGCTGGCGTGGTGCACCTTCACCAGTGTGCCGTACAGCGGCAGGCTGGACGTGTCGAAGTGGCGCGGGTCTTCGGGTGGCGTGTCCATGAAAAACAGCGCAAGCGAGTGATGGTCGGACTTGCTCACCAACTCCAGCGTCTCGGCCCACGGCTCTTCATTGACGATGACCGGCAACACCTGCGCCGGGAAAAACGGCCGGTTGTGGATCGGGATGATGTAAACCTTGTCCGGCAGGTTTTGCCCAGGCAGGGCCAGGCCGGTGTTGGACGAGGTTTCGTGTTCAGCGTTTTCGGGGTCGGCGTAATCGTTCAGGTCGATGTCCGGGAATTCTTGCTGGTCGCTCATGGGGCACCTGCATAAGGAAGTATGCAGGTTAGATGGGGCGGGGTGGCGGTGGTTTCAATGGGAGGCGCGAGATAGCAACATATTGCATGAAATTTCTAAAACGACGCTGAGTCCATGTGGGAGCTGGCGTCAGCTGATTTTGTGCAGGTAGGCCGGCAGCGGCTGCTCCGGTAACACCGACAGCACTTTCAGGCGCTGCAGCATTCGCTGGCGCGCCCGCTGCAAATGCTCACGCAAATTCAGCGCTGCCGCATCAAATGCTCCGTGCAGCAGCAATTCAAGAATCAGGCGATGTTCGGCGAGCATGGCGGGATCTGCGCCAATTCCCAGTAAACGGTAAAAAATCCGGCTGATGATCATCGGGCTCTGGCCCTGGCGAATCAGCGCGGCGATCTTGCGGTTTTGCAGGCCGGCCAGGCAGCGCTGGTGCAAGTCTTCTTCGATCTGCTCAATGGCTTCCAGGCTGCAGTGCGGGCTTTGCTGGGCGTCCAGCACGCGCTGCAACATCGCTTCGAGCATCTCGCGGTCCAGGTTTGGCGCGCTCTGGCGCAGTGCTTCGGGTTCCAGGCAGGCGCGCAGTTCGTAGTCTTCGGTGACTTCCCGCGCGGTCAACGGCCCGGCCAGCCACTGGGAGTAGGGTTCTTTTTCCACCAGGCCACGGTCGCGCAGGCGCATCAGCGCTTCACGCACCACGGCGCGGCTGACGCTGTAGTGTTCGGCGGCGGCTTGCTCATCCAGGCGGTAGTGACCAAAAGCGATGCACGTCGACAGCGCCGCGCCGATTTCCTCGACGATCCGCTCACCCAGCGGCCGCGTATCCACCAACTCAGCCTCGCCATCAAGGCCCAGGTGCGCATGGCTCAGGGGCAAGCGCAGCGGCTCCATGGCCAGGCCTTTGGGGTTGATCAAGTAACCCCGGCCATTGAAGCGGCAGATCAGGCCCTCGTCATGCAGCAGGTCCAATGCCTTGCGTACCGGCACGCGGCTGGTGCCGAACAGCTCGGCCAGCGGCGCTTCCAGCAACACCAACCCGTGGCGCGCAGTGCCGTTAACGATCGCATCACGCAACAGCTGGTGAATCATCGCGTAACGGGAGGCCGAGGCGGACACTGCTTTCATCGTGTTCTCTTTGGCGTGTAGGAAAGTGGCTGGGGATTCTCTCATAGATGCGCCTGTCACTCTGCGCCACAGCGGTGGCACTTTTCTGGGGCCGGCAAGGAGGAAACGTTACTTTTTGCACCAAAATGTATTTATTAATAAAAGATACATTATTTCAATTGTGGCTAGCCTCTTCACTTGCGTCGCTTTTTTTTGCCAACCGCAAAACCACCTATTCCGCAGTTGTTGGCGATAAACCGTACGAGTACGACAACACACTTAAAGAGACTGGCACGAAATCTGCCTTTGCAAAACGTACATTTTATTAATATGTACGTTTTATGAGGGTCATCTTGATGTCAGACGCCACCTCAATGGCCCAGGCGTACGCCAGCGGTCACAACGACCCGGTGCAGGCGCTCGAACAGGCACTCGTCCACGCGAGCATGGCGCCCAGTGTGTTTATTTCCCTGACCGCCGAGCGCGCACGCCGCGAGGCCGAAGCATCCGCTGCGCGCTGGCGTGCCGGCCAGCCTTTGAGCGTGTTCGATGGCGTGCCATTGGCCTGGAAAGATCTGTTCGACGTGGCCGGCAGCGTCACCACCGCCGGTGCCGCCTATCGCCGCGAGGCTGCACCGGCCTTGATCGATGCGCCCAGTGTCGGGCTGTTGTGCCGCGCGGGAATGGTCAGCATCGGCAAGACCAACCTCAGCGAACTGGCGTATTCCGGCCTGGGGCTGAACCCGCATTTCGGCACGCCCCATAACCCCAGAGGCAGTGATCAACCGCGCATTCCCGGCGGCTCGTCGTCGGGCTCGGCGGTCGCCGTGGCGGCGGGCATTGTACCCATCGCCATGGGCACCGACACCGCCGGCTCTATCCGCATTCCCGCAGCGCTTAATGGTGTGGTGGGCTATCGCAGCAGCTGTCGGCGCTACAGCCGCGACGGCGTATTCCCGCTGGCGCACACCCTCGACAGCCTCGGCCCGCTGACCCGCAGCGTGCGCGATGCGCTGGCCATCGACGACCTGCTCAACGGCCGCACGCAACAGCACGTCGCGCGCAGCCTCAAGGGCCAGCACTTCGTCCTTGAGCAGGGCACGTTGGAAGACATCGAACCCGCTGTGCGCAACAACCTGCTACGCGCAGTGGACCAGCTCAAGGCTGCCGGTGCGCTGATCGAGGTGCGCGCGTCAGCCACCTTCCAGGCCACCCTCAACCTGATCAAGCAGGACGGCTGGCTCGGCTCATTCGAAGCCTTCGCCCTGCACGAAAACCTGTTGGACAGCCGCGATGCCGAGCGACTTGACCCGCGTGTACGCCGCCGCCTGGAGGCCGCGCGTGAATTGCCCGCCAGCCAATTGCTGCACCTGATCGACGCGCGTCGCCGCTTGCAACTGCAACTGGTCGATGAACTCGACGGTGCCGTTCTCATTACCCCGACGGTCGCCCATGTCGCCCCGGCGCTTGCACCGCTGCAAGCCGATGACGACCTGTTCGTCAAAACCAACCTCGCCACCCTGCGCCTGACCATGCCCGGCAGTTTGCTTGACATGCCTGGCGTCAGCCTGCCCAGCGGCCGTGATGCCCTGGGTTTACCCACCGGCCTGCTGCTCAGCGCCCCGAGCGGCGAAGACGCACGCCTGCTCAGGGCCGCGCTGTCGGTCGAAACCACCCTGAATTTCTAAGGAGACATACCATGGCTAAAGACATTCTCTGTGCATTTGGCGTTGACGTAGACGCCGTCGCCGGCTGGCTCGGTTCCTACGGCGGTGAAGACTCGCCGGACGACATCTCCCGCGGCCTGTTCGCGGGTGAAATTGGCGCGCCGCGCCTGCTCAAACTGTTCGAGCGCTACGGCCTGCGCACTACCTGGTTTATTCCCGGCCACTCGATGGAAACCTTCCCCGAGCAGATGAAGGCGGTGGCCGATGCCGGCCACGAAATCGGTGTGCACGGCTACAGCCACGAAAACCCGATTGCGATGACGGCCGAGCAGGAAGAAATCGTGCTGGATAAATCCATCGAGCTGATCACCCAGGTTACCGGCAAACGCCCGACCGGTTATGTCGCGCCCTGGTGGGAATTCAGCAAGGTCACCAATGAGCTGCTGCTGAAAAAAGGCATCAAGTACGACCACAGCCTGATGCACAACGACTTCCACCCGTACTACGTGCGCAAGGGCGACAGCTGGACCAAGATCGATTACAGCCAGCACCCGGATACCTGGATGAAACCATTGGTGCGCGGCGAAGAAACCGACCTGGTGGAAATCCCTGCCAACTGGTACCTCGACGACCTGCCGCCGATGATGTTCATCAAAAAGGCCCCCAACAGCCACGGCTTCGTCAACCCGCGTCACCTGGAAGAAATGTGGCGCGACCAGTTCGACTGGGTCTACCGCGAACACGAACACGCGGTGTTCACCATGACCATCCACCCCGACGTGTCCGGTCGCCCGCAAGTGCTGTTGATGCTCGAGCGTCTGATCGAACACATCCAGAGCCATGCCGGCGTGCGCTTCGTCACCTTCGACGAAATCGCCGACGACTTTATCCGCCGCCAACCGCGTACCTGACCCCTTTGCCCATCCCCCGAGGCGCGATTATGTCCATCTACAACAAGCTTGACCTGACTGGCTGGAAACCCCGGCAACTGACGTCCCAGGAGGTGCGCTTTGCTACCTGGATCGCGTTTTTCGCCTGGGTGTTTGCGGTGTATGACTTCATCCTGTTCGGCACTTTGCTGCCGGAGATCGGCCGGCACTTTGGCTGGGGTGAAGTGGAGCAAGCTGAAATCGCAACGTGGGTGGCGGTGGGTACGGCGGTCGTCGCCTTTGCGATTGGCCCGGTTGTCGACAAGTTGGGCCGGCGCAAAGGCATTATTTTTACCGTGGCCGGTTCCGCGCTTTGCTCGGCACTTACCGCGATTGGCGGCGCGTGGGGCAAGTCGCCGCTGATTCTGATTCGTTCTTTGGGTGGCCTGGGCTATGCCGAGGAAACCGTCAACGCCACCTACCTGAGCGAGTTGTATGGCGCCTCCGAAGACCCGCGACTGACCAAGCGCCGTGGGTTTATCTACAGCCTGGTGCAGGGCGGCTGGCCGGTGGGTGCGTTGATCGCCGCCGGGTTGACTGCGCTGTTGCTGCCGATTATCGGCTGGCAGGGTTGCTTCATCTTTGCAGCGATCCCGGCCATCGTGATCGCGATCATGGCGCGCAAGCTCAAGGAGAGCCCGCAGTTCCAGATCCATCAGCGCATCAGTGAGCTGCGTAAAAGCGGCGCGGTGAAAGAAGCGCAAAACGTCGCCGTGACTTACGGCGTCGACTACGACGAACACAGCAAGGCTGGCCTTAAAGCCGCCTTCCGTGGCCCGGCCCGGCGCGCCACGCTGGTGATCGGCGCCGCGCTGTTGCTCAACTGGGCGGCCATCCAGGTGTTCAGCGTGCTCGGCACCTCGGTGATCGTCAGCGTGCACCATATTTCGTTCGAGAATTCACTGATCATCCTCGTGCTCTCCAACCTGGTGGGCTACTGCGGTTACCTGACCCACGGCTGGATGGGCGACAAGATCGGCCGCCGCAATGTCATCGGCCTGGGCTGGATGCTCGGCGGCCTGGCGTTTGCGGGGATGCTGTTCGGCCCGAGCAATATGCCGATGGTGGTGGGGCTGTACAGCCTGGGCCTGTTCTTCCTGATCGGGCCGTATTCGGCGGCGTTGTTCTTTATCAGCGAGAGCTTCCCGACCAGCATCCGTGCCACCGGCGGCGCGATCATCCATGCCATGGGGCCGATTGGTGCAGTGGTCGCAGGGTTTGGCGCCACCCAGGTGTTGTCCGCCGGCAGTGACTGGCAAACCGCCGCGCTGTGGTTCGGCGCGCTGCCGTGCTTCTTGTCCGGCGCGTTGATGTTTGCCGCACGCCATGTGCGCCCGGAAACCGTTCAGTAAGGAGTGTTAGATGAGCCGTAAAGTTGCCTTGATTACCGGTGCCGCCAGCGGCATCGGCCAAGCCCTTGCTGTGGCGTATGCGCGCAGTGGCGTGGCGGTGGTCGGCGGGTACTTCCCGGCCGATCCCCATGACCCGCATACCACCGTGGCCCTGGTGAAAGAAGCCGGCGGCGAATGCCTGATGCTGCCACTGGACGTGGGTAATAGCGCCTCGGTAGACGCCCTGGCCGAGGCCGCCGTGCAGCACTTCGGCCGCCTCGATTATGCCGTGGCCAACGCCGGTTTGCTGCGCCGCGCGCCGTTGCTGGAGATGACCGATGAGCTGTGGAACGAGATGCTCAATGTCGACCTCACGGGGGTGATGCGCACCTTCCGCGCCGCAAGCCGGCACATGAAAGAGGGCGGCGCGCTGGTGGCGATTTCATCGATTGCCGGCGGGGTGTATGGCTGGCAGGAACACAGCCATTACGCAGCAGCAAAAGCCGGTGTGCCGGGGTTGTGCCGTTCGCTGGCGGTGGAGTTGGCGGCGCTGGGGATTCGTTGCAATGCGGTGATACCGGGGTTGATCGAGACGCCGCAGTCGTTGGATGCGAAGAACTCTTTGGGGCCGGAAGGCTTGGCCAAGGCCGCGCGGGCGATTCCGTTGGGCCGGGTAGGGCGGGCGGATGAGGTGGCGTCGCTGGTGCAGTTTTTGACCAGTGAGGCGTCGAGTTACTTGACTGGCCAAAGCATCGTTATCGACGGTGGCTTGACTGTGCGCTGGCCCGATTGACTGGATACGATCTAAAAATGTGGGAGCGGGCTTGCTCGCGAATGCGCCGTGTCAGTCGATGCATTTGTTACTGACCCACCGTATTCGCGAGCAAGCCCGCTCCCACATTGGAACTGTGTTTGTCCAAGGAGACTTGTATGTCCCAACTCATTAACCGTCGCGCTGTGATCACCGGCGCCGGCAGCGGCATCGGTGCCGCCATCGCCCGTGCCTACGCCGCTGAAGGCGCACGCTTGCTGCTGACCGACCGCAACGCCGCGAGCCTCGCCGAAACCGCGATCACCTGCCGCAACCTCGGCGCCGAGGTGATCGAGTGCCTGGCCGATGTGGGCAGCGTCGAAGGCGCCCAGGCCAGCGTCGACCGTTGCGTCGAGCACTTCGGCGGCATCGATATTCTGGTCAACAATGCCGGCATGCTCACCCAGGCGCGCTGCGTCGACCTCTCCGTCGAGATGTGGAACGACATGCTGCGCGTCGACCTCACCAGTGTGTTCGTTGCCAGTCAGCGCGCCTTGCCGCACATGCTCGCGCAGCGTTGGGGCCGCATCATCAATGTGGCCTCGCAACTGGGCATCAAGGGCGGTGCCGAGTTGACCCACTATGCCGCGGCCAAGGCTGGAGTGATCGGCTTCACCAAATCCCTGGCGCTGGAAGTGGCCAAAGACAACGTGCTGGTCAATGCCATCGCCCCCGGCCCGATCGAGACGCCGTTGGTGGGCGGCATCAGCGCAGACTGGAAGCGCGCCAAAGCCGCCGAGTTGCCCTTGGGCCGCTTTGGCCTGGCCGATGAGGTGGCGCCGACCGCCGTACTGCTCGCCAGCGAGCCGGGTGGCAACCTGTTTGTCGGCCAGACGCTCGGCCCGAACTCCGGCGATGTCATGCCATGAGTGAGGTGTAAGCATGTGCGGACTCTGCGGCTTGCTCGGTGAAGACCTGCACTGGAGCGACCCCTTGGGCGATGAGCTGCCCAGGCGCCGCGAGCGCCTGCGCCGGATTGCGGCGATCAATCAGGTGCTGGCAGTGTTCCGGCTCAAGGTTGAAGACTTCCAGGGCGCGTCCTATCTGCTGTTGGGCGCTACCGGCAAACAGGCGCTGGCGAGTGGCCTGGATCAACTCTGGCAGGCGGCGCAGACCATGCTAGGTCGCCCGTTGGACCCGCTTGACCCACGATTGCTCGATCATCTGGAGTCGTCATGAGCATTGCCCTTAATGTCATCACCGGCTTCCTCGGCAGTGGCAAAACCACCTTGCTCAAGCGTTTGCTGCAAGGCGAAAGCCTGGGTGATACCGCCCTGTTGATCAATGAATTCGGTGATATCGGCATCGACCATCTGTTGGTGGAAGAGGTCGCGCCAGACACCGTGTTGCTGCCCAGCGGCTGCGTGTGCTGCTCGATTCGCGGCGAGTTGAAAGACGCGTTGCTCAGCCTGTTGCAGCGCCGTGAACGCGGTGAGATACCGGCGTTCAAACGTGTGATCCTCGAGACTACCGGCCTGGCCGACCCGGCGCCGATCCTCGCCACCTTGAACAACGACGTGCAACTGCGTGGGCGTTTTCATATCGGCCTGGTGATTACTTTGGTCGATGCCAGCCACGCCGAGCTGCAGGAACGCCTGCACCCGGAGTGGTTGGCCCAGGTGGCGGCGGCGGACAGGCTGCTGTTGAGCAAGACTGATCTGGCGGGCGACAGCGACTCACTGCGCACGCACTTGCAGGCGCTCAACGCTGGCACGCCGATCCTCAATACTCACGAGATCCATAGCGGCGACCAACTGCTGCTCGGCGAAGGTTTGCGCAGTGCAGAGCCGGCGGTTGAAGTCAGCCGTTGGCAGCTGCACCGCACCACTACGGCGACCCACGGTGCCGCGCAGGTCTGCTGCCTGACCTTTGAGCAGCCACTCGATTGGGTGGGCTTCGGGGTGTGGTTGTCGATGCTGTTAAGATGCCACGGCGAACGAATCCTTCGCGTCAAAGGACTGCTTAACGTGAACGCAAGCTCGGCCCCCATCGTTATTCATGGCGTGCAGCACTGCCTGCATGCCCCGGTGCATTTGCCAGCATGGCCAGGCACCGACCGCCAGTCACGCCTGGTGTTTATCCTGCGTGGCCTCGACCCGGCGCTGTTGCGACGCTCCTTTGAAGTGTTCTCACGGCGGTTTGCGGCATGATCACACTGCGTGTCCTCGGTACTTCCGTGACCTTGCTGGAATGCCTGCGCGTGCGTGCCGAGCAAGAGCTGGGCATTCGCCTGGTGTACCAGGTCCACGATGTGGCGCAGGCCCAGCGCATTGCGGTGATGCAACCCGAGAGTTACGACCTGTACGACCAGTGGTTTCACAACGTCGACTTCGTGTGGCCGGCGCGGGCGATCCAGCCCATCGACACACGGCGTATTGCGTTGTGGCATGAGATCAACGACCTGCCCAAGCGCGGCCGGCTGTCGGCCAGCGACCGCCTGGGCAGCGGCAGCGTGCCCAGTGAACGCTTGTTCGTGCAGCACGACGGCAGCCTCGGCAGCACGGTGACCGAGCGCATCAGCATGCTGCCGCTGACTCACAACGCCGACAGTTTTGCCTACCGCCCCGAGCGTTTGCCCGACGGCTTCAGCCACGGCAATGAAAGCTGGGGCTGGCTGCTCGATCCGGCCTGGCGCGCGCGTACCGCGTTGCAAAGTGATGCGGCGATCGGCGCTCTGGATGCGGCGTTGGCCGTGCAGGGCGCAGGGCTGGCGCAGTTCAAGGACATCGGCAACATGAGCATCGAAGAGATCGATGTGCTCGCCGACATCCTGGTGCGCAAGCAAAAGGAAGGGCACTTCGCCGCGTTCTGGTCCGATGATGAAGAAGCCGCGCAGTTGATGCTCAGCCCAAGCATCGATATCCAGAGCCTGTGGTCGCCGACCTTGATGCGCCTGCACCGTGCGGGTGTGAAGTACCGGCTGGCGGTGCCGCGGGAAGGCTATCGCGCCTGGTTTGGCGGCTTGTCGTTGTCACGCCATGCCCAGGGCTCGGTGCTGGATGCGGCGTATGCCTATCTCAATTGGTGGTTGTCGGGTTGGCCGGGTGCGGTGATGGCGCGCCAGGGTTACTACATCGGCAACCCGGCGCGCACCCGCGACCATTTGAGCAGCGCCGAGTGGGATTACTGGTACGCCGGCCTGCCAGCCCGCGAGGAGTTGCCAGGCAGCGATGGTTTGCCGTTGATCGACATCGGTGACGTGCGCGATGGCGGCTCCTACGAGCGACGCATGGGGCATATCGCGGTGTGGAACTCGGTGATGGATGAGCACAACTACCTGGTGCGGCGTTGGGGCGACTTTATGCGTGCTCGGGTCATGAATTAGTCCGTAGGATGGGCCGGTATACCGGCCCTCTCGCCATCAGCAGGTTTTTTTCGGGCGGGGAGTCACCGGTTTACGCGGTTGTTTTGGCGGTTTTGGATTGTTCGGTTTTTTCGGCGGTTTGCATGGGTGCGCATCATGCCAGCCCAATACCAGGAAGTTTCTACAGAAGCGACGGACCAGTTCGTTGTCGACGGCGTTGGCCTTGCCGTCGTTGTTCACATCCCAGTTCACAGTCGTGCCGTTACCGGATCCATCGCCGTTTTTATACAGCGCTGCCGTGTAGGCAATGGTTTCATCGCGAGGCTCACCCGCACCCTGATGAAAATGCAGGCGTACGGTGTCAGGTATGCCATTGGCATCGAAGTCTTCGGCAAAGATCTTGAGGTACTTATCGAAAGGCGCGTCCGGGCTGAACCAGTTGAACTCAAAGAACTGTTGGGCGAATTCAAGCGCCATGACCTCATCGAGTTTGTCGGCTACACCATTATTGTTGATGTCGTCGGCCAGGCTCCAATCAAGTTTGCCGTCACTGTTGATATCGAACAATGTGGCTTTTAAAGCGAGAGGCTTCGGCAGGGCGTGATCGTAAAAGTCCAAGTAAACAACATCGGGCTTGTCGCTGTTATCAACATCATGAGCACGCAAGATTAAGTAGCGCATAAAAATACCAATAAAAGTAAGAGATGAAAAACCAGAATGTCAGCCGTGTCGACTAACGTTGCTCACTGATCTGCGCTAGGTCTTGTTGTGCGCGTGTTATTCCAATCGCACTTCAGAAAGTCACGGCACAGGTCCACCACCCGCGCGGCATTCCAGGCATCGTCAGTCGGGTTTGTATTTACATGGAGGCTGACGTTGCCGCCGGCACAGTCATTGAGAAACACACAGGCGGCGGCTTTGACCAAGGTCGTGTCGCTCGGTACGCCTTCGCCTTGATGGAACCTCAACCGTACGAGGTCGGGCTTGCCGTCCAGATCAAGGTCTTCGGAGTAGATTTCCAGGTAGCGGTCAAAGGGGGGATCAACCTTCCACCATTTGAACTTGAGAAACTGCCTCGCCAGGGCGCGTGCCAAATCGCCATCGACTTTATTGTCGACGCCGTTGCCATCAATGTCTTCGGCCAACACCCACTTTAATTTTCCGTAGTCTTGCTCCGACGTATTCATGACCAACGCTTCAGCGACAGGCTTAGGGCTGATACCGTCAAAAAATTCCAGGTAAACGGCGTCGATAACATCGTTGTCGTAGTCATCCTGAGCCGTGATCTTCAAATATCGCATGGCTACTTCCTTGAAATAAGAACCTCGATATTTTCATTACTCGCATGTGATCGCTATGCACGCCCTCCGACGCAACACGTGGGAAAGGTCTTGATACGCGTGAATTTGAACGCAGTGCTTTTGCCGGCGCCCCTGGGTCAGCCGTAGGTCGTCAGTAATATGACGCGAGCACGCCCGGGATTATTGGGTGTACTTATCCCAGCTCCCAGCTAATCTGCTAAAACCAACTACTGAATAAAAAAAGATATTTTTTTGACGCCAGATCAGCCGTCGTCAGGGATGCGTATGAGCAAGGGACCCAGTGGCACAGAGAGGCGAACGCGGCCGCAGGGTTCGGCAATGCAGTGGCGCCACACGTTCCAGACCCGTATCGCCGGGGTGCTGGCGCTGTTGTTGCTGGTGGTGGTGGCGGCCACATACTTTGCGGTCAAGGCTGCTACCAGCCGTGCCGTGGAGAACCAGGCCCAGGTACAACTCAGTACCGGCATCCAAGTGTTTGAGCGCCTGCTGGACCTGCGCGGGCGCCGCCTGCAATACGGCCTGGACTGGCTGACGGTGGACGGTCCTTTCAAACAGGCAGTGATCGAGGCCAAGGCTGATTCGATCCTGACTGCATTGCGCCGGCATGGCACCGGTATCCGCTCCACCGAGGTGTTTGTCCTCGGCCTGGATAGCAAGGTAAAGGTCAGCACCTTGCCGGTGTTGGTACAGGGCACGCTGTTTCCCTATGAGGCGGCCTTGCGTCATGCGCGGCGCAGTGGCCAGCAAATGCTCATCGTCGCCATGGACGGGCAGCCGTATTTGCTGGTGCAGGATGAAGTGCTCGACCCGCAGCCCATCGCCCGTGTGGTCATGGGTTTTCCCATGGACAAGTTGTTCGCCAATGAATTGCGCTCCATGAGCAACCTTGAAGTGTCGTTCCTCAGTGAGCAGGACGGCCGCGTTGGCCAGTTGTTCAGCACCCAGCCTGAGGCCTATCAAGACACCGTCATCAGCCTGATGCGCGACAGCCACCCCAACCCTGAGGCGCAGATCAATGTGTTTCACGGGCAACGTGTGTTGAGCCAGGTGCTGCCGCTGGCCAACACTGGCGATGGCGATCAAGTGCGCGTGTTGCTGCAAAGCCCGCTGGACCATGCGCTGGAATCCTTTGCGCCGCTGGACCGGCAGTTTCTCGGCATCGCCCTGGCGGTGCTGCTGGTGTCGCTGGTGGCCGCATTGTTTTTGGCGCGACGTGTATCGCGCCCGCTAACTGCCTTGGTCGAGGCCGCTGAACGCATTGGTGCCGGTGACTACCGCACGCCGGTGCGGGTGCGCAGCCATGATGAATTCGGCTTGCTGGCACGCGCTTTCAACGCCATGCAAAGCGGCATCGCTGTGCGCGAGCGGCAACTGGCGCATAACGCCTTGCATGATCCGCTCACCGGCTTGCCCAACCGCGCCTTGGCTATGGAGCGCCTGGGCAGTGCGATCAGTGCGCGGCGGCCGGTGGTGTTGCTGTACCTGGGGATCGAAAACTACCGGGTGATCAACGAAGGCTTCGGCCCTCAAGGCGTCGAAGAAATGCTGCGTGAGGCCAGCCGCTGCTTGTCCATGAGCCTGCTGGCCAGCGACACCGCAGCGCGCATCGCTGGCAGTGAGTTTCTGCTGTTGCTGGAAAACACCGAGATCGACCGCGCCGTGGCCCGCGCCGACCGTCTTTACGGGCTGCTCACCGAACCCCAGCGCATCGGCAATGATGAGGTGCGCCATGAAGTCAGCATCGGCATCGCCGCCTACCCCACCGACGGCCAGCAGGTCGAAGAGTTGATCAGCCGTGCGGCCATTGCCCGGCATGATGCAGCGAGCTTGCCGGGGCATTTGCAGATCTACCAGCAAGACCGCGACCTTGCCCACCAGCGCCAGATCACCTTGATTCGCGACCTGCGCCGGGCGGTGGTCGAGGGTGAATTATTCCTGTGTTATCAGCCTAAACTGGACCTCAAGCACGGCCATGTACGTCAGGCGGAAGCCTTGTTGCGCTGGCAGCATCCGACGCTTGGGCAGGTGTCGCCCACCGAATTTATCCCGCTGGCCGAGCGTACCGGCAGCATGGGCAGCCTGACTTTGTGGGCGATCGAGGAGGCGATCCGGCAAATGGCCGAGTGGGCGCAACGGGGTTTGCACCTGCAACTCTCGGTCAATATCTCGGTGGATGATTTGGCTGATGATGACTTGGCCATACGCGTCACCGCCTTGTTGATGCAGTACAAGGTCTCGGCCGAGCAACTGATTTTCGAGATCACCGAAAGCGCGATCATGCATAACCCACAACAGGCCCTCGTGGTCCTGGAACAGCTGCGTGGCTGCGGTATCAGCCTGTCGGTGGATGACTTCGGCACGGGCTATTCATCGCTGGCGCAATTGCAGCGTTTGCCGGTGCAGGAATTGAAGATCGACCAGTCGTTTATCCGCAACCTCGACAGCGCCAGTGGCGACGGCGTAATCGTGCGCTCGACCATCGAGATGAGCCATAACCTGGGGCTCAAGGTAGTAGCGGAGGGCGTGGAATTCGAGCCCAGTCTGAAGTTGCTCAGGCAGTGGAAGTGCGACACCGCCCAAGGTTATCTAATCAGCCGGCCGTTGAATGCCATGGCGTTTGAGATGTGGATGCGGCGCGAAAGAGTCGTGTTGTAAACCTTGATCTCCCACATTGGATCCTCATAGGGCATAAAAAAGGCGGCTACCCGTGAAGGTAGCCGCCTTTGTTTTACCGCCGGTTCAGCTTAATCCGGCAGTTTGAACGCCATCACATAGTCACCCTGCTTGGTGCCCAGCGAGCCGTGACCGCCGGCCATGACCAGCACGTACTGCTTGCCGTCCTTGCCGGTGTAGGTCATCGGTGTGGTCTGCGCGCCTGCAGGCAGGCGGCCTTCCCACAGTTGCTTGCCGTTTTTCACGTCATAGGCACGCAGGTACTGGTCGAGGGTGCCGCTGAGGAACGCGACGCCGCCGGCGGTGGTGAACGTACCGCCCAGGCTAGGCACGCCCATGGTCAGCGGGATCGGAACCGGCGAGCTGTCACGCACGGTGCCGTTCTTGTGCATCCAGATGGTCTGGTGGTTGGTCAGGTCGACCGCCGCCACATAACCCCACGCCGGTGCCTGGCACGGCAGGCCCAAAGGCGACAGCAGTGCTTCGAGGATCACGCCGTACGGCGCGCCTTTGTTCGGCTGCACGCCCTCGGTTTCGCTGACGCGCGGGCCTTGCTTGGCAATCTCGGCCGCCGGGATCAGTTTGGATTTGAACGCCATGTAGCTCGGGTTCACGAAAGCGATCTGGCGAACCGGATCAACCGAGATACCACCCCAGTCGAACACGCCGAAGTTGCCTGGGTAAACGATCGAACCTTGCAGCGATGGCGGGGTGAACGGACCGTCGTAGCGCATGGATTTGAAATCAATCCGGCACAGCATCTGGTCAAACGGCGTCACGCCCCACATGTCGCGTTCTTTCAACGGCGGCGGCATGAAGTTGAGGTCGGACTTCGGTTGGGTAGGCGAGGTGTGATCACCGGCCACTGCGCCTTGCGGTACAGGGATTTCGTTGATCGGCACCACCGGCTTGCCGTTGCTGCGGTCCAGCACGTAGATGCTGCCCTGCTTGGTCGAGGCCATTACCGCTTGCTTGACGCCGTCAGCGGTCTTGATATCGATCAGCGAAGGCTGGCCGCCCACGTCCATGTCCCACAGGTCATGGTGGGTGAACTGGAAGGTCCACTTCACGTGGCCGGTGTCGATGTCCAGCGCGGTCAGGCCGGCGCTGTATTTTTCCGAATCTTCGGTACGGTCGCCGCCGTATTGGTCAGGCATCTGGTTGCCCATCGGCAGGTAGAGCATGCCGAGTTTTTCATCGACACTGAACATGGACCACATGTTCGGCGAGTTGCGGGTGTAGGTCTTGCCCTCGGCCAACGGGGTGGTGTCGTCCGGGTTGCCGCTGTCCCAATTCCACACCAGCTTGCCGGTGTGTACGTCGAACGCGCGGATCACGCCGCTAGGCTCGTCGGTGGAGACGTTGTCGGTCACGTGACCGCCGATCACGACCAGGTTCTTGGTCACGGCCGGTGGCGAGGTGGAGTAGTAACCGCCTGGGGCGAAGCTGCCGATGTTGGCGCGCAGGTCGACCTGGCCTTTGTCACCGAAGTCTTCGCACATCTTGCCGGTGTCGGCGTTCAGGGCGATCAGGCGGGTGTCGGCGGTCGGCACGAAGATGCGTTTCGGGCAGGCATTCGGTGCCGCAGCCGGGCTGGCGCTGCCGGTCGGGCTCTGTTCGGAAGCGTAGGCGGCGTCATCGTGATACGACACACCACGGCAGGTCATGTGCGCCCAACCCTTGAAGTTCTCGGCGCCCTGGCTGCTGATCTTCGGATCGAAGCGCCAGATTTCCTTGCCGGTGTCCGGGTCCAGCGCGATCACCTGGCTGTGCGGCGTGCACACGTAGAGCATGCCGTTGACTTTCAGCGGGGTGTTTTCTGCGGTGGTTTCACCGGGATCGCCTGGGCCAGGGATGTCACCAGTGCGATAGGTCCACGCCGGCACCAGCTTGTGGGCGTTTTCCGGGGTGATCTGCGCCAGTGGCGAGTAACGATCACCGAAGGCCGAGCGGCCATAGGAGTTCCAGTCACCATCGGCCTGGGCCGGTGCAGCGCTGGCCATGCCTGGCGCTGCGTCGCGATCCAGTTGGCCGGTCTTGACCATCTCACCCGGGTTGGTGAACTGGCTGGCCAGGGCGGTTGCGCCCGCCAGCACCACGGCCACGCTCAGCGCGCCAGTGCCCAGCGGCGCGGGTTGGCCACGCAGCAACGGACGGCGAAACCACGGCAGCAGCAAGACGATGCCCAAGGCGAACAATAGGGCCAGGCGCGGCACCAATTGCCACCAGTCCAGGCCGACTTCCCACAGTGCCCACACGGTACTGGCGAACAGCACCAGTGCGTACAGGCCCAGCGCAGCGCGGCGGGTAGCCAGCAGCAATACGCCGGTGAGGGCGATGCCGATACCGGCCAGCAGGTAGTACAGCGATCCGCCGAGCATGCTCAGCTTGACGCCGCCAGCCAGCAAGGCCAGCCCCATGATCAGCAGCAAGACCCCCAGCAGCCTGGGCAACAGGCGGCTTGGGCTTGAGGCACCATCAGTGCTCATAGTGTGTTTCTCCGTTACGTTGGAATTATGTAACCCCGTGCTTCACTGTAGATGACGATTCGGCGCGGGCTTGGTTCAGCGTTAATTTGGGTTTTTCTGGGGATAAGTCAGTTATCCACAGGCGGGCGATTGAATCCCACGCGCAGGTCGGTTTAAGACAGCGCTGTCTTTAAGGCAGGGAACATTCGGCAAGATGGGATCGACCGCAGGCGTGAAACGTTTCAGTTTGTTGCGGCAAGGATAAAGCGCCTTCTCGTTTTGAGAAAGGGTAATTAGAGAGATGCATCATTTCAGATCTGGTAACAGTGACAGAACGTCGCTGCAAGAATGCCTGTAATGCCTGGCTTCTGTGGGAGCACGGCTCCCACAGAAGAATTGCGCTGATTTCTAGAAGGTGGTGCGCACGCCAAACTGCACGCTGCGCCCAGGTGCCGGGGCGATATCACGCAGGATCGAGCTGGCATAGCGCACGGTCTGGTTGGTCAGGTTTTCGCCATTGACGAACGCCAGCCACTGGCTGCCACCCACATTGAAGTGATAACCGGCGCTGGCGCCCAAGGTGGTGTAGCCGTCGGTGCCGCTTTCGTTGTCCGGCACTCTGCCTTGGCCTGCGGCGTGTTCCACGTCGATCCGCGCCTGCCAGCGGTCCAGTTCCCACAGCAAGCCGCTGTTCAGGCGCAGCGGCGCAATACGTGGCAAGGCTTCGCCAGTATCCAGGTTGGTGGCGCGGGTGTAATCGCCCGACAGCTCCAGGGCGAACTTGCCGTAGGCGCCTTCGCCCAACTTCCAGTGATCCTGGGCTTCGAAACCGGCGAAACGTGCACGCACGCCGGAGTATTTGTACTCAGGGTTACCGCCCGCGTCTTCTTCACCTTCATCGTTCAACGTGCGCCCTGTGCCCAGCAAGCCGATGTAGTTGGAGAAGCGGCTATAGAACACGCCGAAACTGCCCTTGTGCGTGCCGTTGTCAAAGCGCAGTGCCAGGTCGCTGGACACGGCTTTCTCTTTCTTCAGGTTGGCGTCACCCAACTCGTAAGTGCCGGTGGCGACGTGGGCGCCGTTGGCGTACAGCTCGTAGAAGGTGGGTGCGCGCTCGGTGTAGCCGAGTGTCGCGGCCAGTGACCACACCGGCGTAAGGCTGTACACCGCGCCGGACGACAGGCTGCCGGCGGTGAAGTCATTGGATTTATCAGCACCGGCAAAGCGCGCATTGCCCTTGGCGTTCGGGTCGACATTGGTATGTTCTACACGCCCGCCAAGGCTGAGCTTGAGGCGCTCGGTGGCCTGCATCTCTTCGAGAATAAACAGTGCGCCGGCGTTGGTGTCGGTCTGCGGCACGAAGGCTTCTTCGCCCAGGGCCGAGAACTCGTTGCGCGTTACTTGGGCGCCGACCACGCCATCGAACGGGCCGAGCGGCTGGTGGCGCGCTTCAACGCGGGCTTCATAGCCTTTGTTCTTAAAGATCGTACCGGTTTCGCCGCCTTCGATTTCACGGTGTTCGTAATCGGTGTAGCCGGCGTCGAGTTTCACCGAGGTGAACGGGCCTTGCAGGTTGCGGATCTCGGACGCAAAGGCGTAGTGATCCTGCTTCATGCGGATGCGCACGTCTTGCTCGGCGGGTGAGCCATAGTTGCTGTCGTAGTTGCTGTAGGACAGCCCCGCATAACCGTCGTCCCAGGTGTAGGAACCGCCGACCGCACCGCCATCCTGGCGCCCGTCGCTGTTGCCCAGTCGGCCATTTTTGCCGGGGCCGTCTTCGGTCTCTGAGGCATGCCGGCTGCGGGCCTGGCCGGGGATTTTGAGGTCGTTGAATTCCCGCGCATTCGCGTCCAGGTGCAAGGCGAAGGTGCCGTTGCCGGCTTCCAGCTTGCCCGCACTGCTGCGGGTGGTGTCGGCACCGCCGTAGCGCAGTTCACCGGCGCCATGGATGCCTTCGATAGCCTCGGTGGGAATGCGGTTGTCGAAGGTGTTGACCACGCCGCCGATGGCGCTGCCGCCGTACAACAGTGCAGCCGGGCCACGCACGATTTCGATACGGTCGACGTTGATCGGGTCCAGCGGCACGGCGTGGTCATAGGACAGCGACGAGGCATCCAGCGCGCCCACGCCGTTGCGCAGGATGCGAATACGGTCGCCGTCCTGGCCACGAATGATCGGGCGGCTGGCGCCTGGGCCGAAGTACGACGACGACACGCCCGGCTGCTTGTTCAGGGTTTCGCCGAGGCTGCCTTTTTGTTGCAGGGTCAGGTCATCGCCTTCGAGCACTGTGGTGGGCGAGGCGAGTTGTTCGCTGCCCAGCGGGTTGCCGGTAATGACTTGGGGTTGCAGTTCCAGGGCGTGGGCTTCGGAGCAGATCAGCAGGGCGGCGGCGAGTGGGGTCAAGCGCCACAGAGAAGAGAGGGACATCACACATTCCTTGGTAAAACGGCACAGAAAAGAGAAGGCTTAAACGGTATCGGGCTTGATAAGTATGGTTACAATATAACATCTCTTTTTTGCCTGAAAAGGGGAACTTTTTTCCAGGGGCTATATTCAATGCAGTGCTTCCACCTCTACGCCTCGTCGGCTAAGGTGCGCGGCTGTGTTCCCTCTTTTTGCAAAAGGCCTGGCATGACCGCGACAAGCAACGACCCACTTCACGGCGTGACCCTGCAGCACGTCCTCACCACGTTGGTGGAGCACTACGAATGGAGCGGGCTGGCCGAACGCATCGATGTGCGCTGTTTCAAGAGCGATCCGAGCATCAAGTCGAGCCTGACCTTCCTGCGCAAAACGCCGTGGGCGCGGGAGAAAGTCGAAGGCTTGTACGTCAAACTGATGCGTACCAAACGCCCGCTGGATTGAGGCCATGAAGCGGTATGTGGCCACGGCGGCGCTGGCTGGCTGGACAGGGCTGGCGATTCAGCAATACCTGATTTTCTATTCGCGCTGGGAGGCTGGCGCGAGCCTGTTGGGCGGGCTGATCAACTTTTTCAGTTTCTTCACCGTGCTGACCAACACCCTGGTTGTTGTGGTGTTGAGCTATGCGCTGGTCAAGCGCGAGTCGGCGGCAAAGCGGTTCTTCCTGGCGCCCACCGTCAGCAGCGCTATTGCTACGAGCATCGTCGTGGTGAGCCTGGCTTACAACCTGTTGCTACGGCACTTGTGGACCCCCACCGGCTTTCAATTTATTGCCGACGAGTTGCTGCACGACGTGCTGCCGGTGCTGTTTGTGATCTATTGGTGGCGGTGTGTGCCCAAGCGCACGTTGCACTTCAAACACATTGGCGTTTGGGTGATTTACCCGCTGGTGTACTTCGGCTATGTGCTGCTGCGCGGGCATTTGCTGGGGCAGTATCAGTACCCGTTCATCGATGTGGACAGCCTCGGTTACCCACAGGTGTTTGTGAATGCCGGGGGGATTTTGGCGGGGTTTGTGCTGATTGCGTTGGCGGTGGTGGGGTTGGATAGAGTCTTGAAGCCCCCTGCAAATTAATGTGGGAGCTTCAGTGGGCTTGAGGGCTTTACTCCTCTTCGCTGCCCTCGGCACGCCAGTAACCCACGGCCTTGAGGAACTCCTCATTGACTTGGTGCGTGTCCAGCAACACGCGGCGCACCTGGCGCGACAGCTTGGTTTCAGTCGCGACAAAGCTGTACAGCGAGCCGCCCGGCAGGGTCAGGTTGCGTACGGTTTCAAGCAGGTCGTCGTGGCCGCGCACCACCCACATCACCTGCACATCGGCGGCACTGTTCAGTGGCTGCTGCTCCGCCGCGTTGGCGATTTCAATCACCGCCAGCACCTTGCGCCCGGCCGGCAATTCTTCCAGGCGACGGGCGATGGCCGGTATCGCGGTTTCATCACCGATCAGCAAGTAGCTGTCGAAGATATCCGGCACGATCATCGAGCCACGCGGCCCACCGATGTACAGGTGTTGGCCGACTTGCACCTGATCGGCCCAGGTGGAGGCAGGGCCATCGCCGTGCAGCACGAAGTCGATATCCAGCTCGCCGATGCTCAGGTCGAAGCGCCGTGGCGTGTAGTCGCGCATGGCCGGTTGCGGGCCGTCGCCCTTGATGTTGAAGGTCGGGCTTTCCAGCGCGGCCTGTTCGGCGGCGTTCTGTGGGAACAGCAGCTTGATGTGGTCGTCACTCCCCAGGCTGATAAAACCGGCCAGTTCCGGCCCGCCCAAGGTGACGCGGCGCATGCGTGGGGTGATGTCGACCACCCGCAGCACTTCGAGGCGGCGGCGTTTGATTTCGTGGGTAACGCGATGGATAGCTTGAGTATTCATTGGTTTTTCCCGTCGGCAATGGCTTGAGCGGTGCCGTTGAGCAGCGCCGCGACACGAACGATTTCTTCCGGGCTCCAGCGCCCGTGGTGCGAATGCAAGGCGTGGCGCAGGTTATGCACCGCCTCGTGGATTTCCGGTGGGCGGTCGTGGCCACGCAGCGAGCGCTTGCTGACATCAATGCGCATGCGCACGCCTTCCAGGGCAACGGCTTGCTCGCTTAAGAAGAGACGACCGGCGTCGGTGATTGTGTAGCGTTTTTTTCCATTCTCGGCGTCGCCGCTGATCAACTCGCTCTCTTCGAGAAAGGTCAGGGTGGGGTAGATCACGCCGGGGCTGGGGCTGTAGGCGCCGTCGAACAGACTTTCGATCTGGCGGATCAGGTCGTAGCCGTGGCAAGGCTGCTCGGCGATCAAGGCCGGCAGCAGCAGCTTCAGGTCGCCAGGGGCGAATACCCGTGGGCCGCGGCCGCCGCGTTTTTCAAACTCGCTGCGAGGCTCATGTCGCATGTGTCTATCCTCTGTCATGTTTAGATATAACTTAAGATATATCTTTAGGTGGCGATAGCCCGAGACGACCAGCGGTCGTGAGCCACGTCAACCCGCTCAATTTCGAAGGGCCATGGACAATAAAAGAAAGTTAGAGTTATAACTTTAATTAGAGTGTGTACTCAAACTGACAGGCTGGTGTTCGGGTCTTTATATATACTTACTTCTGTAATACCGTTCTTACAGCGGCTTCTTATTGCTGCTCTCGCGCTCAAGTAGTCTAATTCTTACGGCTATTTTTAAAGTTTTGGCAAAATGCCATCTTTTTCATGCGAGCCCTGTTTACAAGGGCTACGTGCATATTGGAATGCGCCTGCATACCTGTTTTTAGATTGAGTTGACTATTGCCTGGCATTGCGCGGTTCAACTAACCAGCACTGTCATTCGTTGTTTAAGGCTTTCTTTTCGACGAACCCACTCATATTGTCAACTATAGGTATTGACCATGTTCAAGAAGTTTGCTGTTGCTGTTCCCCTGGCTGTTCTGGCGCTGTCTTCCTCGGTAACCGCTATCGCTGCCGGTGAAGCCAGCCACACCGTCAACCTCAAGGCAAACATCCCGACCACCGTGTTCCACGCCCAGCCGCGTGATCCGAACTGGGGCCGTGACGAGACCATGACCTACAACCTGGTCAACGGTGAATTGGCTCCTCTGAGTGCCATCTACGACATCAAGAACACCAACGGTTCGGTTGCCGCCTACATCGAAGGTGGCCCGGCGGTGCTGTTCAACGGTGATGCCGCGCAGAACATCCCGGTTACCACCACCCTCAACGGGGTGATCCTCACCGGCACGCCACAGGAAGTGGTCAACGAAGCCGACTCCACCCCAGGTGTGGGGGCGGAAATGCGCATCGCTGCGGCCAAGCCTACGGCGACTCAGCGCGGTTCCTACACCACCACCATTCCGGTGGTGTTCGACGCCGTACTGCCAGCCCTGTGATGCCAATGAGTGCCTGTTAATCACGGGCATTCGCTTGCAGGTCGGCTGATTCCCTCCTCTGTCCGCCGACCTGATTTTTTTACCTCTTGGCATTCAGGGTATCCGTTCATGTTTCCGATGACGCCTATCGCGGCTGCGCTTGCGCTGTTGATGTGTACGAGTGCGCTGGCTGCACCTGCTGCCTCCGGCGCTGCAACCCCTGGCAGCTTGATTACCCAGGCCCAAGGCCTGCCCGCAGGTTTCAGTGATCACTTTTTCGACGTGCCGTTGGCGGTGCGGGTGGACCTTGACCAACAACCGCTGGGCGAGGCTCTGATCGTGCTGTCACGGGATGATCGCGTGACCTTGCTGGAATTCACCGACACCGGCGACAGCAAAGTCCCGGCCGCTACCCGTGATACCTGGCAAGCGCTGTTGGAAAAAGGCGTGGCCTTGGGCGCCTGCACCCAGGCCTGCCCGGAAAAAATGATCTCGGCGTTCTACAACCTGGAAAGCTCCCAGTTGTCGATCCTCACCCAGGACGTCGAACTGACTGACGACACTCCGCGCTTCTATGACCAGCCCGAAGGCGGCAGCCTGGGGCTGATCATTAACAACCAGCTCAACCTCAACGGCAGCCAGGAAGACAGCCTGGGCGGTCGCTATGGCTTGCAAGCCAGTTCCAGCCTGGGTAACTGGAGCCAGGTGTTCAATTTGCAACTGGCACGCCAGAGTGGCGCCGATGAGCCAATGCGCCATGCCATTCATGAGCTGTACACCCAGCGTGAACTGCAGGGGCAGTTTTTCCGCCTCGGCCACTTCACCCCCAATTCCGACGGCCTCACCCGTCAACTGCGCAGCTTCGGCGCCAGCCCCGATACGGCGCTGGGCCTGATGTACGGCAGCTCCGACAGCTTGGCCATCAACAACTCCAAGCCCAGCGTGTATCCGATCTACGTTACCGCCAACCGTCAGGCGGCGGTGGAGATCTACCGTAACGGCTTGCTGATCAACACTCAGGCGGTGGCAGCCGGCCTGCACACCCTGGACACCCGGCCACTGCCCGGCGGCATTTATGAAGTGGAAGTGCGCCTGGTGGAGGACGGCCTGACCACCAGCACTACCCAGGAGTTGGTCTACAAGCCCAGCAACTGGCGCAACGCCGAAGATCGCTGGCGCTACAACCTGTTTGCCGGGCGCGAAACCAAGTTGTTCAGCAACTGGGACGAACAGGCTTCGGGCGCAATGACGGCCGGTGCGTCCCTCAACTATCTGCTGCACCCGCGTGTGATCCTCGGGCTTTCGGCGCGCCAGGTGCGCGAGCAACTGCAATACGGCGGTTCGATGGACTGGACGGTGGCCAACAACACCAGCGTCTATGCCAACCTGTACCAGACCCAGGACCACGGCACCGGCATGGACCTGCAAGGGCTCTACACCTTCGGCGCGACCAACCTGGTGTTCAGCCACAACCGCAGCTGGCTCGACACCCGTGACACTTATGAAACTCTGCCGGACGGTACGCGCCTGCGCCGCAATACGTTCGTGGGCGAGGCCAGCAATACCGCGTTGTCGCTCAACCACCGCCTCGATGCGAAAAACACCCTGAACATGCGTCTCTCCCACAGCGAAGGCAATGTCGAGGGCGCCGGCCTGGACCTGGGTTGGAGCCGCCATGACAGGTTATTCGGCAGCGATGCCAACTGGCGATTATCGCTGTTCGACCGGCCCGGCAGCGCGGGCACCAATGACGCGCGCAATCGTGGCGTGGATGTGAGCGTGAGTGTCAATCTGGGCAGTGAAGGTCGGCAAATTTCCGGCAGTATCGGCACCCGCACCGCCCGTGACGGTGGGCGCGACAACAATGCCTCGGTGACTGTGCGCCAAGACCTCACCGACCACATGCTGCAAAGCGTCTCCGCGACTGCGATCACCGATACCTACGGTGTTGGCCTGTCGGGCATGGCCAGCTTCAATACAGACGCGGTCAGTGGTGACGGCTTTGTGCAGCGCAGTTCCTTCAACGGCGACCTGAGCGGCGGCTTGAACCTCAACAGCACCTTTGTCGCCGGTGCCGGCAAGATGCTGCTGAGCAGCCAGTACCAGGGTAACGGTGCGGGGATGATCATCGACGTTGAAACCGATCTTGACGACATCGAACTGCGCGCCGACGACCTCGGTGGCGGTGGTGCGATCCTGCGGCCGGGGCGCAACTACGTGCCGGTCTCGGCCTACAAAAGCAGCAGCGTGAGCTTCGACTTTGAAGGCAACCACCCGCCGGCCGCCAATATTCAACCGACCCGCGCCAGTTATCACCTGAACAAGGGCGGTGTGGACTACCGCAAAATCACGGTGATGAAGACCGTCACTGTGCTCGGCCGGTTGTTGGACGAGCGCGGTGCACCGCTCAAGGGGCATCACGTGATCAATCACGCCAGCCGCGGGGTCAGCGAGGTGGACGGGTTTTTCTCGATGGAAATGAGTTCCAGCGCGCCCACCTTGCAAGTGCGCTACCAGAACCAGTTGCTTTGCCAGTTTCGCTTGGACCCCAGCAATGCGCCGAACGAAAACGACGTGTTGATGATTGGTGACTTGCGCTGCACACCGGACACCTTGGCCGAAGCTACCTATCACGCCGAAACCGCCGGTTGACGGCCCCTTGGACTCGATTGTCATGACCTTGATCAACACAACGAAAAAATGCCTGGGCTCGTGTGCTCTGGCGCTGACGATGGGCGGCATGAGCTTGCCGGCGCACGCACTGGTGCAGGACATCACGGCAGTGTTTCGGCCGAACCCCTCGAACCCGATGGTCAACAAGTTCGAAAACACTACGCCCCACAGTGGCGTCTGTGCCTGGCACGTACCGGCCAGGTGTGAGGCGTTGAATACCTTCAGCATCCGTGACCCTGCATTCCGGGCCAACTCGGTAGAGCCGATTGAGGCCAACCATACAGACCCACGAAAAGGCGCCTATTTCCAAGTGCCTTCATCCTGGCGTGATGTGCAGGTCACTCATGTCGCCACGGGTGAGGTCGAGACGGTGCAAATGCGCATTGCGGGCATCGGCACCCGGTGGGATGTGCCTCGCCCACCAGGTGTCGCTGGTTGGGCCAATGGGGGGACGGGCTGGGCCCATTACTGGGGGAGTGGTGCGGCGCCGTGCCAGGGCGTTAACTACTTGGCGGCCTCTGTCTCGTATGCACTGTTCTTCTGGATCGTCCCGGAAAATGCGGGCGCTTGCACGGTGAACCCCGGTGCGACCTTCTCGCGCCTGTCCTATAGCCATCTGGAATATGGGTATGAACTCAAAACCCCCAACCCACTGGGCATGGCCAGCGGCGAGTACCGAGGCACCACCAATTACAGCATCGGTCCCGGCGGCGATTTTGATTTCGGTGATGTGATGGCGTCCACCGAAAGCTCGCTGACCTTCAACTTCCAGTTGGCGGTCGAGCACGACCTGAAGGTTGATCTTCCGCCGGGCGGTAATCGCATCGAGCTATTGCCCGAAGGCGGCTGGCAAGCCTGGCTCAATCGTGGGCGCCAGCCGTCGCGGCTGTTTCGTGACCAGACCTTCGCCATCTCCGCCAGCGGGCGTTTCAAGATGCAGCTTGAGTGTGGCCTGGCGGTGGGCAATACCTGCGGCCTGCGTAATGGCGCGGGTGATCAGGTGCCATTGCAGGTCGCTGTCACGCTGCCCTTTGGCCTCAATAACGAGGCCGGGCAGTCAGTGAACAAGGTGCCGCTGCGTCTGGACGGTGTAGGCACGGAGCTGTTCCAGCCGGTGTTCTACGTAAATAACCGCCCGGGCAAACTGCACTTCGACGTGGAAAAAGACGACGTCAAAGGCATGCTCGAACACTCGGGCAGTACCTATGCCGGCGTGGTCACGGTGATCTGGGATTCGGAAGTCTGAGCGGGCATTTCCGCCTATCAGCCGGTGGGCTGGGTTCAATCAACAAGGCGTAATCAAACATGAAACATGCAGTGTTAGCGGTGGGACTGTTCCTGATGTCGTTGGGTGCCCATGCGGGGCCGGCGATCAACGTCGGGGTGGTCTATGACTATCTGGACAGCGATCGCAGTTCTTACCTCAAGCGGGTCTACAACGGCGGCACCAGCACCGCTTTTATCAAGGTCAATGTGCTGGAGATCGTCTACAACGCCGACGGCACCTCCAGGGAAGTGCCCGTTGCCTCGATGACCGATGCCAAGGGCAGCGCCACCAATCGTGACGGCCTGATGGCCAGTCCGGCGCGGCTGATCGTGCCAGCAGGCGGGCGCCAGGGCACACGTTTGCTGTACATGGGCGAGCGCGACACCGAGCGTTACTTTCGCGTGCGCTTTATCCCGGTGGTACCGGAAAAGGAAGATGACTTTGCCGTGACCGATCAAGAGCGCGCCGAGTACAAGGACGCGCTGGCGGCCGGGGTCAATGTCATGGCGGGCTACGGCACGGTGTTTTTCGTCAGGCCCAAGGACACCCGTTTCGATACACAGATCAGCGAGACTGCCAGCCAATACACCCTGCGTAATGCGGGCAACAGTGTGGTGGTGCTCGATGAGTTCCGCAATTGTGCGGTGGCGAAAAAGACTGACTGTGAGGCCACCACCAAGCACCACATCTTGCCCGGTCGCCAGTTGGCGCTCGAGAAAAAGCCGGAACGCCAGTTCAACTTCCAGTTGATCGAAGGCCGCAGCAAAAAACCGATGTCGGTCAACAGTAACGGGTGATGACTATGTTCAAGCAACTGACGGTACTGGCCGCATTGATTGCGCCTGTGTCTCTGGGCGGGCAGGCGTGGGCGTTCCAGGAGCGGCACAGTTTTGATGTGTCAGTGACCATCCCGATCCATGAGGCTTATGTGCTGCCCTCTGAACCCGACTGGATGGGGCAGGACCAGGTGCTGGCCTGGGACCTGGCGACTGCCCGGTTGGGTCGTTTGCGCAAGCACTTCGATGTGAAAAACATCAACGGCGGCGTGGCGGCGCGGCTCGGCGATACACCCTACCTGTTAAGTGGCCGCAACCGCATCGACTTGCAGGTGCTGTTCAACCGGGTGCCGTTGACGCTGGATTCGACTCTGGTACTCAGCGCAGATGAAGCGCGTGCAGGTCGGCGTGCCGAACTGGAAATCGCCGCCATTGAACCGGAGGACGGTTACAAGGGCGGCGATTATTACGGCACGGTGCACCTGCTGTTTGATTTTCCGGCGCCTTGATCAAGTCCGGTTTTTACGTGTCCCCGCGCGGTTCAACGCTTCGCGGGTCAGGTCCCGCAGCCACTGTTTGTGACGGTATCCCAACTCGTTGAGCGTCGTGTTGTACAGTGTCGAGCTCATGGGGTTACCGGATAACACGCTGCTTTCGTCCAAGCCCAGCGCCTGTGCCAGGCTGCGCAGTTTTTCCCGCTGGGGTTCCAGATCGGTCTCAGGCAGGTCTTGTGAGTCTGCGTAGTTTTGTTGCAGCGCTTGCAGGTCATCGAGCTGGGCGTACTTCAGGTCAAAGGTGGTGTCGTTGTTCCAGCGGGCGATGGGGTTATGCTGCTCGAGGTAAAGCTCCCAGCGGTTGTCCAGCAGCATCTGGTTGACCAGCCCGTCACCTTCTTCCTGCCTGGCTACTGCGCTGGCAACTTTCTCGATCTGCTCGGGGGTCACGTCAGCGAGTGTACGGTAGGTCATATGGGTCGATAGCCACGGTAGATCCAGTCGGTCTGCCAGTGTGCTGCGATAGGCCAGGTGAATGCCGGCCTCATCGATCTCTCCATGCTCGCCGTCGACGACCTGCGACCAGAGGCGCTGACCGAGCCCGCCCTGTTCTTTGGGTTTGAGGCGGTGGGCGATATCTTCACCAATGGCTTTGCCCATGTAAGCATCGCGAGCGGCTCCGCGGGCCAATACCACCAGCCTGGCCTCAAGTTCCGCCGGTGATGTGCTGGTCCGATAGGCTTCGCTGACGAGGACTTCGACGCCCAGTTTCTGAAAAATCAACGCGCCGGCGTCGGGGCACAACCCGGGGTAGCGGGCGTCCTTGAACACGCGTTCGCGCAGTTCGCTGTCGGCTTCCACTGCTCTGAGCAAGCGCCAGACTCTCTGGCTCAGTTCAGGGTGATTGCTCTGGTAGGCCAAGCGGTCCTCCTCGGCTTGAAACGCATCCGGCTCCTCAAGGGACTTGATCACTTCAAACAGGCCCTGGGAGCCCGGTTCTTTTTCAATCTCATCCCAGAGTTGCCGGTGGCGTTCAACCTCTTCAGGCTTGATGTAGGTGAGCCAGGGCGTACTCTCGCCTTTGGGGGCGTAGAAGCGCAGCGGGTCCAACCCCACGGACTCGCGGTATTCGGCGAGCAAGTCTTGAAAGTCCGAGGTGAGTTTGCTCTGGTCCAGGCGTGTACGGGCGATGATGTCGGCATCATCCGAGCCCGGCTTGACATGCGGTAACTGGGTGATCGGATTCTCGCTCAGGTCCAGTAGAAAACCCCGCGGGCGGGATTGGTCCACAAGCCCGGCAGGCCAGTCCTTGATCTGTGTGTCGCGCAGATTCAGCAAGGTCAAGTTCGGCATCTGGCTGATATCCGGGGGTTGCCCCAATGGGTTGCCGGCCATCTCAAGTTGTTTGAGGCGCTTGAGGCGCTTGAGCGTGGCGATGGCTGAGTCGTCCAGCACCAGGGCATTTTTTTCCAGGTGCAGCCGCCGCAGGCGTTTGAGGTTGCCGAGGGTCTCGGGCAGCTTGGTGAGGTAGTTATTGCTCAGGTCCAGATCGCGCAGATGAGGGAAGTTGTTCAGAAAGGCGGCGTGACGGTCTGAAAAATCGCAACCGCGCAGGTCCACGTCGCTGATGTGGTTCAGCGGCACGCTAAGGGTCGGTAGTTCATCGGGCATTTTGGTGTTGAACAAATCGAGGGCGATGCCGCCACGGTGTTCGAAGCTCTCGTCCAGGTGAACAGTCAGGCCATTGGTCCAGCCGTCGTAAAGGCGCGTAGCTATTATCGCCCTACGCTTGCGCGCTTCTGGCTCCAATGGTGTGCCTTCCCAGCGGGTCGGGCCTTTGATGTAGGTATCGAGCTGATGGAACAACTGCTCTTTTTGCGCCTCCATCTGCGTCAGCGTTTGCTCACCTTCAATCGTTCCCAGCGTGTTTGATAAGCGTCGAATACCGTCTGTGCTAATGGCGGGAAGTAGCGCTTTGATGCGCTCCTCAATGGTTTTTGGTGGCATGTCAAAGTTGTCGGTTCGGCTCATTTTGCACGATGCGCCTCCGCCCAGAAGTACCTCGACCTCTGGTGCGGGCTGCTTGCTTATGGGCGACTCAGCCAATGCCAGGCGTCGCTCGGCCGGTGCCTGGTTGTGCTCGATCACCCATTGCCTGAACTGTTCACCTTCATCGGCGGCATAGGGTGGGGTACGTTCCGGAACCTGCGCCAGGGTCCAGAGCACAGACTCGTACAGATCGGCGGTGTGATTGAGCGACCTGGACTCGCCATCGAATACTTCATAACTACCTTGAGCGTTACGCACCAGGGTGCGCGTCTGGGGCGCATCGGCTTCCCCGACGCTGCAGCGCAGGGGGCCGGTGGGGCTGTTGTCACGTATATCGATTTTCAGGCCATTGAATGAGTCGCTGTGCAAACGCAGGGTGTTGAGCACCAACCGTTCGCTTTGTGCCGACGGTTGCCGGGGAGGGTAAAGCCCCTCGACGGCACGACTGGCCTGGTTGTCGAAGTTCAGTTCTCGAGCCAGGCTTTTAAGGCGCAGGGGCAGGCGCTGTTCGTCGGTCATTGCCTTTAATTCTTCGGGCCATGCCTGTTTGAGCAAGGCATTGGCGCTGCTCAGCGGCAGCTCGGGAAAGGTCTGGCGCAGCAGGGCTATGTGCGGATCGCTGCTGGCTTGGCCCAATTGATAGTGACTGTTGGCGATGTGGCCGCCAAAGCCATCCACGTAACTGGCTAATTGATTGCGCAGCGCTTGGGCCCGTTGTGCCGGGGGTAAGGTTTCGCCCAGCAACGTATTGACCTGCTGTTCTTCGAGAAAGCCCAATACCCGCTCCGGCAGTTTGGCCGCCATCACGTCGGCCAGGCTGATGGTCAGGGTGTCGGCCGGCAGGGCGGTGGCATTGCCGTACTTGCGTGAATCGCCGCTCAGGTCGCTGTTGTGAAACACTTCCAGGGCTTTGTTTGGCGGCCAGCCGGGGAGTTCTGTGACGGCCTGTTCGAACCAGTAGGAGTACGGATCGAGTGGCTGACCTGTGCGTATCTTACGGGCCGATTCTTCGGCAAACCGGCCGGCGCGAAAGCGTTCGAGGGTATCTACCAGCAGCGGCGGGGACGGTTGATTGCGCACGTACATATGGCGTAGATGGTCGGGATCGCTGCCACTGATGATACGGATCTGTTCGAGCTGCTCGGTCGTGAGCGCCTGGGTGGCGGGGCTGATACGGCGCATCAGCGTGTCATCGTTCCAACTGCGCGGTTGTTCGCCTTCATGCACCCAGGCACCGTTGCCATTGAAGCGTACTTTCGGTCGATAGGCGTGCGGCCGACTGGGATGCACGATGCGGTGGTAGGGCAGTTGCGGGTCAGGCGTGACCTGATAGTGGTTGTCAGCATGCGCCAGCCAGTGTTTTTGCGCATGTTGATATAGGCCTTGCGCATCAGGGGTGATGCCTTTGGGCAGGCTGATGCTTTGTTTGTAAGGCGAAAGATCCGGGTTCCACAAGCGTTTTTCGCCGCTGGCAAGCTCTACCGGGTGCAGGCCTTCAACGAAGGGCGACAGCTTGAGGGTGAGTGTCTGGCCGAGAGTGCCGGCCCCCACCCAAACCCCCAACTGCACCACCGCCTCCATGACCTCCATGGCATGACCGATGGCTTCCAGCCCTTTGCCCTGCGCCCAGTCAACGATACCTTCGAACACATCGTTGGCCACCTGGTAGGCGGTGTAGGCGAGCATCAACTCGCCCAGGAACGGCACGAACGGGGTGACCACCAGTAGCGCGGCATTAAAGATATCCGACAGGATCTTGCTCAGGTTGTCCCACCAGGCCCAGCGTGCCATCCGGTCTGCATAGGCGGTGGTGACGGCAATTTCCCGGGTGTCGTTGACGATCTTGTTGAGTCTGACCCGGTACAGGTAATGCCACAGCGTATCGGGTTCGGCGTGGTCTGAGGGCGGGCGGTTCTGGTAATCGTCAAAGATGTTTTGCACGCTGAAGTGCAACTGCGGCGTGTCGACTTCAAGTGTTTGCCAGCTGGGGCCGCTGTCGGTGCGTGCCTTTTGATGCCACTGCACTTTGTATAGGCGGCTTTGCAGTTCAGCGAAAAAATACCCGCGTTGTTTGTGGTCGATAAATTGACTGAAGAATTGCCGGTAGGTGGCCTTGGCCTGCGGTTGGTCCGTTGCATCGGGGGGCGAAGGGCTGTCGCGCAGTTGGCGCGTCAGCTCGTTCATGAACGCGACCGGCGAGGCGTATTCCTTCAAGGGATGCTCCGGGTCCTCGGGGATATAGGCAATCAAGCGTTCGATGTGTTTGTCGCGGCCTTGTGGCGCGGCAATCACCAGGACACCGCTCAAGCGGGCATCCAGCAGGCTCAGGTTGTAGTACTCCACCGGTATGCCATCCAGGGATGGAGTGGGCTTGCCCTCGACGATATCAAAGAGCAAACGCCTTGCATCGGCTTTGATGTGTTGCTGTGAAAAGGCGATGCAGGCGGCATATTTAAGCGAGGCTTTGTCGCAGGCAATCACCTTGAGCCGTAAGGTATCGGCCTGAACCTGATTGCTGAAACCCAGGGTGCTTAGTAATCGTGCCTGGTATTGCCGACCGATATCGAGCGTGCGGCACAAGTTCTTGAAACCCACTGCCGTCAGGGGTTGACCACTGGTGCTGGAGGTCAGCGTCAGGATGTTTTGCTGGCTGCGAGCGTCGACGCCGGACAAGAACGCATAGTCGGCAAACTGCTCGCTGGCGCTGAAGTTATGCAGTGCGGCATCCAGCAACGACACGGTTCGGCTGGTCACCCCTTTGTGTACGCCAATGACCCACCAGCTGTTCTTGGCGGGGGCATAAAGACGAATAAAGGTGTTTCTCACATCAACGTTGCCGTATTCCCGTAAGGCTTTTTTGAGCAGGCGCTCGGCGAATGAATACACGTCCTTCATGTATTTGAGTTGTTCATCCAAGGCGTTCCTGGCTGCCCAATATTCGTCCATCGATGCTCTCGGGACAGGGTCCGCAGGCGCGTCGACAGCCTTGAGGCGGGTATAGACATAAGGGCTGGCGGCCCGCACTGCGCGAACGCGGGTCAGCGTGGCAGTGCTGAGCCAATCCGGAATTGCATGCCGGATAAAGTCAAAGTGAATACCCTGTCTGGCGTGGCTGGCAGCGTGTAGGTAGGGGCGTTCGAGTAACATGGTGGGGTGCCTTTAGATGAAGAGTCGGATGATCAACCCGATCTACACTAATCACCCCGACCAGGAAGGCTGGCCTACATAACCACTACATCGCCCTTGCAGCGCACGCACGGTTCGCGGCGAGGGCGATTGGCGTTAATGCACGCTCAATGGCCAGGCGATCAGAAGGCAGGCCGCATGTTCAACGTTCCCTTGAGGGCCTCAATCAACGCACCAACGTTCGCGAAGGGTGTACCTCTAAGCTCATCCCAACGATCAATCAACAACTGCCCCGAAGCGTCCATTCTGATAGGGCTGGAAACGATATCCCCCGTTCTGGAGCGATGCAGCAGGTTCATGTGTCCGCCTGGACGGCGTTGGACCAGGAACTCGCCGGCCGTTCTCAACCGAGCGCGCGGTGACATTTTGCTGGGGATGACGGTCAGGCTCGGGTCCGATTCGATTGCGTCGAGCAAGTCTTCTATCGACAAGTACCGCTTATCTTTCAACAGCAGAAAATCCTCAACATAGAACAGCCCTGTAGCGTCCCTTTTTATAGGATGGGTCTGCAGCTCTCCTGTTATCGAGCGGCTGAGCAAATGGGCGTGGTTCGCTGAGGGCCGCTCGATCAGAACCTCGCCGGCGACGGTCAGCCGTTCGCTTGGCAGGGATGCCTTGGAGACAGACGATAGATTCACCTCTGTCTTGAGTTGTTCCATCAAGTTCTCCAACGTCATATAGGTCCGGCCCTGCAACTGCGGCCACCGCTCGACAAAAAACTGCCCCGTATCGTTAATTTGAATGGGGGTGGACACAATCGCTCCGCTGTCGGAACGGTGGAGCACATTGGCCTGGGTGGCTGAAGGCTGCTCGATCAGGAAATCGTCGACGTTTCTCAGCCAGGCGCGGTCCGGTGCAGGTTTGGGAAACGGCGTGGGCATGCCGGTAATGCCGACGTGCAATTTGAAGTCGCTGCGCAGGGCTTTGGTGCCGTGGGAGCCAATCTGGCCCTCGACGAACGTCCATCCTCCCCGCTGCAGCGGCAATGCCCGGGTGGGGTGAACATCGCGTATCCTCAAGCTGACCCCATCCTGCAATTGCGCAATGCCCGGAACACCCAGGTACGTGTCACAGTGGGAGTCCCCGATAAGCGCTACCCATCGATGCGGGCCTTGCGCCAGTTGGTCAGCCTTGATCACCTCATTGGCGAAATAGTTGAACAGGTTCATGCGGGCCTTGTCCCCGTACATGCGCTTGACGTAATAGCTGGATGTGCAGTCGAGCGCACGCACCCGAATACCCGCCTTGTTCGCGGCTTTGACCACATTGGTGTAAGTGTCGGGCCCGGTATAACCGCGCATATGGCCGGCATCTTGCGCTCTCAGATAGCGTTTCAGGTTTTTCGGCATTTTGCCCGTGCGGTAGAAAAGCTCCAGCTCTGCCTGATGCAGATCGGTGAGCAGGTGCTCCAGGTACAAGGTCTCGACGCCTTCCTTCTTCAACAGCTTCATGTATTTGATCAGGAACTGCTTACTGGAGGCATCAAGATGGGATTCGCCGATAACCAGCCCCCGTATTTTTGTAAACAGCTGTTTGATAAACGCTTCCTCACTGGTCGCCGTGGCGAGGTCGGCGAAGGCCGGGCGTGGCAGTGGGGTATATGCGGTAAAAGCCCGTTTGGCGGCTTCATCCAGGCGACTGCGTGTTTGCTTGAACGCCAGGTGTGCCGGTTGGTGTGGGTGTCCCATTCTAGGCCCGTAGACGATGTCAAAACTGTTAGGTGTATGCACCATTTCGTCCAGGTCTGCTTTAAACGTTGCGGGCAAATCAAACTCACTGAAGTGAGACGGTGATGGGGCGACCTGTGCCGCTGTTGAGGGGCCGGGCGATGGTGCAGCTTGTGAAGTTGAGGCCATTGTCAGCCTGTAATCACTGCGCGACAGCAGGGTGGAAGATGTATCAGGCACGATGCTTTCTACCTGGCCCGGTGGAACATCATCCACGCGAAGGGCGATGGCGCCCTGCAAATCGGCCAGGCCCGGCACTTCGTCCGTGCTCCCTATGCGATTGTGCTCAACCAGGGCGATCCAGCCATCATCGGGATCGTTTTGCGCAAGGGCTTTGTGGGAATAGAAGTTTCTGAGTTGGCTGTTGCGCGGGATAAACCGCTCTTTGTCAGAAAGCTCCAGCACATGCTCCATCTGATAAGAACTCGAGGCATCAACGCCGTCGATCGCGACCTTGTGCTTGTGGGCTTCAAGCATCAGTTTGCGATAGGTAAAAGGCGCGTCCACTTCCCACCCCAGCGCTTTGTCGACCCGTTTCAGGTGGTCCTCGACACGTTTCAAGGCGTAAGCGAGTTCACCCTCGGCTTCCCCGTTGATAATTTTAAGTTTGGTACGGAAAACATCCGCCGGCAGATTTTCAATGTACACACGTTTTAGCCCTTGCTCCGCCAATGCCTGCATGTCATCGATCAGTAACCGCTTACCGGCTACGCTGGTGTTGGATGCGCCAATGATCAGCCGTTTCTTGAGCGGGAACAGGGTGGCGAGTACGGTAGACGGGCTGGAGTCCGCTGCCAGTACCGGCAAGCCGGTACGGTCCGGGCGTGCCGGAGGCGAGGCGTAAAATGCCTGCGCATCTTCAGTCAGGTGTTTCACCTGATTGGCGTAGCGCTCACGTAGGGGCTTCAAATTAAGATAAGCCCCTTCACGTACGCCTTGCGCAATGACGTCATCCGAGTAGTTGGTGACGTTGCGCACATACTCAAGGTTGAGCGCTGACCTGAAGTACTTGCCTTGCTCGGATGCAATCTCGTAGCGCGCCAGTGGCTGGCCCACTTCCTCGTGGAGCAGCGTATACGTCTTTCTGCGGCCACCTCCCTCAACCCCGGAACGAACCCAATGGCCATCGGCATTCTGGTTCACCAGACGGGCTGTTGAGTGCATTTGCCCGGTGACGGGGTCATGACGAAACAGCAGATGTCGTCCCAGAGAATCCGGTGTGTTCTTGACCCAGAACTGATGGGTATCGAACATCACCGGCTTCATTCCGGCAGTGATGCCAGGGTCGATATCGTTGACCATCGTGGCCTGCTTAAGCGTCTTGGTCACAGGCCGGACGGGCAGTGCTTTAAGGGCCGGGCGAAAGTCAAACAGCACCGCGCCGCCCACATTGGCCAGGTAGCCGATGTAGTGTTTCAAGGCGGCGGCCGTGTCCCCCTGTTGGTAGGCACTGATGGCGAGCATCGCGTCCTTGAACGCCAGCAAGCCACCCAGGCCCAGGCTCAATACGGGAAAAGGGATGGTGGCGATGGCAGTGACCAGTTCGACGCACGTCCAGAGAACCCCCATGATCATCTCCGTGCGATTGACCGTGGTGGCAAGCACATCATCAATTTTTCGCTGCAACACCATGTTGTAGAGGTCATTGCGCAGGTCGGTCAGGGTGGTGGCGGGGGTTGTCCGGTCATAGCGCGCCGGGCTGGGGGTTGTACGGTCAAGCGTCTCGGGCAAACCATTGCGGGCAGTCTTCAGAAACGTTGCGATCCGTACTTGGGATTGAACCGGCACCCGCCCCTGCAGGTAATCCGACACGCCGTCGACTTTTTTCAGCCAGTAGTTGAACAGCTTCGCCTCACGAAAGCTGATGCCATCGGGGGCGTTGGGGGTGTAGAGCAAAACCGGGTTGCTTGCATGGCTGAACAGGTAGTTGCCCATCACCCAATCGCCGTCAATGGTCAGGCGATGTACCTGATAAGTGCTGCGGGTCGCAGCCACCGTGCTGCCAAGGCTGTCGATGGCACGCTCCAGCCAGGTCAAGTCGACCCGGGCGATAAGGCCACGCAGGCAGCAATCGAGCGCCGCGTATTTCATCTGCAGTTGTGTAATCGCCAAGTTGGCGTCGCGCCGTTTGGCGTAACCGGGGCTGCTCGGGCTTTGCAATTTGGCGCGCACTTCGTCGGTGTAGCGTTGACCGATCCATACACCGGTCACCGACCTTGATACGTTCTGTGGGGTCAGGCGCTTCAGGTCGACGCCCGCCGGCCCGCTGAACGTGGCCGAGGTGGAAAATTTCGCGTCGATGAACCCGATGTTATCCGTGTAACCGTCTCTGTACAGCCGGGTATAGGTGATGGGCTTGGGCAGGCCACCCAACAGCGGCCACGGCGCCGAAACGTATACGGTGTCCGGGTCGACATCATTCTGAGGGCGGCCCAGCAGGGTATTCAGGCTGAGTTTGGCCTGGTCGTGCAGATAGGTCTGGAAGGTAATGAAGTTGGCTTCAGAATCGGGCAGGGCGTTATAGGTGCGCAAGGCACCTGCGGCATCTTCGGCAAGGCTGGTCAAACGGGTTCGGTCTGCCGCCTGGGCCGAGCGGTACCACAGCGGGGTGCTGTATTCGTAGTCGTCCAGCGCAGCGCTTTGCGCATGCACGACCATGGCGTCCAGGCAGACCGTGTGGGAGCACACAGGGCCGAATGTCACCTCTTCGTGTTCCTTTGTGTCGGGCTTGAAGCCTAGCCCTGCGAGGAACGTGCCCATCTTCGGGCGAAAACGCAGCGGGCATTGTTCCAACAGGTAGTCGCTCATGGTGCGACCCTTTAACCGCGTTTTGTCATCGGCCCAGCCGAGGATATGCGTCTGGCATTCGCGCTCGGTGGTGAATGCCAGGAACTGTCGCTCGCGTGGCGAATCCGGGGTGCACAACAGCAAACGCCGGATTTGGCCGTTGGCATCTTCCTCGCGCAATAACCACAGGTCTTTGAGTTGCGCACCATGCAGCAGCACGGTGCGTGCGCACAGGAGCGGGTTCGTACCGGCCCGCAACGTTTCGAACAAGGTATGGTCTGCCTGGCTCAGGTCGCCGCGCAACCGGGCGACAAAGGCAAGCAACACCAGGCGATGATCAAACAGGTCGCGAGCAGCCTTTTTGAATTCAGTCTTGGCCTGCATTTCTTTTTGTAGCGCAGCAAAGTCCAGGCGCGGTTGCAGGCCTGGTTCGCGAAGCATGTCGAGCAGACCCTGCGCATTCAGATCGGCATGGTCGCCTTGCAGTGTCGCGTTCGCATAGGTGAGGGTGGTGTTGGCCAAAAAATCAGAGCCGGGCAATTCGTCGCCGGTGTGCAGCCCGTCATAGCTTAACTGCACCAGATTACGGGTCTGCTCATAGGTGCCGACATTGGCGACGTTGCGGCGGGTGGTGATGTTCAGGTGGTACGGGTTCAGGTCGTGGATTTCCAGCGCTTCGTCCAGATACTCGGTCAACTGGAAAGCCGTCAGGGCTTGAGGCGAAGCGACAGGCCCCAGCAGCTCGATATAGGTCGCCCGAGCCTGATTGTAGTCCTGTATGCAACGACTCAGGGTTTGCTGGTCCGTCGCTGCCGCGTTGCGATACCAGTCCGGCAGGCCGTTATAGACGCTGCGTTCGAGTAGCTGTTGGCGCCTGAACGCCAAGCGTGACGACAAGTCTGGCAGCGCTGCGGTCACCGCGTTGTCCAATGCTGACTTGAGCAGCGTTGCGTCGTGCAGCGGGTTTTCAACCAGGCTCAACGCCCATTCGATGTCCTGGCTGCGCTTGTCGATGATCGCGTTGCAGGTATGTTCGAACAGCGGCTCACCGTCAATGGGCAGCAATTGCAAGGGCCAGATATCGTCGACATCCAGCGCCTGATAACGCACCGGCAGGTGTCGGCAGAACTCCTCGCGACCTGCCGGCAACGCCAGCGTCGCCTTGAGTCGCTGGTCGAGTTGCGCCAGCGAGTCAAAGGCCTCAAGGCCTCGGTTTGGGGTGAACAGCAGGACCTGGCCGAGGTTTTCTCCCGACGTCAGGCTATCTACGACTGGGCTGGATTCGCGCGTAAGCACAAAGGCCCCGGCGAACTCCACGGTTTTATCCTGGTAGCTGAAGTTGAGCGAATACATCCCCGGTCGATAGTCCGGGCCCCGGGAGCAATTTTCAACCATGCGTTGTTCGGCGGGGCTCAGCAGGTAATCGCGCACATCGAGCTTGGCCTGCTGTTCCAGCGCGCCAAGACCTGCCGTTTGGATGAGGTAGCTCTTACGGCCTTGATTGTCCACTGTACTGACTTCGTCAAGGCCTAGCAGGTGGGTGTTCAAGTCGGTTCTGAGTTGGGCGAGCAAGGTTTTGCCGGCTTCTTGGGTGAGGTCTGCCTGCGTCAATGCCTCAAACAAACTGCGTGACCGCGCCAGCAGGACGTTATTGGCGCTGATCAGAGTAGTGTTCAGTTTTTCCAGCGCAAGCAGTTCGGGTGGTAATGCGACAGGCTCCTGGGTTTGCGTGCGCAGTTCTGGGTCGATTTCAAGCAGGTGGGTACGCGTTTCTTGAAGCGTCGGTGATGCTGCTGGTGTGTTCGACGTGCTCATTGGCATTGTCCTTATGCTGATGGAGTGGACCATCAGCATGAGGTTTGGGCGGGTTGTGCAGGCGGTAACTATTCAAAGTGCGGGTCAAGGTGTGAGCGCCCTGGCCCAACCGAAGCTGCGCCCTGTCTCGGGGCTGAATCAGGTTTGCAAGGCAGCTATCGCTCCAAGGGGCGTTCAGACGGGAGGCTGGGTGGAGGGACCTGCCTGTGGGGTTTCGATAGGGACTGTTGGCGCTGGCGTAGAGGGCGTTCCAATTCCCAGGCGCTCAAGGCGCCTTGTCATATGGCGGGTGCTCGTGAAGAAGGCGCCGTTTCTGGAGGATACGTATGTCAGCCAGGAGTCTATGTGAATGTTATTATTAAATGCATATGTCGTAACCTCCGCGCTTGTGATGGGCGTCGTTCTCGGGATTTTCGGTCGCAGATGCAACCTGTCCCAGTCCAGAATATGTTGGTCCGTGATCTTGCCATACCTTCCCGATGGACGCTTGAGCAGCCTGATTTGTCGGCTTATGCCGACCGGGCTCAATTCACCGCTCTTTGCAATGTACCTTGCCCACACTGTTGGGCTGATACGATGTGTCTCTACAAAGGCGTTTGCGGCTGCCCTGCTTTTATCATTGAGTTGTAACCACGTGTTGAAAAGCGCGTCTGTAAACTTTGCGTACCCTTGCGCGGGCGGGGGGGCTAGTTTGGCTATCCCTGCCGCGTTTATCGTCCCGTACTGATTTACATATATCCTCCACGTCGAGTGTGCGACATTTCGGTTTTTAAAAAAATCTGCCGGGTTCAGCGGGTTGCCTGATTGGGCATTGGCAACGACGTGCGTGTTCCAATCCCTGAGCGCAGCGGTGAAATGGCTGTCGACTTTTGGCCCTCCGCCGGGCACACGGTTCAGCGTGTCCAATGCCCAGTGCTGGTTGGCCAGTTTGCGCAGCTTGAAAGACGTGGCCCCACCGCGAGGGGTGAGTACCGGGGCGACCAGCCCATGGGGGTCGTAGAGGTTGAACGAATTCTGAATCCGAAACACCTGCTCTTTACCTTGCCCATCGGCGGCGCGGACCAACCAGGCGGGGGGATTACTGGTGGTGCGATAGATGCCTGTGCCTTCGGACAGAGACGAGCCGGCGGGAATGCCATCCTTGACCACCAGGGCGGGAGACTCTTGTTGGAAGGCTGCCTCATAGGCCGTCAGATCGGGCTTGCGCGTGTTTTTCGCGGGCCTGAGCAGCATCTGTAACGGCTTGATACCAATACCGGCGGTGCGTGCAGTTCCACTGACCGTGGTGGTGGCTGTTGCGAACTCGAACAGCACCTGGCCCTTCCCTGCGCGACGTACGATCAACCCTGCAACGCTTTGCCCCACTTTGCGTAGGGCCTGGACCGTGGTTTTGCCCATCCGGCCCATCCACCGGAAGGCCGAGGAGGTCAGGTGCCCACCCCAAGGAAACCCGCCTAGCACCGTCATCACGACTTCAACGCCGAACATCACTTTGTTAAGCGTGGACTGGTAGGCCAATTCCTCGTTGGTCACGCTTTCAGTATCGGTTTTGTCCAGCAAATACAGCTGGTTTTGCCGGTACAGCCCTTCCAGGACATCGCCCGGGTAGGCGGTCAGGCGATGATTGAGCAAGCGGGTGTTGGCGGGTAAGCGTGCCTGCAGGTAAGCCTGCCAGGCTGAGGTGCGCATCAGTTTGATCAGTTCAGCTTCGTTGGCGACTTCCCTGAGCTCCACGCTGTCGGGCGCATGCGGGGTATAGAGCACCCGCATTTCATCGACGGCGGTGGAGAGTATCAAAACGCCGTTCACGGTTTGCCCGCCGCGCCCCTCGGGAGCGTCGCTGGCGGGATTGAACATCAGGGTATTGGCGATGATTGCCTGCCCGTCGACCGGTTGGCGGTCCTTGGGGTCTGGAGCGGCGAGCACTGCCGCCATCCAGGCGGCACCTTTCTTTTGAGCGGGGTCACTGGCCAATACTGTGCTATAGGCATCCGGACTCAAGCGGGCCAACAAGGTTGCATAGTCCAGGGTCGCCGCCTGGCTCGCAATCCAGGCTTTTTTCACGGCCGTCTCGGTCTGGGGGTCGAGGTGTTTTTTGAGGACGTTCTCGGTGTACGCGTGACCGATATTCAGCTCTTTGACCCACAGTTCGAGGCGTTCCTTGTCCACGGTGATGGCTTTACCTTGGGCGTCACGTAGCCAGTTGCCCTGCGAGGTGGTCAGGGTGGCTTCCAACGTGTCGTCTTCTGTCCACGATAAGCTCCTGGCCCATGGTTTGTTGTTTTTCAGCAGCAGGTTGGTCAGGCTTATGGGGCTCGACCTCACAGTTTCATATACTGAGGCAAAACCGGCACCGCCACTGATGCGGGTTCGCGTGGTACGGATGACCATCGTCTGGTCCGGGTCAATGTCCTGTGTGGGATAGTCTGGCTGGAACGCGCGTATCTTCACCAGCACCTGTTGCCTGGCATACTCGGCCAGTGTGGGAATCAGCGCGTTCCAGTGTTTGCTCAGTTCGTTCTGTTTCTCGTCTGCGATGCGTAGCTGGTCTTGCAGTGCCTTCTGGTCCGCTGGGTTCAGGCGCTTTTCCCAGTCTGGCCGCCAACGCTCCAGCAGCCGCTGGTTGCGTGCCACAAAGGCCTCTGCCATGTCCAACAGCTCGACCAGTTCTACACGGCCGTTGCTCTGGGGGTCCGGTTCACCCTCGCTCAGGCCCAGGATGGCTTCGATATCAGACTGCTGCTTGTCCAGTAATGCTTGAATGCTGTCGGCGACAAAATCACTGGCTATCGGTGCAAAGGTGGTGCGCAGGTCACTGCCCCATAACCCGGTTTTGCCGCGCAGTACCAGCAGCGGCAAGCTGGCGATCAGTAACTTGCCCGTGTCGTCACCGGTATCGATGCGTGCCTTGAGGGTGTCATGCAGTGTTTGCAGGGTGGCAAATTCTTCAAAGCCCTGGCTCGGGGTGTACAGCACTACCGTACCCGCTCCAGCTTTATGGGTACTGAGGTTTTTGTGCCCGTAGGGCCAATGGGGACGTACCGGGCGGGAGTCATCGCTGGAGGTCAGGACGAAGCTGCCGGGCAGGCGTACACCCTCTGCGTCACCGGTGTTCAGTGTTAATTGATACACCCCTGGCCGGTTTCCGTGGCTGAAGCGGGCTTCACGACGGGCCTGGGTCGGGCATTGCAGCACCTGATCAATCAGCCGTTTGGCCTGCGGGCTCAAGGTATTGTCGGCCATACCCAGGCGCGCCTGCACCTCCAGGGCTTGACGGTGCACCTCTATCAGCCTGGCCTGTGGGCAGGCCAGTTCAGGCGCTATGGGCGTCTGCCAGTAAGTGGTGATGTGTGCGGTCAACTTGGCCAGCAGGGCCTCCGCCAGGGCCGTCAGTGTGCCGATGTAGGGGATCTGGTCGGCAGCGCTGAAAGCCGTGGCGCTGCTGAAGACGCCTTCGGTGTGGCTCGCTTGTTCCTGGGGTTCATCTTCCCAGCACAATAAGGTGCAAAGCGCCTCCAACAAGGTTTGCGAGGATTCAAAATGGCGCTGGCCGTCGCTGTCGGTGCGGTAGCGGTTGACATACAAATTGACAGGTTTGGTTTCGTGGGCCAGTTGCGGGAAGGTCTCCTTGAGCAGGGCTGAGAACACGCCCTCCAGCGAAGGGTGTTTGTCTGGGGCCAGTACGTATTCGATCTGCTGGTTGAGTGAGTTCCAAAGCTGTATCAACTGCGCCTGTTGTTCAGGGTCTGGCGGGGTGTGGGCGAGGGCGGGCAAGGTCATTGGGTCTACCGGCGCAGGCAGGCGGGCGCACAAGCTCGGGCTACCTTTGAGCGGCAGTGCCAGGGCCTCGCTCAGTGCGCTCGCCAAGGTCTCAAACGTGGTAGGGGTGGCGCTGAAGGCTTGGTCGATATCGGCATCTTGCTGGTCACGCTGGGCTTGCAGGCACGTGCTGAATACAGGGCCGGTAATCGGTGTGTAGCGCAAGTTCTGCCCACTGCGTAATCCTTCATCGACAAGGTGCCGCTGGCTGAACGCAATGTTGACAAGCAGCCGGCTTTTATCGGCCCCCGTCACCAGGCGTCTGCGCAGGGTGTTCTCCAGGGTGGAGAAATGCTCGAATACCTCAACCCCGAATTGCGGGGTGTAGAGCACCGCCGGACGCGTCCCGTGCAATTGTTCGGTGAGTACGAAGCAGCCGTTCAGCGCCGCCGACCATTCGGGCTGGCCTGTTGAATACAGGGTGATCGCCACCACCTGTGGCCGTGTGGCAGTGCCCGAGGTCTCATGGCGCACCAGGTTGTCGATCAACTGCCGGCCTTCGGTGTGCATCTTCAGGTGGGCCTTGGCTGCGGCAACGTTCTCCAGTGCTTGAGTGTCCGTGGGTTTTTTCTGCAACGCCTGCTCGGCCTTTGTGACCTCTTGCAGGGCGTCGTGGGTTTTCAGGTCCGACTCAAGCACAAACACTTCGCGTTGTTTTTGACTGATGGCCTCCAACACACTCAGCGCACCGGTGGTTGCCTGGGTAGACGCCCAGAACACATCGAGCCTGCGCGCGTAAAATGCCAGGCTGTCATGGTGCAGGTTGCTGATCAGTTGATTGAAGGCCGTGACCTCAAGCGCGGATATTTCGCCGTCGCGACCCGTGTCGTGAGCGCGTGTGTAGAAGCCCACGGCCTGCTCGACTATGCCGGTTTGCGGTTCCTTGGCCTGCTCGGTCGGTATTTTTCCGGTGGCAATAGCCTCTTGCAGAACCTGGGTCAGGTTACGCGTTCGGGTGACACGGGGCTTGGGTTCGAGGCGGCCTGGAATGTCCGTTGTCGGGGGGTCGTACACGTACTCGTTCAGGAATACTGCATCGGGATCAAGCGGGGTACCGGGCACAAGGTTGGCCAGTGCCTGGCGCAAATGGCCAGCCATCAGCGTGGCGAAGTCCGGTTGGGCATCGAGCAGATGTTCAATGGCGGTGAGACATGCCGGTAACCGATGTAGCAGGTCTTCGGCTGGCGGAAGGGTAAGTGACGACATAACCTGGTTTCCTGTAGAGATAGGGTGACGGCACCCCATGTGAATCGAACAATCGACTCGACCTACACTACTTCCCCAGGCTAAAGGGGCGGCCATACATAACCATTGCATGGGCCTTTCATCTCTGCATTCAGCCGAGATTTTGGCAGGAACCAGGGACACGCCGGGTTCCGCCTGGCTGTAACTGTTTATCGGCACTGGCGATGGCGCGCCGGACTCTGGAAATTGGCCGGGATAAGATTACGCGGCCTTTTGCCCGACGCCTGTTTTTCAGTGTTGACTGGCCACGGGCAGGCACAGCGTGTGGCTGCCTGGCTTCAGGTACGGCAGCAGAATGGGCGCCATGCCTTTGAGCACCTGCACGGGCAGCGCCGAGGTGAACTTGAAGTTTTGTGCCGAGCTACCCGGGACGAAGGCGGTGAGCGTGCCGAAGTGTCGATCGCCGATATAGAACACAAAGGTGGCGGTGCGGTTGATCGCCTTGGAACTGAGCACCCGGCCGCCGGCGCCGATGGCTTCGATACGGTTGTCACCGGTGCCGGTCTTGCCGCCCATGGCCAGCGGCGTGCCGTCGTCCAGTTTGAAACTGCCGGCCACACGTTTTGCCGTACCGGCATCCACCACTTGGGACAAGGCCCCGCGCAGTGCTCGCGCCACTTCGAGCGGCATCACCCGTTTGCCTTCGGCGGGGTCGTTGATCACTTGGGTTTCATAGGGTGTATCAGCGGCAAAGTGCAGGCTGTCGATGCGCACCACCCGCGCACGCACGCCATCGTTGAGGATGATCCCCATCAGCTCGGCCAATGCCGCCGGGCGATCGCCGGAGCTGCCGATGGCCGTGGCCAGGGAGGGCACCAGATGGTCGAATGGATAGCCCACCGCTTGCCAGCGCTGATGAATATCGAGGAAGGCTTCGACCTCGAGCATGGTGCGGATGCGACTGTCACGGGCGCTCTGATGGCGGCTCTTGAACAGCCAGCTGTAGACTTCCTGGCGCTCGAATTGGCTGGCCTTGACCACCTCACTGAAGGTTGCCTCGGGATGGTTGAGCAGGTAGCCCACCAGCCATAGGTCCAGTGGGTGCACCTTGGCGATATAGCCCTGGTCGGGCAGGTCATAGCTACCAGGGCCGTAGGCTTTGTAGAGATTTTGCAGGCGCTCGTCGGTGAGTTTCTCACCGGTTTTGATGCCGTTCAGGTGGGCGCGCACGAACAGGTCGAAGCTGTCCTGGCTGGCGTTGGGTAACAAGTAACGGTGCACGGCGGCCAGGCGGATCGGCGTGGGGCGCAGGCCGTCGAGAAAGGTGTCGAGGCGGGCCTGGGTGTCTTTCTTCTGGTACTTCTTCCAGAACTTGCGCAGGAACGTCGTGCCCTCGCGGTCGGCGAAGTCGGCCAGGTATTCCTGGCGGCGCGGGTCGCTGTCGTCCTTGAGCAACTCGGCGCTGTTGCTGGCGCCCGAATAGGTGCTGAAACGTACGAGGTCACGCATCAAGCGAATGAACGGCAGGTTGATCGACTCACGCAATGCATCGCGCAAGGTCGGGTTGCGGCCGTTGTCTTCGTTACGGAAATTGTGGAAGTGATGCAGGCCGCCACCGGTGAAAAAACCTTCGTTGGGGCTGGCCGAATAAGTGCGGTTGAGGGCGGCGTCGAGCATGTTGGCCAAGGATTTATCCGGTGTCTGGAGCAGGTAGTCGACGGCCCAGCGGCTGATACGATCCTGTTCGGCGATGTCGACTTTCTTCAGTGCGGCGGGCGCTTGTGCGGCGTACTTGTCGTGCAGCTCGGTGATGATTTGCAGGTAGGTGGTGAGCACGCGCAGCTTGGCCGTGGAACCTAGCTCGAGTTTGCTGCCTTCGTTGATATCGAAGGGCTGGTCGGTGTTGTCGGTTTGTACACGTACCCGTGAGCCGTCCGGTGTCAGCTCGAACAGGGTGAAACTGTAACGCACCTGGGATGTGCTGGCGGGCGTCAGCAGGCGTTCGCCGAGCAGGCCCGTTTTACCGGCGAAGGTCGGGTCGGCCAGTTGCTTGAGGTAATCGGTGACCTGGGTTTGCAGCTCGCCGTGCAAGGTGCTGGTGGCGGAAAGATCCAGGCGATCAAGGTCGTACAGCGGTCGGTTGAGCAGCGCGGCGAGGCGGCTGCGGGCGACGCTGATACCCTTGTTGGTGTCGATGGGCTGGACGGTCGGCTGTTGCTGCCAGTCGCGGTAGGTGACTTGCGCCGCCAGCGCGGCCTGGAGCAGTTTTGGGTCGATGACGTCGTTCTGCGCAAGCAGGCGCAGGTGGCTGTCGGTGAGTCGTGCCAGTTCGTCGCGTCCCTTGGCCAGGTAATGGGAAGGGCGGCGCTGGGCGATCATCAGCGACAATACCTGGCGCAACGCGAGGCCACGCGCGGCGAGGCTGGCTGGCGTCGATGCGGTGTCGAGCAGGGCTCGATTGACCTGGGCGAAGTCGGCGCCGTACCACACCCGCAAACCTTCGGCCATGCCATGGACTTCGCCGTGCCCAGGCACGGCGGACAAAGGCACGCTGTTGAGGTAATCGCGCACCACGTTTTGCCGGGCGGGAAGGGTGTCCGGGCCGTTTTGGTAAGCCCGCACGCTGGCCGAGAGCATCTGGCGGATTTTTTCGCTGCCCGACAGGGTCAGGCCGTCGGGCGAATGGCGGTACTTTTCCAGTTGGGTCGCCAGGGTGCTGCCGCCTGCCGTTTGCCCCGGTAAGTGCAATTGACGGGCGAGCTGTGACCACGCGGCCTTGGCAAAGCGCGGCCAATCCACCGCCGGGTTGGCCTGTGCGGGTTCAGCGGCGAGCAACTCGCGGTTTTCAATGAATAGCAGGCTGTTGACCATCAGCGACGGAATGTCATCGAAGCGCGCATACAACTGGGTAGGGTAGTTGAACTGATACAGCGGTGCAGCGCGACAATCGGTGATGGTCAACCCGGCCTGGATTTTCTCGGCGTAGGGAATGAACAGGCCATGTCGGCTGTAATCCATCAGTGCCTCGGAAAAGCGCACCTGGGACTGGATCAGGTAGTTGCGCTTGAGCAGGCGAGGTAGGAATTCGCCGAGGGCGCTGTAGCCCAGGCGCTGGTCAAACGGCCCGGCGCCGGGATACACCATCGCATCGCTGGCGCCTGGAGCCAGGCTGTAGGTCAATTTGGCAGCCCACTGGCTGAACTCGCGAGCCTGCCAACGAGCAGTGTGGATCTCCCGGTTGGCGGCAAAGCCCAGGGCGATCAAGGCCATTAACAGGATCAGCCAAAACAGGCGCCGCCAGGGCCTGGTTTTTTTGGGCAAAGGTGCTGGGGGCGGGCTGTCGTTGTCGAGTTCAGCCTTGACGGGACCGGTTTGCCACAGAGCGCCCATAGTCGATTGATCCCTGCTTGCAGATTGATCGGACTTGTCTGAAGCGTAGACGCTGATTGCCGGTGCCATCAGGTTTGTTGCAAGCCTGGCCCCGTTCCAGTAACGCCTGCGTAACATCATGCCACTGGGGCTCGCACAGGCCGAAGTCGAGGTAATGTCTTCGTGTGCGTGAATGACTATCGGATTGCTACTAGACGAGTAGTTCAGATCGCCATTGCGCAGACGCAGTGGATGACGGTGGACGCGAATGTGACCGCAGGGCATTGGCAAAACGCGGCCAGTCTACAGCGGGGTTGGCCTCGGGCAGGTTGGGGATAAATGTGTTTATGGCATCGGATATTTCATGCTGGTCTCCAGTATGTTCAGCCAGATCGGGTCATTGGCCGGTGCCCAGCGATGGCTCACGCCATCATGGAAAAACACCATCTTGTCCTCCAGGTACCAGACGGTCATTTTTATCTTCAGTTGCCGCATATAGTCCTGCGCCGGACACGTAATGGACGCCCAGGGGTCGCAGATATGCAGGTTCGCCCAGTCGGCGCCCTGGAAATCCAGGGTCTGGGTCAAGCCCGCAGGGACGGTACCCACCACCACAAAGGTATGGCCTCGGCAGTTCCACACATGAGCGACGCCGCCATTGGTTCGGATCATTTCACACGCCACATGGGCCATCTGGTCACAATTGCCGGCACCGGTCTTGAGAATGACCTCGGTGTAGTTCGGGTGACCGACCTTGCTGTACTCCCATATCACAACGGGTTCAGCTTCTTGCAGTCGCAGGATTTCATCCGGGGTCGCCCCGACGACGTTGTTGGATCTCAGGCCGGTTCTCTTCAGCATCGTCTGGGTACTGGCGTTGGCTTGCTCGGCGAGGTACTGATTGTGCTGGGTGCCCAGGCCGGGGTTTGGCGGCCAGATGTCCAATTGGACCGGACGCGAGGCGACACTGATGTCCAGGCGCCGCCCCTGATCCGAGGCATTGAGCAGCAACTCGCGCTGTTTCATGACACTCAGGGTGCTGGCCTTCTGGCGGATTTTCTCGATTTTGGCAGGCAAAAATCCGCGCTTGCTCAACTGTCGGTACAGGACCTCCAGGGTCGGCAGTGTCACCAGCGGTTGGTCGGGAATCATCCCGCCGGCTTTTAAGAACTGCATTTTGGTGTCGCAATAGGCCCTGATCAGGGCTGTATCGTCCCCGCCCAGGCTGAAATTCAATTGGTGGAATTGCAAGGTGTCGGCACCGCTGGGCGTTGCGTTTGCCCGGTAAAAAGCACCCACATCGGGCTCGGCCACCCAGTGAGGCGTTGTCGTGTTGGGGAGGGTGATCTCCAGCGCCCGGAGGGTTCTACGGTCATTGATGAGGTTCACCAGCCCGTCGATTTCCACGACTTGGGTTTTACGGGTGAGCAGGTTGTCCAGGTCGTCTTCGGGCAAGCCGAACTGCGGCTCGTTGTCTATGCGTCTGCCGCTGACCTGCGGTTGGTAGATCAATGCTGAGGGTTGCGGGTGAGGGGTCAATTCGAAGCTGTCGTAGTGCGGGGTGACATCATGCACGCTTCGGTAATAGACCAACTGGCGTTTGTTGCCATCGATCATCGGCGCCGGTTGGATGCGAATATGGTCGAGCGCCTGGACTCGGCGTTTATGAATCGAGTCCTTAAAGGCGTACAGCCGTTTGCTGAAACAGATAAGGGGCACCCCAGGGCTGCGCTTTGCTCTGTCGACGGGGCAGGCCGTGTCGAAGTGGTCGGTGAGCTCGGTATGCGCCGCTGAGGTGAGTTCATCCAGCTGGCTGGGTTGTTTATGGGACAAACGCCAGACGCGGTCCTGGTCCAACAAGTCGGTCGCGTCGGCGCGTTGGATGAGCAAGGGTGTTGTGTCGAAAAAGGATTCTACAACGAGCGCCTTGTAGCCGTCGGCGAAGCTGACCGGGGTGACGGCCATCGTAGTGTCCAGTTGCAAACCTTCCAGCGCCGGACCGTACGGCCTTGCACTGAAGGGGTCAAAGGCATGCCAGGTGTTGGCGCGCCTGATCGCCAACAGAGGCGTCAGCCCCTCAGGGTGCATCAGAATGCCAGGCCTGACGTCGGCGCGGTTGATCAGCCGGGCGTAATCCATTGTTGTCCCGTGGGCCAGACGTTGCTGGGCCTGACGCAGTGCGCCCGCCAGGGCCCGCTGGCCTGAGTGGTTTAACCTGGCCAGGCCATGGGCCGTCAGGCGCACCAACGATGGCACCGCCTCCAGTGGGTTGAGCAACTCATTGAAAAAGGTGGCACTGAGTTTGGTCAGTTGCAGCAGTTTCAAATAGGTCGGTGCGGGTTTGATCAGGCGGCTCCAGCCACTGGTAATAAAGCCTTTGGTCGGCATGATCAAGCCAAGCATGTCGAAGAAACAGGCGAGGGTACCATCGAGCACACGCTTGATTTCCCCTGACGCGAGGTCGTGGCCGCAGGACCAGAAGGGTATGAGGCCCAGCAGCGCCTCTAACAACTGCTCGCTGTTTTTTTTTCGCTCTTCAAGGGTAGTCAAGCCTTTGGCCTGGGCCACCCAAATATCGATATCGATGAAAAAGTGGTGCTTGACGATGGTGCTCGCCAACGTGAGGTTTCTTGGCGAGTCGAACACCAGCGGACGGGCCGTGGCCGGGAGTCCCTCGAAATGCCAGAGTCGATCCACGATAACGGTGCAATACCTGCCAGGTGTGGGTGGGCGGCCTTTGAAGTAGGCGTCCTCATCAATGGCCAGGCGACTGCCCTCATGCAAATACGCAATCGGTCGCGTGCTGTGGGGGGAGCCGGTGGTGACTTTGAGTGGGCGGCCTCCCAGTTCCAGCGTGGCGGGAAGGCGGGTGTTTTGTCGCACTTGATTGAGCAGGGGAAACAGTTCGTAGTCATGGGAGCTGTTGCCTGCCGTACAACGCAGGATGAAGCCGAACCGGCCGGTACGGGCCATTTTCTCTCCGGGACCTTCATCAATCTCTGGCTTGCTGGCGGCTCGCCTCACTACAAGCAGTTGTACCGCCCCCTCGTGTAAGCGCTTGCGGTCGGCCAGGGGTAACTGCGACAGCAGGTAACTGATCGCTCGGATATAGGCTTCTTTTAGTCGTTGGGTGTAAGCACCTGCGGCGTCGCTGAACAGCGCGTTGACATCGCGCAACTGGCCAAAGTTTTTTTTCAGCAGGGTGAGGTCGAGTTCGGGCTCGGTTGAGCGCCATTTATCGTCAATGGGTTGCAGGTGGCCACCCATATGCAGATCCACCAATGACTGAAGCTTTACGCCCATGGTCGGTCTGTAGGAGGGGCGCCGAGAGGGGCCTTGCCCTTCTTGCAAGCATTTTTTATTCAGCCCGCGGTGGGTGGGGAAGACGCGCTTAAGGTCCATCAAGGCCAGGCTGTGGCGTGTGATGAGCTTGCTGCGCATGGATTCGGCCGCTTCGTGCAAGGTTTTAATACGGGCTTTCAGGCGTTCTTTGACGGCGTCGATTTCATCGACTCGGTAGGTCTGCGCAGGTTGCAGTTCGCCGTGGACGATTGCCCAGTCGATCAGAGTGGCGGTGGCGTAATGCTCGCGCCACAAACGTTCCTGGTCCGTCTCCGGCTCCTGGGTGGCAAGGGCGATGATGTCGTTGAACGCCAACTGTCGTGTTGACCCACAGGCGAGCGCTTCTGCCAGCATCACGCCTTGTTTGAACAGCATCCAGGCGTGGGACGTCATGAAGTACAGCGAGTCAGGGATGTCTTGCACCAAAAACTCCGGCGCGACACCGGCCAGCAACAGGTGTGCGGCCAACGCTGTGGTTTGAGACGTAGCAACAGCGGAATCAATCAGGTGCAGCTCAAGTGAACGGCGCAGGTCTGCATAACGATGCCCATGGTAATCGCTGTGGTTCAGGTTCAGGCCGGCGAGGGTGTATCGCGCTTGTGCGGCCTGTGGGTCGAGATTGAGGATCAGCGCGGCAAGAACCAATGCGTCTCGACTGGCGTTGCTGGTCGCTTCACCAGGGGCGTGGCCAAACCAGCCCACGGCGTCGAGCAACGAGTCGGCCAGCTTTTGCGCACGGGGAGCGGCAAGCAGTTGTTGCAGTTGTTCATCCGGTGGCCCTGGCGATAGATCGGCGGCCAGCAGATTGAACAAGCCGAGGTTGGGTTGTGGGACGAACGCAGCGCTGATTTGGATCACCTTGGCGCGTTGTTCTGTTGAAAGGGTCAGTGCACCCGGTAGTGGCATACCCAGGGCTTCCCAGTAATTGCCCAACTGAGGGCTAGCGAGCCGGGTGGTTTCGAGGCGTTGTCGATGCTGCCGCAAGGCGACGTCGGAATGCGCCAGATCACTCACGGGCGGCACCGGCACCCGTTCGCTGTGCCGCAGTTGTTGCATCAGTTCCCAGGCCGCCTCGCGATTATCCGGCAACGGCAGGTCGTGCAAGCTCAGCAACTGTGCGAGGCTGAACTGGCCGTCCTGATGGACGAGCAGGTTCATGGCCGCAGCGCAGGCTTGCAAGCGTTCAAGACGATCGCCCAGGGGCAGTTGCGACAGCTGCTCATGGCTGATGACTACCCGTTGACCCCAGGGGCCGGCGCCTGTGATCGAGTGTTGCTGGTGGTCAAATTCGTACAGCCCGGGGGTCAGTGCATGGGGGCGAGTCAAGGCCAGAAACTGCGGAAGCTGAGTGATCTCCCCGAGTAATGTTGCGGCGATCTTCATGGTTTCGGCCCAGAACGAGCCGCAAGTCAGCGGGAAACGGCAGCGATACACACTCAACAGGTTGAATGTGCGTTCGTCCAGGTCGTCTTCGAAGATCTGTGCGCGCAGTGCATTGGCCGCCACGTGCAAATCCTGATTCAGTCGCTCGAACGCGTCCGCGAGCGCAGGTTCGGTCCTGCTCAGTGCGTCAATCAGCACGCCGCGTTGGGCAAGCGTAGTCGGTTGGGGGTAGCCGTGGAACCGCAGCACCTGGCGGGCGCTCAGTGACAGGTTTGCGGCAGGATAGGCCAGGCCGATGGCCTCAGGGTCGATGATCTGGGCGATGGCCCGGATGGGCGGCGCGAGCTGCTGCCAGCCGCTGGCATCCTCACAAGTGAAGGTGGCATCGCTGGCATACAGAGTGCCGTTGCGCACGTTCACTTCCATCGGGTTGAAACGCCGCTGCCCGGCCCAGGCCACGAAAGAGGGGTGGCCGAGCGCTTGGCGATAGAGCCCGAGCCAGCAGCCGAGAGCGCAGTGGGCCGGCACCGGGAGTGAGCCTGCGGGGGCGTAGGGTTGGGTCTTGAGGTGTGTGATTAAGGTGTTCAGCATTTGCCGATCGCCGTTCTGGCGCTGGGATGGAGTCGGCTGGTCATGCGGGGTGGTCAATTCAGTCATCCATGAAGTCTCGTTGAAGGTGATGACAGAGCGTGCCGGTTGCGGGCGCAGTCTTCACCGGGACCTTTCGCCTTTTGCCATGGTTTGTATCGCTATGGCGTGAAAGCCTTGAGATAGAGCCCCTCGCAGTGAACATTGGGCGATGGTAGGGGCATGACGATGCACCCTGGCTGTGCAATACTCGCCGCCGTTTCGCCCCGTGGCCTTTCACGCGGGATCAGGTAATGCCCCTCCATAAACCGGCTTTTTCCCGCGAAATACCGCTGAAATTGGTGTGTTTTATAGTGAAAGGCCCTGTGTCGAGGTTTTTATACTGCACGCCCCGCTGATCTTGCCCGGCAAGAAGGGCCCGCCCATGAGGCGGCCCGGTTTCGACAAGGGCGCAGGCTTACCGGCCTGCACCCTGGAATCTCGACGGGCAATCCAATAACAAGATGAGGTTGTACCCTTATGCCAGTCGGCAACCCACTGCCCCATGGCGAGACCGCTCAAGGCGGCCCGCTCAAACGCGAACTCGGTGAACGGCATATCCGCTTGATGGCGCTCGGCGCCTGCATCGGTGTCGGCCTGTTCCTCGGCTCGGCCAAGGCCATCGAAATGGCCGGCCCGGCGATCATGCTCTCGTACATCATTGGTGGCCTGGCCATCCTGGTGATCATGCGCGCCCTCGGCGAGATGGCCGTGCACAACCCGGTGGCCGGCTCGTTCAGCCGTTATGCCCAGGATTACCTCGGCCCGTTGGCGGGTTTTCTCACGGGGTGGAATTATTGGTTCCTGTGGTTGGTGACCTGCGTGGCGGAAATCACCGCCGTGGCGGTGTACATGGGCGTCTGGTTCCCCGACACGCCGCGCTGGATCTGGGCCTTGGCGGCGCTGATCAGCATGGGCACGATCAACCTGATCGCCGTTAAGGCCTTTGGTGAGTTCGAGTTCTGGTTTGCGCTGATCAAGATCGTCACGATTATTGCCATGGTGATCGGCGGGGTCGGCATCATTGCGTTCGGCTTCGGTAACGACGGTGTGGCCTTGGGTATTTCCAACCTGTGGGCTCACGGCGGCTTCATGCCCAACGGCGTGCAGGGCGTGTTGATGTCCTTGCAGATGGTGATGTTCGCCTACCTGGGCGTGGAGATGATCGGCCTGACCGCCGGTGAAGCGAAGAACCCGCAGAAGACCATTCCCAGTGCCATCGGCTCGGTGTTCTGGCGCATCCTGCTGTTCTACGTCGGCGCGCTGTTCGTGATCCTGTCGATCTACCCATGGAACGAGATCGGCACCCAGGGCAGCCCGTTCGTGATGACGTTTGAACGTTTGGGCATCAAGACCGCAGCAGGCATCATCAATTTCGTGGTGATCACCGCCGCGCTGTCGTCCTGTAACGGCGGCATCTTCAGCACCGGGCGCATGCTCTACAGCCTGGCGCAGAACGGCCAGGCGCCAGCGACTTTCGGCACCACCTCCAGCAATGGCGTACCGCGCAAGGCGCTGCTGCTGTCGATCTTCGCCTTGCTGCTGGGCGTGTTGCTCAACTACCTGGTGCCAGACCAGGTGTTTGTGTGGGTAACCTCCATCGCCACCTTCGGCGCGATCTGGACCTGGCTGATGATCCTGCTGGCCCAGCTCAAGTTCCGCAAAGGCTTGAGCCCGGCCGAAGCGGCGGGCCTCAAGTACCGAATGTGGCTGTACCCGGTCAGTTCCTACCTGGCGCTGGCGTTCCTGGTGCTGGTGGTGGGCCTGATGGCGTACTTCCCGGATACGCGGGTGGCGTTGTATGTAGGGCCGGTGTTCCTGGTGCTGCTGACGGTGTTGTATTACGTGTTCAAGTTGCAGCCGACCAATGCGGCGGCACGCTCCGTAGCCTGACGGCCTGGCGCACAACAAAAAGCCCCTTGATCGGGGCTTTTTGTTTTCAGGCGGCGGCCATGCGTGTCGATTGGTCCAGCCGTTTATTGAACTCCAGCCAGGCGCCCAACATCGCCATCAAGCCCGCGCCCACAAGCGCGGTAAAAATCTGCATGGCAAAGGCATCGCCGGCCATGGCGTTGACCATGTCCGCCAATGGCGCCAACAACACGCCAAGGCAGAACACTTCCAGCGAAAAGCGGCCCATCCGGCAGGTCTGCTGTGCCAGCCAGTTTTGCGTCCAGGCACGCCCCGGCAGCAGTTTGGCGGTGACATAGGCCAAGGCCAAAAAATGCAGCAGACGCACCGGCGACAGGTCGGTCTTGCTGATCGGGTACAACAGTTCACTGAGCGCGTGCGGCATCAATGCGTCATGCACCTCGGGCCAGCGCCAGCCGATCGTGATCACACCGGCCATCAATGCGTAGGTCGCGGCCACCATGAACAACGGCTGCCGCCGCAGTGGCCGACTGTCCTGTGCTCGGGGTTGTTGCCCATGAATCGCCGCCGCGCCGCCCAGCACGAACAGGAACTGCCAGGTAACCGGGTTGAAGTACCACACCCCGTCGGCAATCGCTGCCAGGTTCCAACCCAGGTGTGGCGCCAGCAGGTACACCGCCATCGACACTGCGACCACCCACCAGGTTTTGCGCAAGAGCAACGGCAACACCAGCGGCAGGCCGGCCAGCAGCACGATATACAAGGGCAACGGGTCCATCAGGTTGGGCTTGAAGCGCAGCAGCAATTCATCCACCAAGGCTTGCTGTGGTTGTGTGACAAAGTGCGTCAGGCCCATCTCCTGCACCAGGTCGCGGGTTTCCACATGGCTGTTGGCGAAGAACACGATGCCCATCAGCATCGCCAGCAAGAAGATATGCACCACGTAAAGCACCCAGGTCCGCCGCAGGATCTTCAAGCACGCCATCCAATAACCTTCGCGTTGCAAGACCTTGCCATAGGCCAGCACTGAGGCATAACCGGCAAGGAATACAAACACTTCAGCGGCATCGCTGAAGCCGATATTGCGCAGGGTGATCTGGCCGAGTGGGTTGTGGGGGACGTGATCCCAGAAAATGAAGATCAACGCCAGGCCCCGAAAAAAATCGATGCGCGGGTCGCGTCCGTTCAGCATGGCAGCGGGCTCTTGAACAGGGGTTTAAGTCATGACAGGCGAATGCGCGTGTTGTCACACGCCGCACGTCGGGCGGGCGCAGGTTGGCGGTATTTGTAAGCAATTGCAAAGGCTGGGTATTACTGAATGTCTCAATGCGGCGGCCGGGCTACCTGTCAACTTTGACAGTAGACGCAGTGGGCGCGTCATGGCTTGCTGGGCCAGACGCCACAGGACAACTTTATGCGCCAAGCATGGAAGGGATTCTCCAGTTACACGGTGATTGGTATTGCCAATACGGTGATCCATTGGCAGCTGTTTTTTGTGTTCAGGGTCGCATTTGAGATGAGCCAGGCGGCGAGTAATTTTCTTGCCTTCGCGGCGGCGGCGTCGCTGTCCTTTTATATGAATGCGCTTTACACCTTTTCCACGCCGCCCTCATTGCCGCGTTATGGGCTGTTCATGCTGTGCATGGGCGGCTTGAGCCTGGTGGTGGGTGGGCTGGCCGATCGCTGGGGCGTGCCGGGCATAGTCACCGTGCTGGTGTTTTCGCTGGTCAGCCTGGTGTGCGGGTTTTTGCTGTCGCGCTGGGTGGTGTTTCGCGAGCGTGACCAATGAGAATCTCGCTGGTGGTGCCGCTGTACAACGAGGAGCAGGCCGTGGACGGGTTTTACCGCGCGGCGCGGCAGGAGCCTTTGTTGCGCAAGCATACGGTCGAGATTGTGTTTATCAACGACGGCAGCACCGACCGCACCGCCGAACGGGTCCATGCGCTCGCCATGGCTGACAGCGACGTGATGTTGATCAACTTCTCGCGCAACTTCGGCAAGGAAGCCGCCTTGTTCGCCGGGTTGGAGTACGCCACGGGTGACGCGGTGGTGCCCATGGATGTGGACTTGCAAGACCCGGTCGAGGTCGTTCCGCAATTGCTTGCCGAATGGCAAAAAGGTGCCGATGTGGTGTTGGCCAAACGCCGCAACCGCGCCAGCGACGGCTACCTCAAGCGCCACACGGCTTCGCTGTTCTACCACCTGCTCAACCGCATCGCCTACACCCACATCGAGGAAAACGTCGGCGACTTCCGGCTGATGGACCGCAAGGTAGTCGACGTGATCAAGGCCCTGCCCGAGCAGCAACTGTTCATGAAAGGCGTGTTGTCCTGGGCCGGCTTTACCGTGGCCATCGTCGAATACGACCGCGCCACACGCGCCACGGGCCAGAGCAAGTTCAACGCCTGGAAACTCTGGAACCTGGCGCTGGACGGCATCACCTCATTCAGCACCTTGCCGCTGCGGCTGTGGAGTTATATAGGCGGGTGTATTTCGCTGGTGGCGTTGGTGTATGCGGGTTTTTTGATCGTCGACAAAGTGTTGTTTGGCAATGACGTGCCGGGGTATCCGTCGTTGATGACCGCGATTTTGTTTTTGGGCGGGGTGCAACTGATTGGGATTGGGATATTGGGGGAGTATGTAGGGCGGATTTATATGGAGGCCAAGCATCGGCCGAGGTATGTGGTGAAGGAAGTTGTACGTGAACCCATAAAGGAGGGCATGCATAATGTGGGCTAAGCAGGTATTAACTAAGAAGCAGGTACTGGTTTTTTTCTGTGTGGTGTCATTAGTCTATGTATATCCTATTATTCGTGCCGACTATGCCTATGTCGATGATAGTTGGCGTGCATTGTTGTTGGAAGGGGCGAATTGGAGAGATCAGGGTCGGATTTTGCTGGAGGTGCTGCATAAGTTTTTAACGTTTACAGGAGGCACTACCAATATATTTCCCTTGCCGTTATTAATTGCCACCTTCGTCATGGCGTTGGCTATGACACGTCTAACCTTCTGGTATTTCTCACGGCCGGATATTTTTGCTTGTCTGGTCATATTGCCAATTATCTGTAATCCGTTTTTTTTAGGTAACATTACCTATCAGTATGACGGCCCCGGTATGATGTTGGCAGTGGTGGCTGTTATCTATGCAATCACTTGTATGCAGAGACAAGCGCTTGTGCGCGGGCTGTTGGCGGCCATATTAATTGCTGTATCGCTAGCGTTGTATCAGCTGACGATCACTTTGTTCGTCGGACTTTGCTGTATCGAATTTCTATGGAGTGTAAGAAATAGGGTCGAGGTGAAGAAAATTCTAATAATGTGGGTCGAGCGCGGTTTGCAATTGTTGGGGGGCGGGTTGATCTATTACTTCACAGCTCATCAGCTTGTTACGAGCAGTCGCGGCAACAGCCTCCCCTTTGACTCACGATGGTTGGGTGTAGTGAGCGATAGGTTTGTGTTTGCCATGGACAGTGTTTACGCGTTGGTCAACACTTGGAATATTGGTATTTTTGTAATTTTGGTGATCACTGCAATGGTTGGGTTTGTTTTTTGGCTGAAAAACATCCCCACTTTAGTGGGCGGTCAGTTGGGCAGGGGCGTTTTGTTGGTTGGGTTCATAAGCTCGATCGGGGTATTGCTGTTGTGTGTGCCTGGAGCAATGCTGTTTGTAACCGAAACTAATCAGGATGCGAGGAATTATATTGGTTTTTCTGCACTGTTGATGTTGTTGTTTTTGCTCGTCTACGATGTCTTGGAACGGGTGTGGGAGGTGCTAAAGTTACTGCTGGTGATACCGGTTTTGCTGATGTTTTCATTTTGCTATGCCTATGGGCAGGTGTTGATTGCCAAGAAAGAGTTGGAGTCGGCCGTTGCGCAGTACATTGCTTACGATATAGTTGCTCATGAGCAGCTTAGTGCGGCTAAAATATTTTATTATATTGGCCCGCGCACGGCTGGTAATTGGCTTCCACGAGGGCATGCGGCAATGACCTATATGCCGACGCTAAGATTTATCTTGAGCGGTTCGAATACGTTGCTGCATCCACAGTTTATGACAAGGCTGGGTATCAATAATGTGGTGGAGGGTGATCGCGCTGTCTATGAAGCTGCCGTTGCATCAGGCAAGCATTACCGCCGAGTAGTAGACAGAAAGTTCTATTCGATCGACCTGACGGACCAGGGGGGGGTTATCCTATTCAAGGAAATCCTGGATCCGGAGGACTACACGCTGCAAATCAACGAAAAATGAGCCTGGGCGTAGGCGCCGCAAATGGGCATCGTCAGTGTTTATGCCGCTATCACTTCAAGCGTAAATAAACTCTGTTGTCGACTCCAAGTTTGGACTCGTCTCTAGATATCCATTATTACCAACGTGCCATGGCTCCCTGCAACCACGGCATGCGCAACCCCTGCTTCCACAAGGTACATCTGCCCGGCGCTCACCCGAATCTCTTGATCACCAATGCTCAGGCGCAACTGACCGTCGATCACCAGCAACCCCTCGTTGTAGTCATGGGTTTCCTCTTCATAAGCTTGCTCATCCATACGCAACACCTTGATTCGCGCCGGGCCGACCTGGCCCAGTCGCGTGGATTTCCAGCTGTCGGGGAGTTGCGCGGCAATGGCGCTGAAGTCGAATAACGGCATGTGAAGCTCCTTGTTTCAACGATGCCGTCGGTGGTCCGGTTCAGCGGTCAAGAGTGTTCGGATATTTATGCGGCAGCCACTTCATGCGGCTCAAAACTGTCCGCCCGCGCCATCTGCCACATGCGCGAATAGAACTCGCCGTTCACCTCGCCAGTGAGCAACTCGCCAGGCTTGAGGAACACATGCAGCTGCGAGAACAGTTTGATTTCGGTCGCCGACATGCGCCGCACCAAATGCTTGGCCGACAATTGCGACGGATGATCCAGGCCGGCCGCAGCGAGCATTTCCGCCAAGGCGTGCAGCGTGTTGCGGTGGAAGTTGAACACCCGCTGGGCTTTGTCGGGCACCACCAGCGCACGCTGGCGCAGCGGGTCTTGGGTGGCCACGCCCGTCGGGCATTTGTTGGTGTGGCAGCTTTGCGACTGGATGCAGCCAATGGCGAACATAAAGCCGCGCGCCGAGTTGGCCCAGTCCGCGCCGATGGCCAGTACGCTGGCGATATCGAAGGCGCTGACGATTTTGCCGCTGGCACCGAGCTTGATCTTGTCGCGCAGGTTCAGGCCCACCAGGGTGTTGTGCACAAACAGCAGGCCTTCACGCAGCGGCACGCCGATATGGTCGGTGAACTCCACCGGCGCGGCGCCGGTGCCGCCTTCCTTGCCGTCGACCACGATAAAGTCCGGGAGGATGCCGGTCTCGAGCATGGCCTTGGCGATGCCCATGAACTCCCACGGGTGGCCCAGGCAGAACTTGAAGCCCACCGGTTTGCCGCCGGACAGTTCACGCAGTTGCGCGATGAACTGCATCATCTCGATCGGTGTGGAAAACGCGCTGTGGCGCGACGGCGAGATGCAGTCCTCGCCCATCATAATGCCGCGCGTTTCAGCGATTTCCTGGGTGACTTTGTGCTTGGGCAGGATGCCGCCGTGGCCGGGTTTGGCACCCTGGCTCATCTTGATTTCGATCATGCGCACTTGCGGGTTCTGCGCCTGCACGGCAAAACGTTCCGGGTCGAAACGGCCATCGCTGGTGCGGCAGCCGAAGTAACCGCTGCCCAGTTCCCAGGTGAGGTCGCCGCCGTTTTCGCGGTGGTAAGGGCTGATGCTGCCTTCGCCGGTGTCATGGGCAAAGTTGCCGAGCTTGGCGCCTTGGTTCAACGCGCGAATCGCATTGGCGCTCAACGAGCCGAAGCTCATGGCCGAGATGTTGAATACCGAGGCTGAGTAAGGCTGTGTGCACTGCGGGCCGCCGACCATCACGCGAAAGGCGCTGGGATCGCTGAGCGGCGCGGGGCGCATGGAATGGCCGATGAACTCGAAGCCCGACTGGTACACGTCGATCAGGGTGCCGAAGGGTTTGTCGGCGGTTTCGTTCTTGGCGCGCGAGTAGACCAACGAGCGCTGAGCCCGGGAGAAGGGCAGGGCGTCGCTGTCGGATTCGAGCAGGTATTGGCGAATCTCCGGGCGGATGGCTTCCACCAGGTAACGGATATTGCCCAGGATCGGGTAGTTGCGGCGCACCGCGTGGGGGCTTTGCAGCAGGTCGAAAAGACCGATCAGGCTGAGGACGCCGGTGACCAGGGTGATGGGCCACAGCCACTCATGTTCGATAAAAGGCAGGCTGGCGAGGGTGAAAATAACGCACACGGCAAAGAAGGCGTAACGGCTTAGCAACGACAGGCTCATACGGTTTTTCCTCAGGTTCAACTCTATAGGTCGATCGGCCATTCTGCGCCTGTACGGAAACCATAGACAACCTGTGGGAATAATCAGTTTGGCCGCACCTGTAGGACAGACTGGCCCGGAATAGACAACTGGCGGCTATCGGTGACCTCGAATTGCGCCTGGTGGGTGGCGGTCGAGTCGGCCCCGACGAAGACGGTAAAGGTGCCCGCTTCGACCACTGGCGAGAGGTTCATATCCAGGAGGGCGAAGTCCTCTTGATCGAGGGTGAAGGTCACGTTCCGCGCCTCGCCGGGGGCCAGGTGCACTTTTCGAAACCCACGCAGTTGGCGGACGGGACGGGTCACGCTGGCGACGTCATCGCGCAGGTACAACTGGACGATTTCGTCGCCGGCACGCTTTCCGGTGTTGGTGACGGTGACCTCGACGGTCAGGGTTTGGGTGGACGCAAGCCGGGTGCTATTCAGTTTGGGCGTTGAGTAGCTGAACGTCGTATAGCTCAAGCCAAAGCCAAATGGGTAGGCTGGCGCCTGATTGATATCCATGTAGTTGGAACTGTACCTGTCGGGCGAGCCGTCGGCATTGCTGTTGGGGCGGCCGGTGTTTTTATGTGCGTAGTAAAGGGGGATCTGCCCGACGCTGCGTGGGAAAGTGATCGGCAATTTGCCGCTGGGGTTTACATCGCCAAACAGCACATCCGCCACGGCATGCCCCATTTCGCTGCCGAGAAACCAGGTTTCAAGCAATGCAGGTGCCTGTTGAAGGGGCAACGTGAACACCAATGGGCGACCGTTCATAAGGATGACTACCACGGGTTTTCCGGTGTCCAGAAGCGCGCGCAATAACGCCTCCTGGCCGCCGGGCAAGCCAGGTTCGGCGCGGCTCTGACCTTCGCCGCTTTGCTCGGCATTTTCGCCCAGTACGGCGACCACTACGTCGACGTCGCGGGCGGCTTTTTCGGCCGCCGCGATACCTTGGCTGTCGGCGTTGCCGGGGGAGGCGCCGGGCAGGTAGGTTACATCGGTGTTGGTGGAGACGGCGTTTTGTATGCCTTGCAGAACGGTTACCGCGCCGATGGGTGTGCCTGGCCAGGACGCCGGGCCGATGGAGGCGGCAGCATCTGTGGCCAGGCTGCCGACCACCAGCACCCGGCTTAGTTTCTTCGACAGAGGCAGCAATTGACCGCTGTTTTTCAGCAATACGATAGACTTTTGCCCCGCCTCACGGGCCAGAGCACGATGCTGCGGCAGGTCCGCGCTATTGGCTTCGCGGATCGGGTCGCTGTAGCGGTAAGGGTCTTCAAACAGTCCCAGGCGCTGCTTGGCCTTGAGTACGCGACGCACGGCTTCATCCACGTCTGCCATTGAAACCTGGCCGTTGCGTATGAGCGTCGGCAGGTGTTGCCGGTAGGTCTGGCTGGCCATTTCGATATCCACGCCAGCGTTAAAGCCCAGCCATGCCGCATCGGATGGGGTGCGGGCGATGCCGTGCAGGATCAGTTCCTCTATGGCGGTGTAATCGCTGACGATAATACCGGTGAAGCCCCACTTTTGACGCAACAGCCCTGTCAGTAAAGCGTTGTTGCTGTGCATGGGCGTAGCGGCGACCTCGCTGAAGGCGGGCATGATCGCGTCGACGCCCGCGGCTACGGCCGCCTGGAAGGGGGGCAGGTAGATCTCCCGCAAGGTTCGTTCCGACAGATCGGCGATGTTGTAATCCCGGCCGCCCTCGCCAGCCCCATAGGCAACAAAGTGTTTAGCGGTAGCCATCATGTACGAGGTGTCAGGCGGGCCTGAGCCGTGAAAACCGCGCACTCGCGCAGCGGCCAGGATCGAGCCGAGAAACGGGTCTTCACCTGCACCCTCCACCACGCGCCCCCAGCGTGGGTCACGCGTTATGTCGACCATGGGTGCGTAGGTCCAGTGCACACCGCTGGCGGTGGCTTCAACAGCCAACGCGCGCGCACTTCGTTGCGTCAGATCAGGGTCCCAGGCCGCAGCCTCCGCCAGTGGCACCGGGAACACGGTGCGAAAGCCATGAATGACATCAAGGGTAAACAACAGCGGTATATGCAAGCGTGAACCTTGTACGGCCTGTACTTGCAGCTGGCGAGTCAGGTCGGCACCGTAGGCGCCGATGACAGAACCGACGGTTATCGTTGGCCGTTCTTCCAAGCCGTTTTGATCAACGACAGTGCCGGTCGGTGTTTCCTTGCCGAGCAGGCTGAGTTGGGCGACTTTTTCCTCCGGCGTCATTTGCGCCAGTAGGCGTTCGACAACATCATCCTGGGCGGTTGCTGCCAAGGCCAAAAAGCTCAGTAATAGCATCAAGAGGCGAGTAGACATGGGTATCAACGCTGGCCGAAATATGCACATAAGTGTTCAGCGCGCAGGCAAACCCAGCTACTGTCAGAAATAACAGTTCATCAACGGTTTCAGACAAACGGTCAGGCGTTTTGCGCCTGAAGAAAGATCGAGAACAGCTCCGACTGGGATTTGATTCCTAGCTTGCTGTACATGTGTTTCTTATGGACTTTCACGGTTTCAACGGAGATTTCCAGCTTACGGGCGATTTCCTTGCTGGAGCAACCGCTGAGCATCAAACGGCCTACATCCAGCTCGCGGGCGGTGAGTTGTGCGCCCCAGTCATCCTTTTGAATCGGCGGTTGCGGCGCGCTTACCTGGTTCAGTTCATGGGGCAGGCGCTGGCGCAGCAGGCTCACCACCCACGGCTGGATCAGTGACAGCAGGGCAATTTGCTGTGGGTCAAAACGCTGTTTCGAACCCAGCGACAGGCACAGGGTGCGCCCGTCCGGCAGGTGGCAATTGAACTGGATTTCATCGGCCACCACGTTCAGGCGAAAGTAGCGCTGGTAGTACTCGGTCAGCTCGAAATGCTCCGGCGCCACTTCCGCCAGGCGCAACAGGCCGGTGTGCGCGTGGTCGCGGCTGGCGATGTAGAACGGGTCGAGCAGGTACAGGCCGTTGAGGTAGTCCTGGAACAGATGGTCCGGCGTGCCGTCGGCGCCTGGGCATTCGGCGAACACCAGCGGGCGGTGCTCACTGCTGAACAACAAGGCGACCCAACTGTCGGACGGCACGTATTGGTCCAACAGCCGCACAAGCTGGGTCCAGAAATTGGGCTGGTCCAGGGCGTCTATCATTTGCCCCACCGAACGGTGCCAGGCGATGTCTTGCAGCGTCATGCTCATCAATCTACCCCTATCGGGTTACCTCGGCCGCGTAATTCCCTGGCCGGTGTTGGCTGCGCATACTGCGGCACAGATAAAGAACAAGGAATACCCATGAAGGTCGAATTTGCCCAATTGGCAGGCCGCGATAACGGTACAGCTTACAACCTTGAGCGCGCCTTGGCGGCCATTGCTGCGTGCGCTGCCGACACGCAACTGATCGTCTTCCCGGAAACTCACCTGATGGGTTTCCCGTCGGCCGAGACCGTCGCAGATATTGCCGAGCCGGTAGACGGCCCCACCGTACACGCGGTTATCCAGGCGGCCCGTGCGCGCAATATCGCCGTGGTCATCGGCATGGCCGAGTACGACGGTGGCCAATTCTATAACACCACCTTGCTGATCACGCCCGACGGCATCGCCCTGCGTTATCGCAAGACCCACCTGTGGGCTTCGGATCGCGGCGTATTCACCGCCGGTGATCGTTACGCCACTTGCCTGTGGAACGGCGTGCGCGTCGGCCTGCTGATTTGCTACGACATCGAGTTCCCGGAAACCGCCCGCGCCCTGGCGCAGTTGGGCGCCGAACTGCTGATCGTCACCAACGGCAACATGGACCCTTATGGCCCCACGCACCGCACCGCGATCATGGCTCGCGCCCAGGAAAACCAGGCGTTTGCGTTGATGGTCAACCGGGTCGAAGAGGGCGACGGCGACCTGTTGTTCGCCGGTGGCAGCGCTCTGGTGGACCCGATCGGCACCTTGCTGTTTGAAGCGGGGCGTGAGGAAGGGCAATTCGCCGTCGAGCTGGATCTCGACCAATTGGTGGCAGCTCGCAAGGACTACCGCTACCTGGATGACCAGCGCTTGAAATTGCCCGGCGAGGTGATTGAACGCAGCGATGGGACGCGCGAATTGCTGATCCCCCGGCACTGATGATCGTTCCCACGCTCTGCGTGGGAATGCCTGCGGTGACGCTCTGCGTCACGACGTTCAAGAGCCGACGCAGAGCGTTCTGGGCTGCATTCCCACGCGGAGCGTGGGAACGATCAATAAGAACAATGACTCCTGCTTCACCGACTTTAGTTCTGCCATAAATCTAATAAATCAGCGGAGAATCGCTCATGGCTCGTTTGCAACGCACCCTGTCGTTAGGGTCGGTGGTGCTGTTTGGCATCGCCTATATGACGCCGATCATTGTGCTCGGCACCTTCGGCATCCTCGCGCAATCCACCGGCGGTATGGTCCCGGCCGCTTACCTGGCGGCGCTGGTGGCGATGTTCTTTACCGCCATGAGTTATGGGCGCATGGCCCAGGCTTTCCCGGTCGCCGGTTCCGCCTACAGCTATGTGCGCAAGGCCATCAGCCCCAAGCTGGGTTTTATCGCCGGTTGGGCGGTGTTGCTCGACTACCTGTTCCTGCCCATGGCCATCTGGCTGATCGGCGCTGCGTACCTGCATTCGGCATTCCCGGCGGTACCGCAGTGGGTGTGGGTGCTGGCGTTTATCGGTATCACCACAGCAATCAACATCATCGGCCTGAAGCTCGCCAACGGCATCAACGCGCTGCTGATGCTGGTGCAATTTCTGGTGCTGATCGCGTTTGTCGCGTTGTGCATCCACTACATCGGCGGTGACGCGAGCAAGCCACTGTGGACGCTTGCCCCGTTCTTCAACGGCCAGATGCATATGCCGCTGATCATGAGCGGCGCGGCCATCGCCTGCTATTCGTTCCTGGGCTTTGACGCGGTCAGTACCCTCACCGAAGAAACCCGCGACCCACGCCGCACCATCCCACGGGCGATCATGTTGATCACCTTGATCGGCGGCCTGATCTTCGTCGGTGTCTCGTACTTTGTGCAGATCGCCCACCCGTCGTTCGAATTCGCCGATGTGGATTCGGCGGCCTACGAGATTGCCCGCAATGTGGGCGGTGACCTGTTTGTGTCGATCTTCCTGATCGGCCTGATCGTCGGCCAGTTCGCCTCGGGGCTGTCGGCCCAGGCCAGCGGCTCGCGGCTGTTGTTTGCCATGGGCCGCGACGGCGTGTTGCCCAAGTCGTTCTTCGGCACCTTGCATGCGCGCTTCGGTACGCCGGTCAACAGCATCCTGTTGTGTGCGGTGGTGGCCTTGCTGGCGTTGAAACTCGACGTGACCACCTCGACTTCATTCATCAACTTCGGTGCGTTCCTGGCGTTCAGCCTGGTGAACCTGTCGGTGATCTTTCACTACTGGATCGGCGCCAAAGAGCGCGGTGTGCGTGAGCTGATCCTGTTCCTGGTATTCCCGACCATCGGCCTGTTGGCGGACGTGTGGCTGATGGTCAGCCTTGATCACTTGGCGATTTACCTGGGCGCGGTGTGGTTGGCGATTGGCTTGGTGTACCTGGGCTTTCTCACGCGCGGTTTCTCCAAGCAACCACCGGAAATGGACTTCCAGGAAGCGGCATAGAAGCAGCCGGCCTATTCTTATTGCAATCGGTTCTCGTTTGGGTGCATGATTTGTGTTACTGTATAACGCTTAAATCGCACCCAGACGCCCCGGAGGCCTTATGAAAGCTGGTATCCATCCCGACTACCGCACCGTGCTGTTCCACGATACCGCCGCCGACGTGTTCTTCCTGATCGGCTCCACCGCTGACAGCGATCGCACCCACACACACAGCGACGGCAACACTTACCCGTATATCCCGCTGGACGTCTCCAGCGCCTCGCACCCGATCTACACCGGCCAGCAGCGCAAGACCCAGGTCGAAGGCCGGATTGCCGGGTTCAACAAGCGTTTCGCTTCGTTTGGGTCGAGCCCGAAAAAAACCGAGGCGTGAGGCGTTTGTGCTTCACCTCGAAGGCCGCTGCCGTTTCTGGAGCGGCTTTTTTTTGCATTGATATCGTAACGCCATTACTTTTCCGAGAAACCGACTAAACTACTCGGTAAACGCCAGGAAGGCAGACCCAGAGCATAAGGACCGCACACCGACGATCCGAGGTGTCCCATGGGAGAGTCCGTTACTTTCACCGATGCCGACCGCCCCGTAGTGCTGTTGATTGACGCCCACACGGACGTATTGCACAGCCTCACGCAGTTGCTGCGCCTGGAACCCTTCGAACTGCACAGCGCCACCTGCGCCGCCGAGGCCCTGGCGCTGCTCGCCAGCCAACCGATCGACCTGGTGATGAGCGCCGCACGCCTGCCCGACATGGACGGCGCCTCGTTGCTGGCGCACATCCACCAACACTACCCACACACCGTGCGCATCCTGCTGACCGGCGAGACCGACCTGACGCTGATCATCAAAGCCATCAATGAAGGCCAGATCTATCGTTACCTGAGCAAACCCTGGAACGATGAGGAGTTGCTGTTGGCCCTGCGCCAGTCCTTGGCTCACCAGCATTCCGAGCGTGAGCGCGGGCGCCTGGAACAGCTGATCCAGCAGCAGAACGATGAACTCAAGCAGCTCAACGCCAGCCTGGAAAAGCGCGTGGCCTCGCGCACCAGCGAGCTGCAGCAAACCGCCGACATGCTTGACCTTGCCTACGAGGAGCTCAAGCACAGCTACGCCACCGGCACTGAAGTGTTCTCGTTGCTGGCTAACCTGCGCCTGCCGCGCGCCAAACAAACCAACCGGCAGATCATCGAACTGGTGCGCACCTGGTGTGTGGCCCACGGCGTCGATGAAGCGAGCAACCGCGACCTGACCATGGCCGCCGCGCTTTACAACATCGGCAAGCTGAGCTGGAGCGACAGCATGATGGCCTCGCCTTCGGACCTGCTGCACAGCAGCGACCGTGAACGCTATCGCGCCTATGCCACCCAAAGTGAATCACTGTTGATGACCCTGGAGCCGATGAAAGATGCCGCGCGGCTGATCCGCCATCACCAGGAACGCTGGGATGGCAGCGGGTTTCCCGACCATCTCAAAGGCGAAGCGATTCCCGCCGGTTCACGCCTGCTCAAACTCGCGGTGGACTTTATCGAGCTGCAAAAAGGCCTGATCCTCGAGCGGCAGATGAACAGCGACGAAGCGCTGCTGTACATCCGCAAGTACGCCGGGAGGCTGTATGACCCGCTTATGGTCGAAGACTTCGTGCTGGTGTGCGCCACCTACCTCAATGACGTGACGCTGGGCGACCCCAGCGTGAAAGTGCTGGGTACCCGCGAGCTGGCCGAAGGCATGGTGCTGGCGCGCAACCTCAATGCCGACAACGGCATGTTGCTGCTCAATGCCGGCAAGGTGCTGAACCTGCCGCTGGTGGACAAGTTGATTGCGTTCGAGACCATGGAGGGCGCGCGCTATAGCGTGTTCATCAAGGAAGACGCGATCATCCCAGGCTAAACACAATCAAAAATGTGGGAGCGGGCTTGCTCGCGAATACGGTGTGTCAGTCATTACATCTGTCACTGACACACCGCTTTCGCGAGCAAGCCCGCTCCCACAGTGGATTGCGGCGTGCATGTGGCCGTGTGATCCTTGCGTCTTTACCTTCAAGGAAGACTTTTGCATGACCTCCATCATCCGCATCGCCGCCGCCCTCTTGATTGGCAGCGACGGCCAAACCCTGCTGGTACGCAAACGTGGCACCCAGGCGTTCATGCAGCCCGGCGGCAAGATCGATGCCGGTGAGCAACCTGTCGAGGCGCTGGCCCGTGAGCTGTACGAGGAACTGAACCTGCGTATCGCCCCGAGTGACGCCGTGTACTTGGGCAACTTCTCGGCGCCTGCCGCCAACGAGCCGGGTTTTACCGTGCAAGCCGAGCTGTTCCGAGTACACATCGACGTGCCGGTGACGCCTGCGGCCGAGATTGAAGAAGTGCGCTGGATCGACCCGGCCGGTGAGGGTGGTTTGCACCTGGCGCCGTTGACCCGCGATTTGATCCTGCCGTTTTATCGAAAGTCGCTCACCCCATGCTGATTCGCAGGCTGGAGGCGAATGACGCCGAGGCTTATCGGGTGGTGATGCTGGAGGCTTACGGCGCTTATCCCCAGGCGTTTACCTCCAGCGTGGCGGAGCGCGCGCGAATGCCGTTGAGCTGGTGGGAAAAACGCATACAGAGCCCGTTGGATCAGGTGCTCGGCGCTTTTGAAGGGCACACCCTGGCCGGCATTGTCGGCCTGGCCTTCGAACCTCGGGAAAAGGCCCGACACAAAGTCACGCTGTTCGGCATGTACGTGACCGAGGCTTATCAGCGCAAAGGCCTGGGCCGTCAGTTGGTGGAGGCGGCGCTCAGTGCGGCGCGCTGCCAACCCGGCGTCAAAGTGATCCAACTGACCGTCACTGCCGGCAACGACGCAGCCTTTGCGTTATACCAGCGCTGCGGTTTTATTCAGTACGGCCTGGAGCCGTTGGCGGTGCGGGTGGGAATCGAGTACTTCGACAAGATCCACATGTGGCGTGAACTCAGAGCCGACTGAAATTCCATAGGGGAACCACAGTAGAGTCCTCATTGTTTTCACCTGGGTGCGTGATTAACGCACGGCGCTGACGCCATCCAGGGTCGAAAACGACGTGTCTTTCGCCGTCAGCAAGAAGTCGCGCATGTATGGCGCATCGAGCATGTCCGCACGGATCCCCGCATACAACGTCGCAAACAAACCCTTCTCGCCCAAACGCTTGGCTTTCACATAACCGCGCGAGCTGTATTCATGCAGCGCCCAATGCGGCATGCCGCACACGCCGCGGCCGCTGGCAACCAGTTGCATCATCATCACTGTCAGCTCCGAGGTGCGCACCTGGGCAGGTTCCACGTCGGCGGGCTCCAGGAACCGCGTGAAGATGTCCAGGCGGTCGCGCTCCACCGGATAGGTGATCAGGGTTTCGCTGAGCAGGTCCTGCGGCACGATGTACGACTTGTTCGCCAACGCATGCTGGTTGGCCACGGCCAGCATGGCTTCGTAGGTAAACAGCGGCACATAAGTGATGCCCGGCAGTTCCAACGGGTCGGAGGTCACCACCAGGTCCAGGTCGCCACGTGCCAGGGCCGGCAGCGGCGCGAAAGCAAAGCCTGAGGCCAGGTCCAGCTCGACTTCCGGCCAGGCGTCGCGGAACTGGTCGATGGTCGGCATCAGCCACTGGAAGCAACTGTGGCATTCGATAGCCATGTGCAAACGCCCTGCGGTGCCACCGGCCAGCCGCGCGATGTCGCGCTCGGCGCCGCGCAGCAAGGGCAGGGTGGCATCGGCCAGTTGCAACAGGCGCAAGCCGGCGCTGGTGAAGCGCAGCGGCTTGGTCTTGCGCACAAACAGCGGCATGCCCAGGCGTTCTTCCAGTTCCTTGAACTGGTGGGACAGCGCCGATTGCGTCAGGTGCAGGCGCTCGGCAGCTTCGACCAGGCTGTCGGCTTCGCGCAGGGCGTGCAGGGTCTTGAGGTGGCGGATTTCCAGCACGGAGGCCTCCATGAATGAATTTTGTGCTTAATGATAAGACATTGAAAACCATTCATGTTGGCCGTTGCGTCATTTAAGTCAGTTCAGGGCCTCGAAATGTTTCTTTGCAAGGAGTTTATCGATATTGCCGCGCCAGATTTTCAAGTCGGCGAATTTTAAACCTCGCCCATCCATCTTCATTTGCCAGTGCAGGCCTTGATACTGCTGCTCAGGAATTTTCAGATGCGCCTTGGCAAAGGTGTCGAACGCCGAGTCGGCCTTCACATAGTGAAAGTGGGCGAACCAGATGGGTTTGTCTTTCGGTTTGGTTGCGTCGTGAATGGCATATTCCTGCAAGTAGTCGGTTTCTCCGTCGGGGCGTTTTTGTGTCAGCTTGCGGCGGATGCCAACTTTGCGGATCTCCACGCGGTTCATTTCCTTCAGGTAGTCCAGATAGCCTTCAGTCGGTGCCTTGCTGGCCAGCGTGCGCTCGATACGCAGGGCTTGTCCGGCGGGCCTGAGGGGCGCCGCCCGGGTGCGTAGTTGTTCGATCAGCGAGTGATTGGGGGACAGGCCCTGGAGCTGGTTGGCTCGAAACTCCAATGCTTGGGCTTCACTGACCAGCATGTGCTCAAGGTTGACCGGCTCCATTGTTTTGTAAGAGCGGACTGTGTTTTCGAAGGCATCCACTGCGGCTAAGCGGGATTCGGCTTCGGTCAGCGTGGTGGCAAGGTCGCTCGGCAGCGCCGGGGGCGCAGTCTTGGGTTGGCTCAGTTCGGTATTCAAGCGGTACTTCGAGCTATCGGAGATTTGATCCCACACCTCGACGGGTTTGCCCTCGCTGTCATTAACGATGAAGCGTCTCGGTGATTGCTGTTGCGCTGGTTTTTCAGTGCCAACCAGAATCTGCCCATCCTCGGTTTCAAAGAGGGATTTGGTGTGCTTTGGCTGGCCCTTTGTGTGCGCCCCTTTTATACCTTTGCGGGCTCGCTCCATCAATTGGGTCAGGGTGTCCAGTAGTTGTGACACATAGCTTGCGTCAAAGTGGCTCGGGGAAACGGCGTTCCAGGATGTCAGGTCGAGGTGAAGCTGCTTATAGACCTCCAGGGTATTGCTTAGCACTTGGTTGCGCTGGGCCCTGCTGATGTTGGCCTCGGGAAGGTCCCGGTGGGCGGTGATGGCGCGATGCAGCTTGCTAAGGGCCGGTTTTAGCAACCTTTCTTGATAGATCCAGCTAATGTTCAAGGGGTCGCGCTCACCGTGCAGCAGTGTCAACAACAATTCGGCCTGCGTTGCCTGCACGCGCTGCAGGGTGAAGTTTTCTTGTAGCGAGGATGCGGCCTCGTTAAAGATCGGCTTATGGTCTGAAAGGGTTATGCGTTTGCGCCAGGTTTCCATGTTGGTAAGCGCAATGTCCATCTGTTTCAACTCATTGAGCATGTTGATTCGACACTCTCTGAGCGCTTTCTCAGCGTTCAGGTATTCAGCATCGATAGGCCGCTTTGCTTTCATGAGGTCCGTCAGCGCAATGAAGTCATCCCGCAAGCCAATCAACCTTCGCTGAATATTCACGCCCATCTGCGCGTAACGAGTACCCACTACCATGGCGGTCCAGTCCTTGGTTCTGGCGAGCACCTGGTTCAAGGTACCGCCCTGGAGGCCAGCGGCTGTGTCATATAACGCGTATAGCTGCTTGCCGCTTTCGACGTCGTTGATCAGGAGGCTGTCCAGGTCCTTGGTCGCTCGGTGCTTGGATGTGGTGCCTGTCGTGGTGGAGTTCTTGAATTGAACCTCCAGCTCCTGTGCTTTCAGGTTGTTCGCCAGTGCTTGTTCGGTGAGATTTTTGGCGCGCTTACCAATGTTGTTGATGATTGCCTGACGTTGCGTCAGGGCGCTGGCGACCATTGGCGGTGTCTGCTGCTCCACGGCGGCTGGCCTGCTCGTACCCGCACGCGATGTTCCCTGCCCTCGTCCGCTGCCGCCGCCATAAGCGGTCAGGTGGCCGCCATGCAGCGCCGAGTAAGTGTTCCACTCCAGCGTTTCGTCCAACGCGATGACCGGCGAGTAGTATTTGCCCTTGGCTAGAAGGCGCATTTCATGCGTCGTGCGGTCAAACTTCACCTTGAAATAGTTTCCAGCATCGGCGATGAAATGCTCCCCGGAGGTGTGCCGCAATGTATGGCGATATGGACCTGTGTGCACAGGCTGCAGGCTGCCAGACTCAAGCGGTTGATCGAATTCGTAGCCCGCGAAACGGTGAGCGGTGGTTTTCTTTACCCCGCGTGATTTCAGGTTGCGCCAGAACTCAGGTCGCCAAGCGTGTTGGCGTTGGTGCTGCTGCATCAAGGCTTTTGCGGTGGCGGGCCGTGATGAGGGCAGGGCGGCAAACGTCAAGGTGTCCATACCCGCATAGACCAGGCTGTCGAACACCGATGCCAGTTGGTCAATGCCATGGTGCATGTCGCCTTTCCTGAAGGCATCGACGGCCGCATACAGACTGGTGCCGGCATCGACCAGCGAGACCGCGGTACCAATCAGTGGAATAAAACCCAACGCGATTTTGATGCCATTGACCAATTGACCGCTTTTAAGCGCGTATTTCTCGTCCGCCAGGTCCTCATTGGAGCGTGCGTCATTTCGATTGCTCTCAATCAGGCGACCCATGTGGGCATCCAACTGATGGGCTGCCAGGGAGGTGGTGGCCGGCCAGGGAAAGCCGATGCCAATGATCGCGTTATAGTTTTTGGCCGTGGCCCGGTCAATACGGTTGATGTGAGATTGGACCTCCCCGGTCAACGCTCGGCTTGCCACATACTTGACCATGGTGTCGAGACGGCATAGATCAAACAGTTTCCTGCGCGCCAGTTCCAGGCTGTCGAAGCGCCGCAGGCATCGATCGTCCGGCGCATCGGGCAAGTAAAGTAACGTCACCCCGGAGGTTTTCTCCTGAATGAAGCTGATGCCTGAGAGGGTGACCGTGCCATAGCGATTGTTGTCGCTGTCGTCGACCAAGGTGGCAGGCAGCAGAGCAATACGTTTGGTGCCGACTTCCCAGGCTTTGCGCGTATCGGCTTTGATCGCGGCGTCCCAGACCTGCAACTCTTCGGTGTTGATATGGTTTTGCATGAACGCTACCAGGCCCTGAACCTGGAGCATCAAGCGCAGCGGCTCAGTCAGGCATTCACGGCGGTAGTCCAACTGGAACGCGGACTCCTGAGGGCGGCCCCTGAATGCTTGGTATATCAATGTTTCGTAGGCTGCGGCCAGGTTGAGGTCGCGGACCATCTTGGTCACGTATTCAGGGTTAATGCCGGTCTTGAGCCTGCTGAGTTCGGCGCTGTCGTCAGCCGTCACGTCCAGGGTCATGTAGTGCAGCCGCTTGCCCATAACGGTGTCGATGTTTCTCAAGGCCAGTTCATCGAGGGATATCTTGCTGCGCGCCAGGCTGGGCGTGGTGGTTATCTTGACTGCGGTTCCGCCCACTGCGCTGCCGCCGGTTACGGGGTCTCTGATATCTCTTGTCGAATCAGGCAGATCCAGCTGTACGGTAAAACCCTTGGTGACGGCGAAGTCTTTGCGCAAGCGTGAATCAATCTTGAGTCTGACGAACGCATCACGTGAGGGCAGGGATTGAACGACCAGGGCGTGGAAACGCTTGAGCGCCGGAATGTAATCCCTTAACCGAGCGTTGAGTTCCTCTTGTTGTTCCTTGGTTTGCGTGACCAGCCAGGTCGGCAGTTTTTCCGCCAGGTGGCTGCTGTTGTTCTGTTCGACGATCTCCAAAAAGGCCGCTTCGCGGGCGCTGTGTTCGGGTACCAGAAGTTTTTCGAGGGTCGCTTCGCGTAGCTTTTTCAGGCTTTTGGCCAGTGTGTCGGCTTCTTCCGGGGTGGAGTGGGTTGAGCGCAATTGCGCTGCATGTTCTTCGAAATCCGCCTGCTGAAGCCTGAGGCTGTACTCAAAGGGGTTGCCGGTCAGCTCCTTGAGCACCAGGGCAAGCTGGTCGTCCTGCGGCGCAATGTTAAACAGGGCCTCTTGCAAGGCCTGTCGGGAAGCAAAGCGTTGCAAAGCTCCGCCGGTGCCAGGCCAGTAAACCAGGTAACTGGCGGCGGATGGCGGCTGCGATTCCGAGGCTGCTGCGGCAGTGAACACCAGCGGCCCTTTGAGCTCGCTCTCAGTGATTTTTATAGTGGAATTTGTCTTTTCGGTGACCGAGAGACTCATTGAATAAGCTGCCACTTCAACAAGGCGATCTTCGAACACGGGTGAATCAAGGATGACCTCCAGCAGTTTCAGCTCATCGGCGCTGATCTGGTTCAGCGCCTGTTGAATCTGCGCTTCGATTCTTAGCCCCGCCACGCGCGCATTGTAAAGAGCGGTAAATTGGGTATTGAGTGTCGCGAAGTCGGCGGTGCGTCTTTCCAGCATAAGACGTGCCGCAACAGCTGCAGCTTGCTGCTGTACCCGCAGATCATCGAGTTTCTGCTTGAGTTGCAACAGGTGCGTGTTCCGGTTGGCAGTTGGAGCACCTTCACCTGGCAGGGCGTCCAGGGCTGTGCGTTGTTGCAGCACCCGGGCCTGGCGTTGGCTCAATGGAAGGCTGGAGTAGAGCAGGCCGAACTGCGTGAGCGTATCGTCCTCAAGAGGGCGGGGCGTCGGCGGTTCAGGCGCTTGGGCAAACAGCGATTGGCTCTGACGCTGTTTGTCAAACGCTTCGATGGGGTGTCGCGCCAGGTGGGCATTTTCGATTTCGATACCCGGGACGGGCTTGATTGCCTCGCGGTATTGGGCGTCGGCTAATAGAGTAAGCCAGTCGCCGATACCGGTTTCCAGAAGGTGGGTCTTGAGGCGGTACTCAACGGTGGCCAGGGGGTCGGAGTCTGCGGTCGAAAACAAGACCTGTTGCTGATCGATCACCCAGCGTTCCATGTCGGTACGTTTTGCGAACGTGTGCCACGCCGGTTGATGAGTGGGCAAGTACACCAATTGGCTGACCGGCTGATCGGTATCGAGGGTCAGCACCCATGATCCAGGCAGGACGAGTGCCTCGCCAGCGGTACGCTTGAGCATGATTTGTTCGGTGCAGATATTTTTGGTCCCGGGCTCTGCCAGGAGCGGATCGATAATGGCAAACATCGGGTTGAGCGCCGTAGCGTTTATCGAACCCTGGCTCAGCATTGCCTGGCCCGAGGCCTCGAAGTGGATCTTGTAAAACTCGGCGGCCCTTGTACGACAGGACACGGGTTGGTTGGGCGCCCGATTGTTCAAAAAATGCCGGTGCCAGGCGTCCTTGATGGCCTGTTCCAGGTCCAGCCCTTTGAGTTCATCCAGCAGCATCGGCACCGTATACCCTGCAAGCCGGTGGTTGTTTGGCAAATAGATGAGTTCGCCTTGGGGCACTTGTGTCGTATCCAGGGCGGGGTGTTGCTGCATGTAAATGCAGGCTTCGTTTATGGATAGGATGCTGGATCCGCGTGTTTGAGTGGCGGGGAATCTCAGTCCGGCGTGCTCGCCGTCCAGTTGCAGGTGTTCCTGGAGCATCTGGTTGACCACGGTGCGCACTGTTGGCGTGCCAGCCATCAGCTCGCGCATGCCATTGCAGCAGTCTCGCCAGCGCTGTGTAGCGTCCAGCAGCAAGTTTTCATCAACGTTTGCGGGTAAAAGCTGCGCCAACCCGAAATCGTACAAGTTGAGGCCAGGGGTGTCGGTCATGGTCGTGACTCTTGCATTAAAAAATGATTAGAGAGCGATCGCCATGACCCATGGCTAGATATAGATATCGGATGACCATTGAGCGGCATTCATCAAACTGTCACGCAACTGTGGCAGCGCGCTTGAACAAACTTCATCAGACTCGCGCTCTACTGGGGTTCTGCGTTTCGGTGTTTTTCATGCGCGTGTTGTTCTTACTGGCCGCTCTATTGTTCGGCCTGCCGTCCTTTGCGGCTTCTCGATGTGATGTCAATGTCCCGACCCAAACGGTCGACCTGGAAAAGGTGAGCATCGCCTACCAGAGCATCGGCCGTGCGTCCGACCCTGCGTTGCTGCTGGTCATGGGCCTGGGCGGGCAGTTGATCCACTGGCCGGATGAAGTGGTGGTGGCCTTGTGTGAACAGGGTTTTCGGGTGATCCGCTACGACAACCGTGACGTTGGCTTGTCCACGTGGCGCCAGGCGCCGGCCAGCGCCAACCTGACGTTCGAAGTGCTGCGCTACAAGCTTGGCGTGCCGGTGGCAGCGCCGTACACATTGACCGACATGGCCAACGATGCACTGGGCTTGATGGACGCGCTGCAGGTCCAGCAATTCCACGTGCTGGGCGCAAGCATGGGCGGCATGATCGCCCAGCACCTGGCGGCCATGGCGCCGCAGCGGGTCGAAAGCCTGACGCTGGTAATGACCAGCTCCGGCGCCGAAGGCCTGCCGGCGCCCAACGCGGCGTTGGTGCAGTTGCTGTCGCGGCGCAGTGCGCCGAACCGTGAAGTGGCGCTGGAGCAACAAGCCGATTTGCTCGCAGCCCTGGGCAGCCCCAACGTCAAAGATGATCGCCAGGCGCTGCTGCACCAGGCGGCGCTGTCCTACGACCGTGCCTTCAACCCGGACGGCGTGAAGCGCCAGATCATGGCGATTCTGGCCGAGCCGAGCCGCGTGCCCTTGCTCAACCAATTACGCGTGCCGACCCTGGTGGTACACGGCACCGCCGACCCGCTGTTGCCGGTGATGCACGGCGTACACCTGGCCGCGCATATCCAGGGCAGCCAGCTGAAGCTCATACCGGGCATGGCCCACCGTTTCCAGGAAGCCTTCAAGGCGCCGCTGCTGACGGCGGTGTTGCCGTATCTCAAAGCCCATCGCGAAGATGCCGCGCATTGGGCGCAGATTGACCTGGGCGAGCCTTCGAAGGTGCTGTGAAGTTGGTGTATGGTGCAACCTTTACGGCGCACATAACTGCCAGCGAGGTTGCCTGCCATGAGTACTCCCCTGAAAATCGATTTCGTCAGCGACGTGTCTTGCCCCTGGTGCATCATCGGCCTGCGCGGCCTGACCGAAGCCCTCGACCAACTGGGCAGCGAGGTGCAGGCCGAGATTCATTTCCAGCCGTTTGAGCTGAACCCGAAGATGCCGGCCGAAGGGCAGAACATCGTCGAGCACATCACTGAAAAGTACGGCTCCACTGCCGAGCAATCCCAGGCCAACCGTGAGCGTATCCGCGACATGGGCGCAGCGCTGGGCTTTGCTTTTCGCACGGACGGGCAGAGCCGCATCTACAACACTTTTGATGCACACCGGCTGCTGCATTGGGCGGGGCTTGAAGGGTTGCAGTACAACCTCAAGGAAGCGCTGTTCAAGGCGTATTTCAGTGATGGGAAAGACCCGTCCGACCACGCGACATTGGCGATCATCGCCGAGAGTGTCGGGCTGGATATCCAGCGTGCGGCTGAAATTCTGGCGTCTGACGAATACGCTGCTGAAGTCCGCGAGCAGGAAGAGTTGTGGATTACACGGGGTGTGACGTCAGTACCCACCATCGTGTTCAACGACCAGTACGCGGTCAGCGGTGGGCAACCGGCGGAAGCCTTTGTGGGGGCGATTCGCCAGATCATCCAGGAAGCCAAGGCCTGATGCTCGATGCGTCAGTCAAACTTGTAGCTGATCGCCGTCTGCACCTGGCCCTGGTTCACGTTACCGGTTTCCTTGACGATGCTGCTGTTGGCCGCCGAGCCCACCAGGTGTGTCCAACTGGCGCTGGTCAACAGTGACCAATGGCTCGCCAGCGGGAACTCGAAACTCTGGGTCAGCGTCAGGTTCTGAAAGCCCGCGCTGGCGTTATAAGCGCGGATGCCGGACGCCGCTGACTCCTTATCATCAACGCCAAAAAACGCCTGGGTCTGGCGCGCATCGGCGAAATGCGCCATCAGGCCGGTGCTGCCGATAATGCCGCCGCCCAGCGGGTAGCCCAGCTCGCCACCGACCTTGCCCAACACGCCACTCTGATCACGCGGACCGCCGACGGCCTGGCCGACCTGGGCGTACACGCGCCAGAACTCGGCCGGCGCGTACTGGATGAAACCCCCGACTTCGGCCATGTCCGGCACATCACGCAAGCCACGCAGCGAACGATCTGCCGTGCGCCCCGGCAAGTAATTGATATACGGGCCGGCGGTGAAACCGTGGGTATTGAGTGCGCTCCAGGTCAGGCCATCGTCGGTGCCCAGGCTCACATTGCCCCAGTCCAGATCGAAGTAGGGAATCGGCCGGGTTTCGTAGCGGCTGCCTGTCGGGTCGTGGGGCTGGTAGCTGACGCCCGCGCCAACTTCGCCGCTGATGCCTTCGGCCCATACCGTGCTGGAAAAACTCCACAGCCCCAGCAAGCCGGCGAATACAGCAGAAGTAACCTTGAACATGGAGCGTTTCCTTATCTGAACTTGCGCGCATTCACGCGCGAAGAGCCTCCCTGACGCAAGCACTCATCTTGTTTGTAGCAAGCTACAAAAATTGTAGCTCCTGCGACACAAAACCCCCTGCATATCGACCAAAACCCCAGCCCCGCTGGGCTTTGGCCAGTTGGCACAGTCTCTGCAATACCCCTTGGCACAAGCGCATAGAGCGCTGCTCCTCAAGGTAAACGCAATGATCCAGTGGCATATCGTGTGCGACTTCGACGGGACCATCACCCCCACCGACGTCATCGACAACGTCCTCCAGCGCTTCGCCGGCCCCGAGTGGGAAACCATCGAACAGGAATGGCTGGATGGGCATATCGGTTCCCGCGAATGCCTGAGCCGTCAACTGGCGCTGATCAAGGCCACCCCGGCTGAACTGCTGGCGTACTTCGACAGCGTTGAAATCGACCCGGACTTCCCGGACTTCGTCGATCACGTCATGGGCCTGGGCGCGACCATCGAAGTGGTCAGCGACGGCATCGAGCAGGGCATCGCGCGCATCTTGTCGCGCAACTACGTGACCTTGCTGCCGATCCTCGCCAACCGCCTGCGCCAGGTCGACCAGAACAGCTGGCGCATCGACTTCCCGTATTCCAGCGACGCCTGCCGCGCCGCCTCCGGCAACTGCAAATGCAAATCCACCCCGCGCAACAAGCGTGTGCTGGTGATCGGCGACGGCAAGTCCGACATGTGCGTGGCTTCCACCGCCGACTTCGTCTTCGCCAAAGGCAGCCTCGCCAAGTACTGCGAAGCCAACAACATTGCTCATGCGCGCTTCGACACCTTTGCCGAACTGCCCGCATTGCTTGCCGCGTTGCCACAAGGCATCGCCGCTAACTCCGGCGCCTTTACCGCCGACCTCTCTGTTGAAAATCAGGAACTCTTCCACCATGTCTGATATTCGTATCGCTACTGCCGAAGACCAGATTCTTCTGGATAAAGAAGCCAAATACTGCTCCTACGGCGACACCGTTCACTACATCGAGCCACCGCGTATTTTCAGCCGTTGCGAAGGCTCCTACGTGTGGGACACCGAAGACCAGGCCTACCTCGACCTGCAAATGTGGTACTCGGCCGTTAACTTCGGCTACGCCAACCCGCGCCTGAACAACGCGCTGAAACAGCAGATCGACACCCTGCCGCAAATCGCCAGCCAGTACTTGCACAAAGGCAAGATCGAGCTTTCGGAAATGATCGCAGTCGACGCCAAGAAAAAATTCGGCCTCGACGGTCGCGTGCACTTCAACGTCGGCGGTTCGCAGTCGATCGAAGACTCGTTGAAAGTGGTGCGTAACGCCTCCAACGGCAAGAGCCTGATGTTCGCCTTCGAAGGCGGCTACCACGGCCGTACCCTCGGCGCTTCGTCGATCACTTCGAGCTTCCGCTACCGTCGCCGCTACGGCCACTTTGGCGAACGCGCCAACTTCATCCCGTTCCCGTACCACTTCCGCGGTCCTAAAGGCATGACCAAAGAAGAGTACGGCAGCCAGTGCGTGCAGCAATTCGCGCGTCTGTTCGAGACCGAATACAACGGCGTCTGGGACCCGAAAACCAACCAGTGCGAATACGCAGCGTTCTACGTCGAGCCGATCCAGGGCACCGGTGGCTACGTGATCCCGCCGATGAACTTCTACCGCGAATTGAAGCAAGTGCTGGATCAGCACGGCATCCTGATGGTGTCCGACGAAATCCAGATGGGCTTCTACCGTACCGGCAAACTGTGGTCGATCGAACACTTCGACGTGCAGCCGGACGTGATCGTCTTCGGTAAGGCGCTGACCAACGGCCTCAACCCGCTGGGCGGCATCTGGGCCCGTGAAGAGCTGATCAACCCGAAGATCTTCCCGCCAGGTTCGACCCACTCCACCTTCGCCTCCAACCCACTGGGTACGGCGGTAGGCCTGGAAATGTTCAAGATGACCAGCGAAGTCGACTACGGCGCGATGGTCATGGCCAAGGGCAAATACTTCCTGGAAGGCCTGCAAGACCTGCAGAAACGTTTCCCGATCATCGGCGACGTCGACGGCCTGGGCCTGGCCCTGCGCTGCGAAATCTGCGGCCCGGATGGCTTCACGCCGGATAAGGCGACCCTGGACTACATGGTCGAAGAAGGCATGAAGGGCGACATGATCGTGGATGGCCAGAAACTCGGCCTGATCCTCGACGTGGGCGGCTACTACAAAAACGTGATCACCCTGGCACCGTCCCTGGAAATCAGCTACCCGGAAATCGACCTGGGCCTGAAACTCCTCGAGCAACTGCTGGTGCGGGCGACCACGCGGTGAACGCCATCGGGATCGACCTCGGTGAAGGTGATGCCGGCTTCGTTCTCGGTGAAGGTCCGGTCGGGATCCTGTTGATCCACGGCCTGACCGGCACCCCGACGGAATTGCGCCAGGTCGCCAAAGGCCTGGCCAAGGCCGGTAACTGCACGGTGTACGTGCCCACGCTGGCGGGGCACTGCGGCGATAACAGCGACCTGCAGGCCACCGGCTGGCTGGACTGGTACGAAGGCGTGCGCAAGACGTTTGCGCAGGTCAAGCAGCGCCACGCGCAAGTGTTTGTCGGTGGCTTGTCCATGGGCGCGGTGATGTCGATGTACGTTGCCGCCGAGCACCCAGGGCAAGTGGCCGGGCTGTTGATGTATTCGACCACCTTGAAGTACGACGGCTGGAGCATTCACAAGCTGGCGTTTTTGACGCCGTTGCTGATGAAGATCCCGTTCGGCGTGCACATCTGCCGCTTCGAAGAGAAGCCGCCTTACGGCATCAAGAACGAGCGCCTGCGGGCCATCGTCGAGCGTCAGATGAAGGAAGGCGAAAGCAGCGAGGCCGGTTTGCTGACCATGGAGGGCATCACGGTGCGCGAATTGCACCGTATGAACGCCGTGGTCAAAAAACGCATGCCCGAGGTCAAGGTGCCGGCGCTGGTGTTGCACTCCATCGAGGACGACATCACCAGCCGCTGGAACGCCGATTACGTCGAGCGTCACTTGGGCGGCCCGGTGACCAAGATTCTGCTGGATAACTGCTACCACATGATCACCGTCGACCTGCAATACCGCCGGGTGATCGAGTTGAGCGCAGAATTTGTCGAGCAACACGCCGCTCCGGCTGTGCAGGCGCCCGTGGATTATCGACAGCGGGCATCAGCCTAAGGACTAGACGTGATTACCGCCCAAGCCTTCTCGACTATCCGGGCCATCCCGCGTTGCGCCTGGAATGACTGCTTTCCCGCAGCCCTGGAGGATTGGGATTTTTACGTTGCCGTGGAAAACGCCGCGATCGATGATTTCAAGTGGCGTTACCTGGCCATTTACGACGATGAAACGCTGGTGGCCGTTGCCGCCGCGTTCATCACTTATTATCGCCTCGACACCACGGTGTCGGGCGCCGGCAAGCGCTTTACCGAGCGCCTGGAGCGACTGTGGCCGGGTGTTTTGCGCTTGCAGCTGTACGCCATCGGCTCGCCGGTGGCCGAGCGTTGCGACGCGGGTTTCGCCAGCCACGTGCCCCAGGAGCAGCGCCCACTGTTGATCAGGCATTTGCTCGAGGCGGCACGCGAGGATGCGAATACCTTCGGGATTGGCCTGGTGGCGGTCAAAGACGTGCCGACCCATGACCTGGACTGGGCAGACAATTGCCGCCAGGCAGGCTTTCAGAGCATGCCAAGCTTACCCAGCGGCTGGCTGACGGTGCCTTACGGCTCGGTGGACGCCTACCTGGGCTCGCTGTGCAAGGCGACCCGCAAAGACTTGCGCCGCAAGTTGCGCGCGCCAGGCCCACGGGTCGAATGGCGGCACACCATTGATGACGTGTTGCCCGAGGTGATGCGCCTGTACGAAGACACGCTCAGCCGCGCCGATTTGCAGTTCGAACGCCTGCCGGCGCGTTATTTCACCGGCATACTTGAACAGCTGCAAGGGCGTGCGGTCTGTGCTCTTTACTGGGTGGATGAGCGGCTGGTGGCGTTCAACCTGGTGCTGTTGGACCAGCACCGGCTGGTCGACAAGTTTTTCGGGCATGACCGTGAGTTCAGCCGTGAGTACAGTTTGTACTTTCGCTACTGGCTGACCAATGTCGACTACTGTATTGCACACAAGATCCCGCTGTACGAGTGCGGTCAGGAGGGTTATGCCAGTAAGCTGCGCCTGGGGTGCGAGTTCCAGGGCAACAGCATGTTCTTCCGTCACCGTAACCGGCTGGTCAACGGCCTGCTCAAACTCGTGAAAATGTACATAAGACCGGACCGTTCCGACCCTGCCATGGCTGCTGCGATAAGCGAAACCTGATGATCACCAAGACCCGCCAAAAAGCCCGCCCCTTTGCCATTTCGCGTTGGAGCGTCCAGCGCAAGCTGGTGCTGGCGTTTTGGTTGGTCAGCGTTATCCCGACCATGATCGCGGCCGAACTGGCGGCGACCACCTTGTCGCAGATTTTCGACAGCAACGTGCGCATCTGGCTGCAGGAGTCGACCAAGATCGTCAAGGACGAAATCGGCGACATCCTGCATGACAACGCGCGCATGGCCAAACTGTTCCTGCGCTACACCGCGCCGCCGTCGAGCAAGCAAGCGGCCAAGCATGACCGCCTGACCGCCGACATCGCCGACGCCACCGATATCGATGTGGTGGCGCTGATCCGCGTGAGTGACCACAAAGTGGTGTTCAGCACCGCCGCCGACGATGTGGTCAAGCAGATCAACCTGACCAGCAACGCCGTGTTGCAGACCGTCGAAGTGGCCGGCGTGACCACCGGCCTGGTGGTCTCGACCTTTGAAACCACCCAGGAGGGCGTCGATTATCTGCTGTTGGTGGCCACGTACCTGGACAGCAGCTTCCTCACCAGCGTGGCCGATGTGCATTCCCTCGACCTGCGCCTGTACCTGGCCAACCCTCAAGGTTTTTCCGAGATTTTCTCGACCCAGCGTTTTGAAAACCACCCTTCGCGCATCCCGAAGAATGTCGAAACGGCCATGCGCGCCACCAAGCAGCCGAGTGAGCAGTTCACCAATAACTACAGCGGTTTGTACTGGCCGATCTTCAATGACGCCGGCGACCTGCAAGGCGTGATCTTCAGCGGCCTGTTGCGCCACACCAGCCTGGTGGGGCTGGTGAACCAGAGCAATCTGTTCGTGCTGATCTTCCTGCTGAGTTCGGCGTTGTCCCTGGGCGCCGGTGTGCTGGTGTCACGCCGCCTGACCAAACCGCTGCGCGATTTGTCCCAAGGCGTGGACGCAGTGATCTCGGGCAGTTACGAGCACCGTGTATTGGTCACCGGCGGCGATGAGTTGGCGCAACTGAGCAGCACCTTCAACCATATGACCGAGCGCCTGGGCGAGCTGCATCACCTTGAAGCGCAACTGCGCCGCCGCGACCGCCTGCATGCTTTGGGCGAAGTCGCCATGGGCCTGGCGCACGAGATTCGCAACCCGTTGGGCATCATCAAGACCGCCACCCAACTGCTGCACCGGCGTGTCGACCTGCCGGACACCGACAAGCGCCACCTGGAATACGTGATCAGCGAAGTCAGCCGCATCAACGACCTGATCACCGAGTTTCTGGATTTCGCCAAGCCCAACCCGCCGCTGCGTGTGTTGCAGGCGGCGCGCCCGGTGGTGGAAGAAATTCTCGGCTTTTGCAGCCCGGAGCTGGCCACCCATAACATCGATGCGCACATCGATGACCAGGCGCCCGGCGCGACAATGTATGCCGATGCCAAGCAACTCAAGCAGGCGTGCCTGAACCTGATCCTCAACGCCATCGACGCGATGCCCGAAGGCGGGCGCCTGACCTTGGGCATTCGCAGCGTGGACGGCAACACGGTGATCAGCATTGCCGACACCGGCCAAGGCATTCCGGCCGATATGATCGAGCGCATCTTCACACCATTCGTCACCACCAAGGCCTCCGGTACGGGCTTGGGGCTGGCTAAAGTCTATTCGATCATGGAAAGTCACGACGGCAGCATTGAATGTGCCAGTGAGAAAGATGCCGGCGCCACCTTCAGCCTGTACATTCCGGCCCATGGCGAAGACGACGGCGACGATGAGGAAGTTCATGACGCATAACGTATTGGTAGTCGACGACGAGCCCAAGCTCTGCGACTTGCTGTCATCGGCCTTGAGCCAGAACGGCATTCAGGTATTTACCGCTGGCAATGGTCTGCACGCACTCAAGGTGCTGGAGCAGGAAGACATCGACCTGGTGATCAGCGACTGGCGCATGCCGGGCATGGACGGGCCGGCGCTGCTGGCCGAGATAAAAGTGCGCTTCCCCGAGTTGCCGGTGATCGTGATGACCGCCTACAGCACGGTAAAAAACGCCGTGCAGTCGATGCGCAATGGCGCCTATGACTATATTGCCAAGCCGTTCGATATCGACGAGCTGGACATCACTGTGGCCAAGGCCCTGCAGTTTCGCGACATCATGCGCGACAACGCACGCCTGCGCGCCGAGCTGGATCACCATGCGCAGTTCGACAGCCTGGTGGGCGACAGCCCGGCGTTTCGCCAGGTGCTGCACGCGGTCGATTCGGTACGCGACAGCAACGCCACTATCCTGCTGACCGGCGAGAGCGGTACCGGTAAGGAAATGGTTGCGCGAGCGATTCACAAACATGGCAGCCGCGCCGACAAGCCGTTTGTGGCGGTCAACTGCGCGGCCATCCCCGAAGGCCTGCTGGAAAGCGAGATGTTCGGCCACCGCAAAGGCGCGTTTACCGGCGCCGTGGCCGACCGGGTCGGGCGCTTTATGCAGGCCGACCAGGGCACCTTGTTTCTGGATGAAGTGGGCGACATGCCGTTGGCGTTGCAGGCCAAGATATTGCGGGCCCTGCAGGAGCGCGTGATCGAGCCGGTGGGCGACCCCCGCGAGCGCAAGGTGGACGTGCGCGTAATCGCCGCCACCAACAAGAACCTGCTGGATGCGGTGGCCAATAAAGAGTTTCGCGAAGACCTGTATTACCGCCTCAATGTATTCCCGATCCCATTGCCGGCACTGCGCGAGCGCGCCGAAGACATCGTGCCATTGGCCCGGCACTTCGCCCAGACCCTGAGCGCTACCGCCGGCAAACGCATCACCGGCTTCAGCCCCGAGGCGTTGCAGGCGATGGCGGCCTACCACTGGCCGGGTAATATCCGTGAGCTGCAAAACTGTGTGGAGCGGGCGACCATCGTGGCGGCTTCGCCGGTGATCGAGGACATTGACCTGCCGGCTTACCTGTTTGCGTCCAAACCTGCAGAAGACGGCGTGACGGCGCTGCTCGGTGACACACCGGGCGTGCCTGCGGACCTGGATGCGGCGCTGGCTGAGGTCGAGAAAACCTACATCATGGCGGCGTTGAACGAGAGCAACGGCGTGCAGGCTGCGGCGGCGGCGAAGATCGGGATTTCCGAGAGAAGCTTTTGGTATCGGCTGAAGAAACTGGGGATTCAGGTCGAGAAGATCATCCGCTGATCTATCAGGCTCACCATGAAACCAAATGTGGGAGCTGGCTTGCCTGCGATGGCGGTGTATCAGCCAACTCATCTGGCACAGAAATACCGCTATCGCAGGCAAGCCAGCTCCCACAGGTTTAACCGAGGTGTGTCAGGCGTGGACGCGCACCCACACTGTCACCAGCACGGTCGCCGCCATCAGCCATGCCACTGCCGCCACGGCAAGTGACGCTTCAAGGCGCATGCGGTCGACCATCACATACAGCGTCGCCAGATACACAAAATACGGAATGATCGACCACATCCCAAACAGGATCGTGGTCTTCAAGTCGTCCAGCGAACGGCCCTTGCCGACGATGTAATGCGCGATCAGCGCGAAGGTCGGGAACAGCGGCACCAGCCCTGCGATGTAGTAGTTTTTGGTCTTGGCCAGCGCCGCCAGGATCAGCACCACCGCCGCGCCCAGGGCGGCTTTCAAGAATAAGTCCATCAGTGGCTCAACCCGTATTTCTTGACCTTGTCGAACAGCGTGGTCTTGGCCATTCCCAGTTCCAGGCTGGCCTGGGTGAGGTTGCCGCCGCTGCGTTGCAGGGCGTCGTTGAGCAGGTTGCGCTCGAAGGCTTCCACCGCTTCGGTAAAGGCCAGGCCGTGATTGCTGGTGCCGGTGCCGCTTTTCTTGAAGGCCGGCAAGCCCAGGGCAAAACGCTCGGCAACGTTGCGCAGTTCACGCACGTTGCCTGGCCAGTCGTGGCTCATCAGGGTCGATACGGTCTGGTTGTCCAACTCCGGTACGCTGCGGTCAAAACGCAGTGACGACTGCTGCAGGAAGTGTTCGAACAATTGCAGGATGTCTTCACGGCGCTCGCGCAGCGGCGGCAATTCCAGGGTCACGACGTTGAGGCGGTAGTAAAGGTCGCTGCGGAATTGGCTGGCGCGGCTCAGCTCGTCGAGGTCGGATTTGGTCGCGGCAATCACCCGGCAATCCACCGACACACTCTGGTTCGAGCCCAGGCGTTCCAAGGTGCGTTCCTGCAACACACGCAGCAGTTTGATCTGCAGGTTGATCGGCATGCTTTCCACTTCGTCGAGGAACAGCGTGCCCTCATGGGCGTGTTCGATCTTGCCGATACGCCGCTTGCCTGCGCCGGTAAAAGCGTTGGCTTCGTGGCCGAATATTTCGCTTTCGAACAGGTTCTCCGGCAGGCCGCCGCAGTTCAGGGCAACGAACTGATGGTCGTGGCGTCGGCTGAAATCGTGCAAGCAACGCGCGACCAGTTCCTTGCCAGTGCCGGTTTCGCCTTCGATTAACACGTTGGCCGAGGTATCGGCGACGTTGGCGATCAGTTCGCGCAGGTTCTGCATGGCGGGCGAACGGCCGATGATGCGGCCTTCCAGCGAGTCGCGCTCGGCCAGTTGGCGGCGCAGCGACCAGACTTCCCGCGCCAGCCCGCGTTGCTCAAGAGCGCGGCGCGCCACATCGACCAGGCGTTCGGGAGAGAAGGGTTTTTCCATGAAGTCGTAGGCGCCATTGCGCATGGCGCCGACTGCCATCGAGATATCGCCATGGCCGGTGATCAGCACCACCGGCAGGCTTTTATCCAGGGCCTTGAGGCGGGTCAGCAGCTCCAGGCCGTCGATGCCTGGCAGGCGAATATCGCTGATGACAATGCCGGCAAAGTTCTCGCCAATGCGCTTGAGCGCTTCCTCGGCACTGCCCACGCCCACGCTGTGAATGTCTTCCAGCGCCAGCGCTTGCTGGCAGCCGAGCAGCACGTGGGGGTCGTCTTCGACGATCAGAACGGTGAGGTCTTTAGGATCGGTACTCATCATGTCGACTCAGCTTTTTGGGCGCCTACCAACGGCAGGCACAAGACAAAGGCAGTACCACCACTGGCCGGGTGTTCCACGGCGAGGTTGCCGCCGGTGGCCGCCGCCAGGCTGGCGGAAAGGGTCAGGCCCAGGCCCAGGCCTTGTTCGCCGGGTTTGGTGGTGAAGAACGGTTCGAATAAATGCTTGCGCGCTTCGGGGTCGATGCCGTGGCCATTGTCGCGCACGTGCAGACGGTATCTACCGTCGGCGCTCTGGCCGTCCAACCATAGCTCGGGCGCTGGTTGGGCTTGCATCGCATCGAGCGCGTTGCCGATCAGGTTGACCAGGATCTGCTCCAGGCGGGTCTGGTCGATCTGCAGCTGTGCGGGGGCGAAGTCACGGTGCACGGTCAACGGCAGGCCGTCCAGACGCGCGCCCAGCACCTGGAAGGCGGCGTCCACGGCTTTGCCCAGGTTGGCTTCGCCCTGGTCGTCACCGCGCCGGGCAAACGAGCGCAGGCTGGCGGTGATGCGGCCCATGCGGTCGATCAGCTCGTTGATGGTCTTGAGGTTGGCGCTGGCGGTGTCGAGGGCGCCACGTTCGAGGAAGCGCACGGTGTTACCCGACAGCGTGCGCAATGCCGCCAGCGGCTGGTTGAGTTCATGGGCAATGCTGGTGGACATTTGGCCGATGGCCGCCAGCTTGCCGGCCTGCACCAGTTCATCCTGGGCGCGGCGCAGGGTTTCTTCGGCCTGGCGGCGCTCGCGGATCTGGCCCTTGAGCCGTTCGTTACTGGCGCGCAGGTCGGCGGTGCGTTCGGCAATCCGGCGTTCCAGCTGGCTGTTGGCTTCCTGCAAGGCTTCGCGCGCGGCGAGGCGGGTGGCGATGACTTTGCGCCGCTCGTTCCAGGCGATCAGCAGGAACGCGACCAGGCCAAATGCGACCGCCACCAGAATGCCTTGGTTGATCGCAGCGCGGCGCAGGTCGTTAAGTGGGGTCAGCAGGGTGAAGTTCCACGGCGTGTCGCTGAGCGGGCGGGTCTGGGCCAGGTAGCTGACTTCGCGCTCATCGTTGATCACTTCGCTGTTGGCCGGGAAGGTGAGCTTCTCGGTGCCTTCGTTGAGACGCTCGCGGGCCAGTGGCTCCAGCTCGTTTAATGTCGCCCAGTAGTATTGCAGGCTGTGGGCCAGGCGTTCCTTGGTGTCATCGCTCAGCGGGCGCACGGCCTTGAGACGCCGGGCCGGGTCACTGGAGAGAATGATGATGCCGTTTTCGTCGCTCACAAAGGCTTCGAGACGCGCGCGCTGCCAGCGTTCTTCGAGGGCTTCAAGGCGCACTTTGACCACGGCCACGCCGATGATCTTGCCGTGCTCTTCCAGGCCGTGGGCCAGGTAGTAGCCGGGTTCGCCGTTGGTGCTGCCAATGCCATAGAAACGGCCGGGCTGGCCGCGTACGGCATTTTGGAAATAGGCGCGGAAGGACAGGTCTTCACCCTGGTAGCTGTCGGCATCGCGCCAGTTACTGGTGGCCAGCACGCGGCCGGTGGTGTCCATCACGTAGATGGCCCGACTGCGACTGCGTCGGTTCAGGCCTTCAAGGTAATCGTTGACCGTTTGCCGGGTTTCCTGGCTCGGGTCGGCCAGCAGCCTGGAGACGCTGGATTCCAGCTCCAACAGGCTGGGCAGGTAAGTGTATTTGCTCAGCTCGCTTTCGACGGTGCGGGCATGCAGCTCCAGCTGGCGTTCGCCGTTGTCGCTGAGGGTGCGGATGCCATAGTACTCACTGACCCAGAAGCCGATGTAACCCAAGCCGATCATCAGGGCGATGATCAACGGCGGCAGGAACAGTTGGCGAATCAGACGAGGTTTCACGGCAAGTGATGGCGGTGCGGCGCGAAATTGGTTGGGGTCGCATTTCATCACAGATGCCTTGGGTCAACCAGAGCTTGCCGGCCTGCTCGGTCCAATGTGGGAGCGGGCTTGCTCGCGAAGGCGGTGTGTCAGTCGCTGAATGCATCGACTGACCACCTTATTCGCGAGCAAGCCCGCTCCCACATGGGCCTTGTTTCAGCAGTGGTAGCTATGTAGGGCTTAGTGCTGCAGGATTTTCTCAAGGAAGTGCTGCGCGCGTTCGGAGCGGGCGCTGATGTCACCGAAGAACTCCTCTTTCGGGCAGTCTTCGATGATCTTGCCGGCGTCCATGAAAATCACGCGGTCGGCCACTTTGCGCGCGAAGCCCATTTCGTGGGTCACGCACATCATGGTCATGCCTTCGTGGGCCAGTTGCACCATCACGTCGAGCACTTCGTTGACCATCTCCGGGTCGAGCGCCGAGGTCGGTTCGTCGAACAGCATGACGATCGGGTCCATGGCCAGGGCGCGGGCGATGGCCACACGTTGTTGCTGGCCACCGGACAGTTGGCCCGGGTGCTTGTGGGCGTGCGCCGACAGGCCCACACGTTCAAGCAACTGCAGGCCTTTTTTGGTGGCTTCTTCCTTGCTGCGGCCCAATACCTTGATCTGCGCGATGGTCAGGTTTTCGGTGATGGTCAGGTGCGGGAACAGCTCGAAGTGCTGGAACACCATGCCCACGCGCGAGCGCAGTTTGGGCAGGTTGGTCTTCGGGTCGGCAATGGAGGTGCCGTCGACCACGATGTCGCCCTTCTGGAACGGTTCCAGCGCGTTGACGCACTTGATCAGGGTGGATTTACCCGAGCCGGACGGCCCGCACACCACGATCACTTCGCCTTTTTTGACATCAGTGCTGCAATCGGTCAGCACCTGGAAGTCGCCATACCACTTGTTGATGTTCTTGATAGAGATCATACGGCAAACCTTTTTTGCAGACGCTTGACCAGCAGCGAGGCGGAAAAGCTGATGATGAAGTAGACGACACCGGCAAAGATCAGGAACTCATTGGAGCGGCCGATGATGTCGCCGTTGGAGCGGGCGGAGTTGAGGAAGTCCACCAGGCCCACGGTGTAGACCAGCGAGGTGTCCTGGAACAGGATGATCGACTGTTGCAGCAGCAACGGGGTCATCTTGCGGAACGCCTGGGGCAGGATGATCAGACGCATGGTCTGGCCATAGGTCATACCCATCGCCTGGGCTGCGCCCATCTGGCCCTTGGGGATCGACTGCACGCCGGCCCGCACGATTTCACAGAAATACGCGGCTTCGAACATCATGAAGGCCACGACGCAGGAGGTGAACGCGCCGATCGGGGTGTCTTCGCCGGTGATCCAGCGCAACACGAACGGCACCGCCAGGTAGAACCAGGTGATCACCAGCAGCAGCGGGATCGAGCGGAAGTAGTTCACGTAGGCACCGGCCAGGCGTGACAGCAGTTTGCTCGACGACAGGCGCATCAGCGCCAGGACCGTACCCAACGCGATGCCGCCGACCACGCCCATGACCATCAACTGCAAGGTCATGACCATGCCGTTCCACAGGCCCGGGATGGCGGGGATGATACCGCTGAAATCGAAGTCCATTATTTACCCCCCACGGAGATCAGGCCGGGCACCGCGACTTTCTTCTCGATCACGCGCATCAGCAACATCAGGCTCATGTTCAAGGTGAAGTAGATCAGCGTGGCCAGGGTGAAGGCTTCAAACAGGTTGGCCGAAAACTCGGCGGTCTGTTTGGTTTGCGCCAGCAGTTCCATCAAACCGATCAAGGACGCCACGGAGGAGTTCTTGAACACGTTGAGGAATTCCGAGGTAAGCGGCGGAATGATGATGCGGTAGGCCTGGGGCAGCAGCACGTTCCAGTAGATCTGCGGCAGCTTGAAGCCCATGGCACGCGCAGCAGCCTCTTGGCCACGTGGCAGCGCCTGGATGCCGGTACGCACTTGTTCGCACACACGGGCGGCGGTGAACAGGCCCAGGCACACGACAACGCTCAGGTAGGCCGAGGTGGTCGGGTTGAGGTCTTGTTTGTACCAGTCCTGCAGGTTCTGCGGCAGCATATCGGGCACCAGGAAGTACCAGATAAACAGCTGCACCAGCAGCGGCACGTTACGAAACAGTTCCACGTAGCAGGTCGCGATGCCCGCTACGATTCGGTTTGGCACGGTGCGCATGACCCCCAGAATGGAGCCAAGCAACAAGGCGATAATCCATGCCACGACAGCGATGGCGATGGTCCAGCCCAAACCTGCGATGTACCAGTCGAGATAAGTCTCGCTGCCAACGCCGGTGGACTTGAAGAACACGCCCCAGTCCCAGTTGTAATTCATTAGGGTCTCCCCTCGAGATCGATCGATGTACAAGCACCCGCTTGGGGAAGATCCTTTCCCGCCTGACGGTGAACGCCAGGCACACGCGATCGGCTCGAAAACCGCCAGGTCGAGTGTTCCACATTAAAGCCAGCAGGTAGTAACAGACGCCTGAGGGAGGGTTGGCTCCCTCAGGACATAAGCTTAGTCAGGTATCAGATTTTTACGTCAGGGGCTGGCTTGTCGCTTGGGTTAGCGATCAGCTCCTTAACCTTTTCGCTCATCGGGAAGTTCAGGTTCAGGCCTTTTGGTGGGATCGGGCTCTCGAACCACTTGCTGTAGATCTTGTTGATTTCGCCGGATTTGTACAGGGCGACGATGGCGTCATCCACGGCTTTCTTGAAGGCCGGGTCGTCTTTACGCACCATGCACGCGTAGGCTTCGAAGGACTGTGGAGTACCGGTGATGACCCAGTCGTCCGGCTTCTTGGCCTTGGCTTCTTCGCCGGCCAGCAGGGCGTCGTCCATCATGAACGCAACGGCACGGCCGCTTTCGAGCATCTGGAAGGATTCGCCGTGGTCTTTGGCGGAGATGACGTTCATGCCCATCTGCTTGTCGGCGTTCATCGCTTTGATGATGCGCTCGGACGTGGTGCCGGCGGTGGTCACGACGTTTTTGCCTTTCAGGTCGGCAAAGTCAGCGTAGGTTGGCTTGCCATCCTTGTCCTTCTTGACCAGCAGACGGGTGCCGATTTCGAAGATGTTGACGGTGAAATCAACTTGCTGGGCGCGTTCGGCGTTGTTGGTAGTGGAGCCGCACTCAAGGTCCGCAGTGCCGTTCTGGATCAGCGGGATACGAGTCTGCGAAGTCACCAGGTTGTACTTGGCCTTCAGATCGGGCTTGTTCAGGTCTTTTTTCAGGGCTTCAACCACAGCCAACTGAACGTCGTGGGAGTAGCCCACGGGTTTGCCCGAGCCATCCGCGATGTAGGAAAACGGAATGGAGCTGTCGCGGTGAGCGAGGGTGATGGTGCCGGAGTCGTTGATTTTCTTCAGTGTGCCGGTGAGTTCGGCGGCGAAAACTGGAGTGCTGATCAGAGCAGCAGCGATAGCTGCGCCCAGGATATGGGGAACGATGCGCATCAATACTTCCTCGACATTTGTTTTTTTTATGAAGCCTGCTAAGCGGCTCTCTTTGTACTGCGAATGCCCATGACGGCTCCTAAGGCGCCTCAGGCAATCGTCAGGGAGTGTAGAGCATGAGTCGTGCCATACCGCAAATAAAAGGTTATTTGATTGATTTATAAGGAGATTAACTTTGTGTTACGAGGGATTTGTAACACTTCGGTCCGGCAAACCGAATGGGGTGGGTTGTGGCGTTCGGAAAACCGAATGCTCAGCACGGTATTCCCAGCAGGGCTTTGTGGGAGCTGGCTTGCCTGCGATGGCATCAACCGGGTTTGCCTGATGTACCGAGTTGCCTGCATCGCAGGCAAGCCAGTTCCCACACAAGCCAGCTCCCACAGGGGAAGGTGCAGGTTTTAGAAGGTGTAGTCCGCCGACACCACCGCCGCACGCCCATCACCCGGCACTGCCCAACCGTTGTTACGGATGCGCGTCAGGTATTCCTTATCGAACAGGTTGTTGACGTTCAACTGCAGGTTCAGCTGTTTGTTGACCTTGTAACCGAGCATCGCACGCTGTACCGCGTAGCCAGGCGCAGTCGGTGCCCCGGCGGCGCTGACCAGGTACTGCTTGGATTGCGCGGTGATGCCGTAGCCCACTTGGAAGTCATACGGCAGGTCGTACACCGTCCACAGGCTGGCCGCGTGTTTTGGCGTGAACGGTAGCGGTTCACCTTTCTGCGCGTCGAAGCCGGTACTTGCCAGGGTGAAGTCGCTGGCGCTGCGCAATACGCGGGTGTCGAGGTAGGTGTAGTTGGCGAAGACCTTCCACTTGTCCGTGATCGCGCCGCTCAGGCCCAGCGCAACGCCGTCCGCACGTGCCTTACCGTCGAGCGATTGCGTGCCGCTCAGGTTGGTTGGGTCATTGCTGGCGACTTTGTAGTTGGTGCGGTCATTGCGAAAGACTGCGCCAGTGATCGACAGGGCGTTGTCGAAGAAGTCCCACTTGGTGCCAATCTCATAGCTGACCGCGGTTTCCGGGGAGACGTTGCAGTTGTTGATGGCCGCCGTGTTGTTCTTGGCCGGGGTGTAGCAGCTGCCGTTGACGCTGGCCTGGGACGGCGTCTTGCTGTTGCCGTAGGCGATGTAGATGCTGCCGTTTTCGGCCGGCTTGTACACCAGCGCCAGGCGATAGGACGTCAGGTCATCCGCTTGGCCGAAGCGCCCGCCAGGGGTTTCCACGCCGGTGCTGGAGTAGGCGTTGGTCACCGAACTGCCGGCGTTGTGCTCGTAGCGCAGGCCGCCGTTGATTTCCCATTGCGGGTTGAGCTTGAGCGTGTCGAAGGCATAGGCGGCGCGGTTGTTAAGCGCACCGTCGATATGCGCGGCGCGGGTGAAATTGACCGGGCCGGTCCACTCCGAGTTCGGGTCGCTGAAGCTGACCGGTGGCGGCACGATGGTGCTGCCGTTGGCGTTGGTCAGCCATTTGCCGGTGTCCGCCTCGTATTCCTCGCGGCTGATGGCGATGCCGGTGACCAATGTGTGCTCGACGAAACCGGTGCTGAAGTGGCTGGTCACGTCAGTCTGGTTGGTGAACATTTTGTTCTGGGTGTTGCGCTCGTTACCCAGCGAGCCGCCGCTTGGCTGGAAGTAGCCGGGTTTGAGCGCGCCCGTGCACGGGGCGCCGGTGATCTGGGTGCCGGTGGCCAGGCAGCCAGCCTGGGCGCCTTCGGGGCCGGAGGCGCGCAGGTCTTGGCGCACGCGCTCGACGCGGGTGAAGTTGCGCACCGAGACGGCGTCGTTGAAGTCGTGCTCGAGCTTCAAGCTGAACGCGTCCGAGGTGATTTGCTGGTCATTGATGTTGTGGTAGCCGTAGTAGTCGCTCCAGCCCACGCCCGGCATCGGTTTGCCGTTGTAGATAGGGATGCCGTATTGCGGCGTGTTGTCGTCTTTCTGATGCTCATAACTGACGGTGACGCGCGTCGGCGTGCCCAGGCCGAAGGCAATAGAGGGCGCGATGCCCCAGCGCGAGTAATCTTCATAATCGCGGCCCGGCACGTCGTTACCATGGGCCATCAGGTTCAACCGGAAGGCAGTGGTGTCGTTGAGTTGCTGGTTGGTGTCCAGGGTGAGGCGCTTGTAGCTATCGGTGCCGATACCGGCGCTGATCGTGGTTTTATCGCGTAGCTCAGGCTGCTTGGTCACCAGGTTGATGGTGCCGCCGACTGCACCGGAACCCGAATACACCGAGCTTGCGCCGCTGACCACTTCGACCTGTTCCAGGTTGAACGGGTCGGTGCGGCTGTATTGCGCGCTGTCGCGCACGCCGTCGACGTAGATGTCGCCGCTGGCCGAGAAGCCGCGCAGGTTGATGCTGTCGCCATAACCGCTGCCGCCTTCGCCGGCCCCAAAAGTGATGCCGGGCACGGTGCTGAGCACATCGCGCAGGGTCAGCAGGTTCTGGTCATGAATGACTTCCTTGGGCACCACCGTGATGGTCTGCGGCGTATCGGGCAGCAACTCGGTGTACTTGGGGGATGAGGGCGCGGCGGGGTTGTAAGTGCTCTGGCTCGGCGCCTGACCTTCGATACTGGTCGCGCCGAGCTGGATTACGCCCGTGCCGTCATCTGCTGCAGTCTGCGCCGCATAACTGAATCCTCCCTGCGCAGCCGCTGCCAAACCCACTGCCGACGCGAGCAAATGCCGCGATGAAAGGGGGGCAGAACTGATCCCGGTAGCCATTGATTATTCTCGTGTGGGTGAAAGTGAGAGGCGATCGTAATTGATAAAGGATCTCAAATGTAATAGTTTGTAACGAAATAATTCATGAAACTTTTGCGGTCCTGGATCGCGGTGTAGGGCAGCTATGCAAAGCGACGCAGCGGATATCGGTGAAAACCCACGCGCCTATGCACGTTGGGTCATGCATACCGCGCGACTGGGCGATGCCGACGCGCAGGCGACGTTGGCGCAGCTGTTGCTCGACGGCCGTGGCGTGCAGAAGGATGAGGCGCTGGCACTGAGCTGGTTTCGTATCGCCGCACGCCAGCGTCACCCCATGGCGATCAACATGATCGGGCGTTGCCTGGAGAACGGCTGGGGCTGCGCCATCGATCTGGCGGATGCCGCGCAGCATTACCGACAGGCCGCCGGCCTGGGCCTGGATTGGGGGTTGTACAACTACGCGCAATTGCTCACCGGCGGGCGCGGTGTAGCGCGTGACCTGGGCGCGGCGTATGCGCTGTTTGCGCAGGCGGCGGATAAGGGTCACGCCAAGTCGATGAACCTGCTGGGGCGTTTCCACCATGAAGGTGTGGTAGTGCCCAAGGATCTGCGCCTGGCCAAAGCGTGGTATCAGCGCGCGGCGCAGGCCGGGGATTTTCGCGGGCAGTACAACCATGCTGCGGAGTTGTTGGCAGAGGGCGATGAAGCCCAAGCCTGCGTATGGCTTGAGCGTGCGCTGGCGACGGCGACGCCGGGGTTTCTGCAGGCGGCTTATCCGGTGCTGCAGGGCTCGGCCTTCAGCGCGATTCGAGACATGGGCCTGCGTTATCAGCGCCAGGCACTCGCGACATAAAAAAAGCCCCTGGACCTTGCGGTACAGGGGCTTCTCGTTACGGCCTGCGATCAGGCCGCTTCAATCTTCGCGCGATTTTGCTCAACCTTGGACAGATAGCGCTGCACGTTGTCCTGCTCTTGCGGCGTGGTGAACAAGCCCAGCTTGGTCCGGCGCCACAGCACGTCCTGGGGTTGCGTCACCCATTCTTCGGCGCACAGGTAATCGACTTCGCGGGTGTACAGGCCGCCACCCAGGTGTTCGCCCAAGTCCGCCAACGATTGCACACCTTCGAGCAAGCGCCAGGTACGGCTGCCGTACGTGGTGGACCAACGGCGTGCGATCTCACTTGGTACCCAGTCAAACTTGGCGCGAATCGCTTCGGCCAAGGCTTCTGGCGTAGTCATGTCTTCGCCGCCCGGCAGGCTCGCCGTGGCGGTCCAGCTTGGGCGCATCTGCGTGAAAAACGGCGCCAGTTGCGCCATCGCCGACTCGGCCAGCTTGCGGTAGGTGGTCAACTTGCCACCGAACACCGAAAGGATCGGCGCTTCGCCGTTACCGCCTGACAGCGACAGGGTGTAGTCACGGGTAATGGCCGAGGGGTTGTCCGATTCGTCGTTACACAGTGGGCGCACGCCGGAGTAGGTGTGCACGATGTCGTCGCGGCTCAGTTGCTTTTTGAAGTGCGCGTTGACTACTTTGAGCATGTAGTCGGTTTCACCTTCGGTAATCGCGACCTTCGCCGGGTCACCGGTGTACTCACGGTCGGTGGTGCCGATGATGGTCAGGTGGTTCAGGTACGGAATAGTGAAGACGATACGCTGGTCTTCGTTCTGCAGAATGTGCGCGTGCGCACCTTCGTAGAGTTTCGGCACGATCAGGTGGCTGCCCTGGATCAGGCGGATACCGTAAGGCGAGTGCAGCTTCAGGTCTTCCTTGATGAACTTGGCGACCCACGGGCCGGCGGCATTCACCAAGGCGCGGGCGCGGATCGAGAACAGGCTGCCATCGGCGCGCTCCATGTTCATTTCCCACATGCCGTTGCTGCGATGTGCGCTGATGCAACGGGTCTGGGTGTGGATATGCGCGCCTTTTTCGCGGGCGGCCATGGCATTGAGTACCACCAGGCGGGCGTCATCAACCCAGCAGTCGGAATATTCGAAGCCTTTGGTGATCTCACTTTTCAGCGGGCTGTCGGGGCCGAACTTGAGGCTCTTGGACCCGGCGAGTTTTTCGCGCTTGCCCAAGTGGTCGTACAGGAACAGGCCCGCGCGAATCATCCACGCCGGGCGCAGGTGCGGGCGGTGCGGCAAGACAAAGCGCATCTGCTTGACGATGTGCGGGGCCTTGGCCAGCAGCACTTCACGTTCGGCCAGCGCCTCGCGCACCAGGCGGAATTCGTAATGTTCGAGGTAACGCAGGCCACCGTGGATCAGCTTGCTGCTGGCCGAGGAGGTGTGGCTGGCCAAGTCGTCCTTTTCGCAAAGGAATACCGACAAACCGCGCCCGGCTGCGTCTGCTGCAATGCCGACGCCATTGATCCCGCCGCCAATTACGGCAACGTCATAGACTTCGGCAAGCGGTGGAGCAGGCAAGGTGGAAGGGTTCATCGGCTGGCCTCGCGATCTTTTTCGTCTTGGAATTCGAACATTAATGTTCATTTGCGAAAATGGTAGCTGATAAACGCGCGCACAGCCACCCGACTTCGATTGAAAAAACTCATCGAAGGGCGGGAAAAGGAAGAATTGTGAACATGAGCCTAGGGCAGGCTCGAGAGATGGGGTGTCGGATCTATCGCTATCGCGGGCAAGCCCGGCTCCCACAGTTGACCGGGTTCCAACATGAAAATGCGGTCAACTGTGGGAGCGGGCTTGCCCGCGATGGCGGTGCTACAGGCGCTAAACCACTTCCAGCCGAACCTTGTGCTGATTCAACAACTGCACCAACGCCGGTACCGGCTGCTGATCAGTCACCAAACAGTCCACCAGACTGATCGGCCCCAAACGAATCATGGCATTGCGCCCGAATTTGCTTGAGTCCGCTGCCAGAATTACTTGGCGCGCATTGGCGATGATCGCCTGGGAAACCCTGACTTCCTGGTAATCGAAGTCCAACAAGCTGCCATCTTCATCAATGCCGCTGATGCCTACCAAGGCAAAGTCGACCTTGAACTGGTTGATAAAGTCGACACTCGCCTGGCCCACCACACCGCCGTCACGGCGCACATTGCCGCCGGTCAACAGCACATCGAAGTCGTCCTTGGCACTGAGCATGGTCGCAACGTTGAGGTTGTTGGTGATGATTTTCAGGTGGTTGTGATTGAGCAGCGCACGCGCGATGGATTCGGTGGTGGTGCCGATATTGATAAACAACGAGGCGTGATCAGGGATTTGCGCGGCAATGGCTTCGCCGATGCGTTGTTTTTCGTCACGCATCTGGTCGGCACGCATGGCGTACGCGGTGTTCTCGACACTGGAGTCATAGGCCGCGCCGCCGTGGTAGCGGCGCAGCAGATTGGCGTCCGCCAGCTGGTTGATATCGCGGCGGATGGTTTGCGGGGTGACAACGAATAGCTGCGCCATCTCCTCGATACTGACGTAGCCGCGTTCGCGCACCAGTTCGAGGATTTGTTGTTGGCGGGGAGGCAGATTCATGGGGCTTCCTTTGGGCTGCCATACAAAAGTGGCCCATGATGCCGCAGCAATCGACTCCCCGCCAGTTACAACCCGATATGGGTCCGGCGGTTGGCTTATTCAGCGCCTTCGTGCGGTTCCCAGTCGCGGGTGCGGCTGACTGCTTTTTGCCAGCCGGCGTAGAGCTTCTCTTTGGCGGCTTCATCAAGCTGTGGTTCGAATTCGCGCTCGATCACGGCCTTGCCACGCAGTTCTTCCAGGCTGCCCCAGAAACCGCAGGCCAGACCCGCCAGGTACGCGGCGCCGAGTGCCGTGGTTTCGCGCATTTGCGGGCGCTCGACCTGGGTGCCGAGGATGTCGGCCTGGAACTGCATCAGGAAGTTGTTGGCCACCGCGCCGCCGTCCACACGCAGGGCTTTGAGGCGTTCGCCAGAGTCCTGTTGCATGGCGTCCAGCACGTCGCGGGTCTGGTAGGCAATCGATTCCAGGGCGGCACGAATAATGTGGTCCACACGCACGCCACGGGTCAGGCCGAACAGCGCGCCACGGGCATACGGGTCCCAGTACGGAGCGCCCAGGCCGGTAAAGGCGGGTACCAGGTACACGCCGTTGCTGTCCTTGACCTTGCCGGCGAAGTATTCGGTGTCGGTGGCGTCGGCGATGATTTTCAGCTCGTCACGCAGCCATTGCACGGTGGAACCACCGTTGAAGACCGCGCCTTCGAGGGCGTAAGCCACTTCGCCACGCGGGCCGCAAGCGATGGTGGTGAGCATGCCGTGCTTGGATTTCACCGCTTTGTCGCCTGTGTTCATCAGCAGGAAGCAACCGGTGCCGTAAGTGTTCTTGGCCTGGCCGGCTTCTACGCACATCTGGCCGAACAGTGCCGCTTGCTGGTCACCGGCAATACCGCCGATGGCGATGCCGCTTTTGGTGCGGCCGTAGATTTGCGAGGAGGATTTAACTTCCGGCAGCATTTCGCGCGGCACGTCGAGAATCTCCAGCATCTTCGCATCCCACTCCAACGAGTGGATGTTGAAGAGCATGGTGCGCGAGGCGTTGGTGTAGTCGGTGACGTGGGTCTTGCCGCCGGTAAATTTCCAGATCAGCCAGCTGTCGATGGTGCCGAACAGCAGTTCGCCGTTGCGCGCACGCTCACGGCTGCCTTCAACGTTGTCGAGGATCCACTTGAGCTTGGTGCCGGAGAAGTACGGGTCGGTGACCAGGCCGGTAGTGTCGCTGATGTATTGCTCGTGGCCGTCGCGCTTGAGTTGCTGGCAGATCTCGGTGCTGCGGCGGCACTGCCACACGATCGCGTTGTAGATCGGGCGGCCGGTGATCTTGTCCCAGACCACGGTGGTTTCACGCTGGTTGGTAATACCGATGGCGGCGACTTGGTCATGGTGCAGGCCGGCTTGTGCCAGGGCCTCGACCATCACCGCGCTTTGGGTGGCGAAGATTTCCATCGGGTCATGTTCGACCCAGCCGGCTTGCGGGTAATGCTGAGCGAATTCACGCTGGGCGGTGCAGACCACGTTGGCGTCACGATCGAAAATGATCGCCCGCGAACTGGTGGTGCCCTGATCAAGGGCAATGATGTAGTTCTTATTCTGAATGTCGGTCATGTCAATTGCCTTGGACGAAATAAGGAAGTCAGAAATCAGCCTGGGCCGCGAAGGGCAGGGGACCAGGCCGGCGCTTTCAGGAAATACGAGTCTTGCCGTTGACAGCCGTGTCAGGTGTTTCTTCAGCTATAGCAGGTGCGGCGCTTGGCAGGTGGCGGGCAATCAGCCCGCGATATGCCGCAGCGCCGAGGCAGGCGCCGACAATCGGCGCGAAAATCGGTACCAGGAAGTAAGGAATATCGCGGCCGCCAGTAAAGGCCATTTCACCCCAGCCGGCGAAAAAGGTCATCAGCTTGGGGCCGAAATCCCGCGCCGGGTTCATCGCAAAGCCGGTCAGCGGGCCCATGGCGCTGCCGATAACCGCAATCAGCAGGCCGATCAACAGCGGGGCCAACGGGCCGCGGGGCAGGCCGTTGTTATCGTCGGTCAGGGCCATGATCACGCCCATCAGGATGGCGGTGATGACCATTTCCACCAGGAATGCCTGGGCCGTGCTCAGCAGGGCGTGCGGGTAGGTGGAGAACACCGACGCCAACTCCAGGCTGGCCTGGGAACCGCGCACCATATGGTGAGTTTGTTCGTAATCGAAAAAGAGGTTGCTGTACAGCGTGTAAACCAATGCCGCCGAGCAGAACGCGCCAGCGATTTGCGCGAGGATATAGAAGGGCAGTTTGCGCTTTTCGAAATCGGCAAAGATGCACAGGGCGATGCTGACCGCCGGGTTGAGGTGCGCCCCGGAAATACCGGCTGTGAGGTAGATCGCCATGCTCACGCCGATCCCCCAGATGATACTGATTTCCCACAGCCCGAAGCTGGCACCCGCGACCTTGAGCGCAGCGACACATCCTGTACCGAAGAAGATCAGAAGCGCAGTCCCCAGGAACTCGGCCATGCATTGGCTCGAAAGTGAAGGCTGTTGAAGAGCAGTAGTCATGGCAAACCTCGATTGTTGTTCTTGTTGGCGCACAACCTCAACGGGCCGTTGCGCGATTTTCACCGTAACCAGGATCCCCATCCTGACTGCAGCTTCCCGCTGGAACACTGGAGTACTATTCCTACAGTATTCGGAAACGAAAAAATATAGACAAGAATGACCGCTGTCAAAGGTCGAAAGTGAACCATTGGTCATTTTCGAACTATTGGTCTGGTGAATGATCACGGGTAGGGCTGCAAGTGCGCATGGCGGGAGGGGCACACTAGAGCGTTTTGCGCGGGCTTGGCCTAGAATTGGCGATCTTTTTGCCGCGCCAGGAGTAGTCATGACCCCCGCACTGGACCTGTTGAAAAAAGTTCGCGCCGAACATCGCGTTCACAGTTACGAGCATGATCCCAAGGCAGCGTCCTATGGCCTGGAGGCCGCGGAAAAATTGGGGCTCGACCCGGCGCAGGTGTTCAAGACCTTGTTGGCCAGCAGTGAGAAAGGCGAATTGCTGGTGGCGGTGGTGCCGGTCGTCGGAAGTCTGGACCTTAAGGCGCTGGCCCATGCGGCCGGGGTTAAAAAAGCCGAGATGGCCGACCCGGCGGCAGCGCAACGCTCTACCGGTTACCTGTTGGGCGGCATCAGCCCGTTGGGGCAGAAGAAGCGTTTGCGCACATTTATCGATGAGACCGCGCAACAGTTTGCGACGATTCATGTGAGTGCCGGCAGAAGGGGATTGGAAGTGGAACTGGCTGCAGCGGTGCTGGCCGAGCATACCCAGGCCAAATTTGCGCCGATTGGGCGGGGCTGAAACTCACGTTTTGAAGATTATGAGATCCAATGTGGGAGCGGGCTTGCTCGCGAATGCGGTGGTTCAGTAATGAATCTGTCAACTGACACACCGCATTCGCGAGCAAGCCCGCTCCCACATTTTTTACCCGATTTCGTCAGTTGCTTAGTGCGCCGGGCTGTAGCGGCGAACGCCGGATTCGACCTGAGGAATCTGCGCCGCCGTACTGCCGGACGCTTGGAACAACACCAGATGCTCCGCTGCCACCCGAATCCCCACCTGCGCACCGACCTGATGGTCCGCATGGCTGGGGAAAATCGACTCCAGCTGTGCGCCGGTCGGCAGTTGCAAGCGGTACAAGGTCGAAGCGCCGAGGAAAGTCTTGCCGACAATCCGCGCTTTCAACGCGCTATCTGGCGCATAAACAATGTCATCCGGGCGCAGTAACACATCCACCGCGCCACCGGTTGGCCAGGTGTAGGCACGATTGCCGCGCAAGTCACCCAGTTCGGTGCTGACCGATTCCGGCGAGCTCAATTGCCCGCGAATGAAGTAACCCTGGCCGATAAAGCTGGCGACGTAAGGCGTCTGCGGTTCGTGATAGAGGTTATAGGGCGTGTCCCACTGCTCAAGACGGCCTTCTTTGAACACCCCCACCTGATCACTCACGGCGAAAGCTTCTTCCTGATCATGGGTGACCAGAATCGCACTGGTGCCGCGTGCCTTGAGAATGTCGCGCACCTCATGGCTGAGCTTGCGCCGCAGTTCGCCATCGAGGTTGGAGAAAGGTTCGTCGAGCAGCAACAGTTGCGGCTCCGGCGCCAGCGCGCGGGCGAGGGCGACACGTTGTTGCTGGCCGCCGGAAAGCTCGTGGGGGAAGCGCTTGCCGAGGTTTTTCAGGTTGACCAGTTCCAGCAATTCGGCGACCACGCGGTCTTTTTGCGCGTGCTTGCGAATGCCGAAGGCAATGTTGTCGGCCACGCTTAAATGCGGAAACAGTGCGTAGTCCTGGAACACCATGCCGATACGACGTTTCTCCGGCGCCAGGGTGAACCCGGCGCTGGAGATCACTTCGCCGGCCAGGCTGATTTCGCCCTCGTGCACCGGTTCAAACCCGGCAATCGCCCGCAAGGTTGTGGTTTTGCCGCAACCCGAGGAGCCCAGCAGGCAACCAATGTCGCCGGCGTTGAGGTGCAGGTTGAGATTCTGCACCACCCGTTGATCTTGATAGCCGCATGCCAGATTGCGCAGGTTCAGCAGTAATGGCTGGCTCATGCGTGGTGGTACGACGGCGGGACGAGGAATTCGAGCAGCGCCTTTTGCGCGTGCAGACGGTTCTCGGCCTGGTCCCACGCCACCGAGCGCTCATCGTCGAGCAGGTCCAGGCTGATTTCTTCGCCACGGTGCGCGGGCAGGCAGTGCATGAACAGCACGTCCGGCGCGGCCAGGTCGAGCAGGGCGCGGGTCACCTGGAACGGCGCGAACAGTGCCAGGCGCTTGGCGGTTTCTTCTTCCTGGCCCATGGAGGTCCAGACGTCGGTGCTCACCAGGTGCGCGCCGATGACTGCGTCACGCGGGTCGCGCACTACGGTCACGCGATCACCGGCCTGGGCCAGGAAGCGTGCATCCGGCTCGTAGCCTTCGGGGCAGGCAACGCGCAGTTGGAAGTCGAACTGGATCGCCGCTTCTATATAGCTGTTGCACATGTTGTTGCCGTCGCCGATCCAGGCCACGGTCTTGCCCTGAATCGAACCGCGGTGCTCAAGGAAGGTTTGCATGTCGGCCAACAACTGGCACGGGTGCAGGTCATCGGACAGGCCGTTGATCACCGGTACACGCGAGTTGGCGGAAAATTCGGTCACGGTGCTGTGGGCAAACGTACGGATCATCACCGCATCGAGCATGCGTGACATCACGCGGGCAGCGTCGGCGATCGGCTCGCCACGGCCCAGTTGGGTGTCGCGCGAGGACAGGAAGATGGCTTGGCCACCCAGCTGGATCATGCCGGCTTCGAACGACACGCGGGTGCGGGTCGACGACTTCTCGAAAATCATCCCGAGCACACGGTTTTTCAAAGGCTCGAACAGTACGCCGCGGTTACGCAGGTCTTTAAGCTCAATGCCTCGACGGATCACGCTGACCAGCTCTTCGGGCGTGCAATCCATCAGGGAGAGAAAGTGCCTTGCGCTCATCATTAACTACCTTTTTGCAACAGACCGCAGATACTCAAAGCCTTGTTTATTGTGACAACGGGCGAGACCTGCGGCGAAAGCCGCACGGGGCGACGAAATAGGGGAAGGCGCGATCTTATAATTAAATGTCGCGTCTTACCAATAGGGCTACGGTTATTAAGGGTGTTCAAGAGGGGCGCCGCAGCGCTTTTGAAGACTGATTCCTGACAGCAGCGACCCATTTGTACACTGGCGCCGAGACCTTTTGCAATGTGTGGGGGCGGGCTCGGGCCAGGCTGCGTCGGTTTCAGTGGTGCTGTAGCAAGTTTTGAAACATTTGCTCACGGTCTGGCCTATGCCCTTTGATTCACGCGGCGAACGTTGCTGGTGCGCATCCCAGTGGCGGGCCATAGTTGGGCCAAAGCCCAATAAAGAGACTGGCCATGACCAAGACTCTCCACCACCGTGCCTGCCATCTGTGTGAAGCCATCTGTGGTCTGACCCTGGAAACCACTCAGGCGGACGACGGCAGCCTGGCGATCACCTCCATCAAGGGCGACCCGCTGGATACTTTCAGTCGCGGACACATTTGCCCAAAAGCCGTGGCGCTGCAGGATATTCAGAACGACCCCGACCGCCTGCACCAGCCCATGCTGCGAGTGGGCAGCGACTGGCAGCCGATCCCCTGGGATGAAGCCTTTGCGCTGGTAGCCGAACGCCTCGCCGGCATCCAGGCTCGACACGGACAGAACGCGGTGGCGGTGTATCAGGGCAACCCCAGCGTGCATAACTATGGGTTGATGACCCACAGCAACTACTTCCTTGGCCTTTTGAAGACGCGCAATCGGTTTTCCGCCACATCGGTGGACCAGTTGCCCCATCACCTCACCAGCCACCTGATGTACGGCCATGGCTTGTTGCTGCCGATTCCGGATATCGATCACACCGACTTCATGCTGATCCTGGGCGGCAACCCGCTGGCGTCCAATGGCAGCATCATGACCGTGCCCGACGTGGAGAAACGCCTCAAGGCCATCCAGGCGCGTGGCGGCAAAGTGGTGGTGGTTGACCCACGGCGCAGCGAGACGGCGGCGATTGCCGATCAGCATGTGTTCGTGCGGCCCGGTGGCGACGCCGCGTTGCTGTTCGGGCTGCTCAATACCTTGTTCAGCGAAAACCTGCCCCGCGACAGCCATTTGCCGATTGCAGGCCTGGAGGATGTGCGCCAGGCGATTGCCGGGTTTACCGCTGAAGCCATGAGCCGCCAGTGTGCGGTGCCTGCCGAGCAGATCCGCCAGTTGGCGCGGGACTTCGCGGCGGCGGACACGGCCGTGTGCTACGGGCGCATGGGCGTATCGACCCAGGCCTTCGGCACGCTGTGCCATTGGCTGGTGCAATTGATCAACCTGGTCACGGGCAACCTCGACCGTGTCGGCGGCGCCCTGTGCACCACGCCGGCAGTGGACCTGGTGGCCTCCACTGGCGGTGGGCACTTCAATCGCTGGCAGAGCCGGGTGTCCGGGCGGCCGGAGTACGGTGGCGAGTTACCCGTATCGGCCCTGGCCGAAGAAATGCTCACCGAAGGCGAAGGGCAGATCCGCGCCCTGGTGACGGTGGCCGGAAACCCGGTGCTGTCCACGCCTAACGGTCGCCAACTGGAGAAGGCTCTGGACGGCCTGGAATTCATGGTCAGCGTCGACCTGTATATCAACGAAACCACGCGTTATGCCGACCTGATCTTGCCGTCCACTTCGGCGCTGGAAAACGATCACTACGACACCACGTTCAACATGTTTGCGGTGCGTAACGTCACCCGCTTCAATCGCGCGATCCTGCCCAAGCCTGCCGGTGCGTTGCATGACTGGGAGATCTTTGTCGGTTTGGCCAAGGCCTTCGGTGCGCATACCGGTGTTGCGCTCAAGCCAACCATGGCACCGGCGCAGATGATCGACTTTGGCTTGCGCGCCGGGGTTTATGGCGATGCTTCCGAGCACAAACTGTCGGTGGCCATGCTCGCCGAGCATCCCCATGGCGTGGACCTGGGGCCGCTCAAGCCCAACCTGGCCGCCCGCTTGAAAACCGCCGACGGCCACGTGCAAGCGGCGCCTGCGGTGATCCTGGCGGACCTGGCGCGCTTTGCGGCCCAGCCGGTGCCAGTGGTCAATGAGCTGTTACTGATCGGCCGTCGGCATGTACGCAGCAACAATTCCTGGATGCATAACTATCACCGCCTGGTGAAGGGCAAGCCGCGCCATCAACTGCATATGCATCCCGACGACCTTGCCAGCCGGCAACTGAGCGATGGGCAGTGGGTGCGCGTCAGTTCACGCATTGGCGAGATTGAAGTGGAAGTGGTGGCCAGCCTGGACATGATGCCCGGCGTCGTCAGTCTGCCCCATGGTTGGGGCCACGGTCGCCCAGGCGTGCGCATGAGCATCGCCAGTGGGCAGCCTGGGGCCAGCGCCAATGACCTGACCGACGAGCGGCAATTGGACGAATTATCTGGAAACGCCGCGCTTAATGGCGTGCCGGTGCAGGTGGCCGCCGCATAAGGCCCGAGCACTGCGCTGGAATTTTGCGTTACAATGCGCCACCGTGCCGACCTGTGAGTCGCAAAGTTCCAGCCGAGGTGTTCCATGGATATCATCGAAACGATCAAAGAGCAGATTGCCAATAACACCATTCTGCTTTACATGAAGGGCGCCCCGAACGCTCCTCAGTGCGGTTTCTCCGCGAAGGCTTCCCAGGCCATCATGGCGTGCGGCGAGAAATTCGCTTACGTGGATATCCTGCAAAACCCGGAAATCCGTGCCAACCTGCCGAAGTACGCCAACTGGCCAACTTTCCCGCAATTGTGGGTAGCCGGTGAACTGGTCGGCGGTAGCGATATCATCACTGAAATGGCAGCTGATGGTTCGTTGCAAGCGTTGATCAAAGAAGCAGCGGTAAATGCGGCAGCCAAGACTGACGCTTGATCCGAATGCAATAAAAAGCCCCGCTTCTCGAAAGAGAGCGGGGCTTTTTTGTAGCTTTTATCTGCAAGCTGAAAGGGTTTATTCACCCATCTGCGATTGCAGGTAGTTTTCCAGGCTGACTTTAACGATCAGACCCAACTGGGTTTCCAGCCAGTCGATGTGCTCTTCCTGATCTTCCAGGATATCTTCCAGCAGTTCACGGCTGCCGAAGTCACCTTTGGTTTCGCAATGAGCGATGGCGGCCTTGAGGTCGCTGTGGCTCTTTTGCTCGAACTTCAGGTCGCTGCTGATCATTTCCTGGGTGTGCTCGCCGATGTTCAGCTTGCCCAGATCCTGTACGTTCGGCAGGCCTTCCAGGAACAGGATGCGCTTGATCAGCGCGTCGGCGTCCTTCATGGCCTTGATCGATTCTTTGTATTCACGCTTGCCGAGCTTTTCCAGGCCCCAATCGTCATACATGCGCGCATGCAGAAAGTACTGATTGATCGCGACCAGTTCATTGGCAAGGATTTTGTTGAGTTGCTGGATGACTGAGATGTCGCCTTTCATGACTGGGGTCCTGCCCTGTAATAGCTGTGTATAAGGCGGAGTTTGAGCGGCGAAATACCTGGTGTCAAACCTAAGTTATTGAATAATAAATGAAAATTAATCGGAATAAGAATGTTTGTGTTCCGCGTCTTGGCGCTAACTAATTGAATTACGGGCATAAAAAAACCGGACACTATGTCCGGTTCTTCAAAACACGCCTATTTAAGCGTGTGTAAATTCTGCTGAGTAGGGGAGCGCGGCCTGGGCTGTTTGCAGCTGCGTCAGGGTTTCCCGTACCACTTGCTTGGCGAGGCAAGCACATTTGCCGCACTGGCTGGCAACGCCGGTGGTTTCACGTACTTCCTTGTAGCTGCAGCAACCTTCGTAGATTGCTTCGCGGATTTGTCCGTCGGTGACGCCAATGCAGAGGCAGACATACATAAGGGAGAACCATCGCGGGTTTAAGGCTTAAGTGCGATGGATCTTAATGTTAACGAGAATGATTGTCAAAGTAGATTCGCAGGGGATTGCCAGGTACCCGCGGCGCGCTGACGAACGGTTTTTTCAGTGTATGATGGTCGGTCTTCACGAAGCGTGACTGCGTCACAGGGCTGTCGCTTAACTGCGCCAGACTTGGGCCGGTCCTTTTACTTCAATCGTCACCCCTGCATCAGGAGATACCCAATGAGCGTACTCGTCGGCAAACAAGCCCCGGATTTCGACGTACCTGCCGTCCTCGGCAATGGCGAAATCGTAGACAGCTTCAAACTGTCTGAAGCCATCAAAGGCAAATATGGCCTGGTGTTCTTCTACCCGCTGGACTTCACCTTCGTGTGCCCGTCGGAGCTGATCGCTCTGGACCACCGCATGGACGATTTCAAGGCGCGCAACGTTGAAGTGGTAGCCGTTTCCATCGACTCCCATTTCACCCACAACGCCTGGCGCAACACCGCCATCAATGATGGCGGCATCGGCAAAGTCAAATACACCATGGCTGCCGACATGAAGCACGACATCGCCAAGGCCTACGACGTTGAGTCCGAAGGCGGCGTAGCGTTCCGCGGCGCGTTCCTGATCGACGACAAGGGCGTTGTGCGCTCGCAGATCATCAACGACCTGCCGCTGGGCCGCAACATGGAAGAGCTGATCCGTCTGGTTGACGCCCTGCAATTCCACGAAGAGCACGGCGAAGTCTGCCCTGCCAACTGGAAAAAAGGCGACAAAGGCATGAACGCTTCGCCAGAAGGCGTTGCGGCTTACCTGACCGAGAACGCCGGCAAGCTGTAAGCCAGGTTCGAAGCAAAAAAAACCGGCCTGAGAAGGCCGGTTTTTTTATGCGCGGGGTTCAACTTCAGTCGCCGAAGTCTTCCCAGCCGCCCATTTGCTTCCAGCGATTGACGATGCCACAGAACAGATCGGCAGTCTTCTCGGTGTCGTAGCGAGCCGAGTGGGCCTCACGACCGTCAAAGTCGATACCGGCCGCCTGGCAGGCTTTCGCCAGTACCGTCTGGCCATAGGCCAAACCGGCGAGAGTGGCGGTGTCGAAGCTGGAGAACGGGTGAAATGGGTTGCGCTTCATGTCCAACCGCGCCACGGCAGCATTCAGGAAGCCCAGATCGAAGCTGCTGTTGTGGCCAACCAGAATCGCGCGTTTGCAGCCATTGGCCTTCAACGCTTTGCGCACACCACGGAAGATATCGGTCAGCGCCGCTTCTTCACTCACGGCCATGCGCAGTGGGTGATCGAGCTTGATCCCGGTGAACTCCAGGGCCGCAGCTTCGATATTCGCGCCTTCAAACGGCTCCACACGGAAGAAGTGCGTGTGTTCCGGGAACACAAAACCCTGCTCATCCATGCCGATGGTGGTCGCGGCGATTTCCAGCAACGCGTCGGTGGCGCAGTTGAAGCCACCGGTTTCTACGTCGATGACAACCGGCAGATAGCCGCGAAACCGCTCGGCCATCGGGTGGCGGGAACCGCCACCACTGTGCTCGTGTTCGTCGTCGTAATGGTCTTCACTCACTTGCTTTCCTCCAGCAGGCGCCAGCGCAGTGTTTCACCGGCGCGCAGCGGGATAACAGTCAGCTCGCCAAACGGCAGGCTGGCAGGGGCGGTCCAGTCTTCACGAACCAGGGTAATGCGATCGGTATTCGCCGGCAGGCCGTAGAAGCGCGGGCCGTTGAGGCTGGCGAAGGCTTCGAGCTTGTCCAGGGCGTTGCGTTGTTCGAACGCCTCGGCATACAGCTCGATGGCGGCATACGCGGTATAGCAACCGGCACAGCCGCATGCGGCTTCTTTGGCATGCTGGGCGTGGGGCGCCGAGTCGGTGCCAAGGAAGAACTTCGGGCTGCCGCTGGTGGCGGCGTCCAGCAAGGCCACCTGGTGGGTGTTGCGCTTGAGGATCGGCAGGCAATAGAAGTGCGGACGAATCCCGCCCACCAGCATGTGGTTGCGGTTGTAGAGCAGGTGATGCGCGGTGATGGTCGCGCCGACGTTGGCCGAAGCCTCGTTGACGAACTGCACGGCGTCGGCGGTGGTGATGTGCTCGAACACGACCTTGAGGGTCGGGAACAGCTCGACCACACGGCGCATATGCTCGTCGATGAAGATCTTTTCACGATCAAACACGTCCACATCGCCACGGGTGACTTCACCGTGGATCAGCAGCGGCATGCCGACTTCAGCCATGGCTTCGATCGCGGGCAGGATCTTGTCGATACTGGTCACGCCGGAGTCGGAGTTGGTGGTCGCGCCCGCCGGGTACAGCTTGGCGGCGTACACAAAACCGCTGGCCTTGGCCTCGCGAATCTCGGCAGGCTGGGTGCGGTCGGTGAGGTAGAGCACCATCAACGGTTCGAAGCGGCTGCCGGCCGGTCGTGCAGCGAGGATACGCTGGCGATAGGCATCGGCTTGCTCGGCATTACGCACCGGAGGTACCAGGTTAGGCATGATAATCGCGCGGCCAAACGTGCGCGCTACATCGGCCACGGTTTGGGGTAACGCAGCACCATCGCGAAGATGAATATGCCAGTCGTCGGGACGCAGCAGGGTAAGGCGGTCGGACATTGGGGATTCCAGGCGGGTCAATCTGGTGGGAATGCTACCGGAAAAGACTCTTGCAGGCACTCGCTATCAAGTTTTGCCGCACGTGTCCGATATCCCTGGGTATGCCTTAACGACGTATGACGCTTTGAAGTGTTGTAGAAACCAGTGGAGCCTCCCGTGCGCCAGCATTATCTAGCCCTGCTCAGTGTGTTCGCCAGCCTGCCCGCGATGGCACTCACATTCCAGACACGTCTGGAGAACATTGAGTGGAAGGTGGAAGGCGACCAATTCGAGTGCCGCCTGACCCAGCCGATCACCGATTTCGGCTCGGGTGAGTTCGTGCGCCGGGCCGGCGAGCAGGCGACATTTCGCCTTAAAGCCTACAGCGGCGCGCTCGGTGCGGGCTCGGCGACCTTGTTGGCGGCGGCGGCACCCTGGCAACCGGGCCGTGGTGATATTAACCTCGGCGCCGTGCGTGTGGGCAGTGGCGACGTGCTGTTCAACAGCTCCCAGGCCCAGGCCGGGCGTTTGTTCACCGGTTTGCTCGAAGGGCGCAGCCCCACCGTGCGGCATTACGGGCGTGAGGGTGGCTACTCGGAAATCCGCCTGTTGCCGGTGAAATTCAACAAGGCCTTCAACGACTATCAACTGTGCACCACCAAGCTGTTGCCGATGAATTACGATCAGGTCAAACAGACCGAGGTCGGCTTCCCCGGCGGCGGTATCGAGCTGGACGCTGCAGCCAAGAAGAAGCTGGACGTGATTCTTGCGTTCATGAAAGCCGACCCGACGGTTAACCACGTCGAACTGAATGGCCACTCAGACAACAGCGGTAACCGCCTGACCAACCGTGACGTCTCGCGCCGTCGTGCCCTGGCAGTGATGGACTACTTCAAGGCCAATGGCATCCAGGAATCGCAGATCACCCTGCGTTTTCACGGTGAAAGTTACCCACTGGCGCCCAATACCAATGCCGCCAACCGCGCCCGCAATCGTCGCGTGAACATTCAGCTCGAACGCGTAGCGGCCCCCGAGAAACCGGCGCCACAGGCCACTGGCCCGAGTAGCGCGGCACACACCTCATAAGGTGCGACCATCGGTCGCCCGCTCGACATAATCTGTCGCTTTATCTTCATTTGCTGTCGCGCCTCTGTAAATTCACGGTTTTGGTCGGTAGAATCGACGGCTTTCCGTACAACCCCGTGGAGTGATGGCATGGCCGACGTAAACAAGGTCGTTCTCGCGTATTCCGGCGGCCTGGACACTTCGGTGATCCTCAAGTGGCTGCAGGATACTTATAACTGTGAAGTGGTGACCTTCACCGCTGACCTGGGTCAGGGCGAAGAGGTCGAACCTGCACGTGCCAAGGCGCAAGCCATGGGCGTGAAAGAGATCTACATTGACGACCTGCGCGAAGAATTCGTCCGCGATTTCGTCTTCCCGATGTTTCGCGCCAACACCGTCTACGAAGGCGAGTACCTGCTGGGTACTTCCATCGCACGTCCGCTGATCGCCAAACGCCTGATCGAAATCGCCAACGAAACCGGCGCCGACGCCATTTCCCATGGTGCTACCGGCAAAGGCAACGACCAGGTGCGTTTCGAACTGGGTGCCTACGCCCTCAAACCAGGCGTGAAAGTGATTGCTCCTTGGCGTGAATGGGACCTGCTGTCCCGTGAAAAGCTGATGGATTACGCTGAAAAGCACGCAATCCCGATCGAGCGTCACGGCAAGAAGAAGTCCCCGTACTCGATGGACGCCAACTTGCTGCACATCTCCTATGAAGGTGGCGTGCTGGAAGACACCTGGACCGAGCACGAAGAAGACATGTGGAAATGGACCGTCTCCCCGGAGAACGCTCCAGACAAGGCCCAGTACCTGGAACTGACCTACCGTAACGGCGACATCGTTGCACTGGACGGCGTCGAAATGACCCCGGCCACCGTGCTGGCGACCCTGAACCGTATCGGTGGCGAGCACGGTATCGGCCGTCTCGACATCGTCGAGAACCGCTACGTGGGCATGAAGTCCCGTGGCTGCTACGAAACCCCGGGTGGCACCATCATGCTGCGCGCCCACCGCGCCATTGAGTCGATCACCCTGGATCGTGAAGTGGCTCACCTCAAAGACGAGCTGATGCCCAAGTACGCCAGCCTGATCTACACCGGTTACTGGTGGAGCCCGGAGCGTCTGATGCTGCAACAGATGATCGACGCCTCCCAGGTTCACGTGAACGGCGTTGTGCGCCTGAAGCTGTACAAGGGCAACGTGATCGTTACTGGCCGCAAGTCCGATGAGTCGCTGTTCGACGCCAACATCGCCACCTTCGAAGAAGACGGCGGCGCCTACAACCAGGCAGACGCGGCAGGCTTCATCAAGCTGAACGCGCTGCGTATGCGCATCGCCGCCAACAAGGGTCGCAAGCTGTTCTGAGTGCTGCCCTCGTTGTAAAAAAATGGCCCCTTGTTCAAGGGGCCATTTTTTTGTCTGCATATAAAGGCAGGTGCCTTAAATACAGCCTGATGTTTAAGCGATGCGCTGTCGTTTAAGTTTTGTTGAATATCGAAGTTGAACGCGGCCGTTTCAGCGATGGCGTGTTTATTTCTGTACGACTGAATGAATTTTTTACACCTGCACAGGAACTATGTCTTACGGAAAATTCACTACCTAAGTACAGCGAGTATGTAGGGCGCTGAAACTTCTGTAGGAAATAGGGATGTAAACAGGTATGTTGAATGGAACTAAAACAGTTGATTTTTTTTCAGCTGTTCGCTGGCCTTGCGGCGACAAGCAAGGGGTATTTCCTGAAAGTCATGTGCGGTACATTTACCTCATGCCCATTTTGCGGTGCATATTTCACTCAAAATATGTATGGCCCCGGAAAGTTCTGAAGGGTTCCATAAAACCGTATGCGCCAGAGTTTGTGTTTTTTTGTAGGTTAATTCCTATATCGTTGTGGGTTGGGTCTCTGCTTGCTGTTGCTTGGGGGGGAGCGCTATGCCAACTAGGAAACGACTAGGCTATTGTGCTTGCTCTAAATAATTCGAACAGCGAAATTGGACTTTCTCATGAATAAAGTGCTGATCGTGGATGATCATCCCGTCATTCGTCTTGCTGTGCGCATGCTAATGGAACGTCATGGTTATGAAGTCGTTGCCGAGACTGATAACGGCGTCGATGCGTTGCAACTTGCACGGGAACATATGCCGGACATTGTCATTCTGGATATCGGAATACCCAAACTCGATGGCTTGGAAGTTATCTGTCGCCTGGCGTCTACCAAGCAGGCTGCGCCCGTCAAGGTGCTGGTGCTGACGTCTCAGGCGCCTGGCCATTTTTCCATGCGCTGCATGCAGGCGGGGGCGGCGGGCTACGTGTGCAAGCAGCAGGACCTGACGGAGTTGTTGAGCGCCATCAAGGCGGTGCTCTCCGGCTACAGCTATTTTCCCAACCAGGCGCTCAACTCGGTACGCTCGACCATGGGCAATGCCAGCGAGGCGGACATGGTTGAACGCTTGTCGGGTCGCGAGATGATGGTGCTGCAGCAACTGGCCCGAGGCAAAACCAACAAGGAAATCGCCGACGGCATGTTCCTGAGCAACAAAACCGTCAGCACCTACAAGACCCGCCTGTTGCTCAAGCTCAATGCACGTTCCCTTGTGGACTTGATCGAGCTGGCCCAGCGCAACGGCCTCGTTTAGACGCGGGTGCGGTTGCACACCAGAACCTGAAAAACCGGCAAAAAAAAGCCTCCGTCAGGGAGGCTTCCGGCCGTCAGCGCATCGATCAGAAGTCGAAGTCGTAATCGGCCAGTTGTTTTTGCAAGCGTCGCTCTTCCAGCAGGTTGTCGATAGTGCGGCGTTTGCTCAAATTGGTCTTGGCCACCTCTGCCACAGGGGCTTCCCCTTCGTCATCCGTCACTTCAACGAGATCGTCTTCTACATCCAGTTGTTCTTTGTCAGTGCTCATAAGGTTAACTCCGGGCTAAGACTGCCGTTGGCGCTCCTTATAACGATAATCCACGAACGGGTAAAAAAGATTTTTTCAATCGACTGATCGAGAAAACCAATGAACCCTCAATCGTCGGAGGTTTTGTCCTTGTATTCGCACAGGTCTTCGATACGGCAACTCCCGCAGCGAGGCTTGCGGGCCTGGCATACGTAGCGCCCGTGCAGGATCAGCCAGTGGTGGGAGTCAAGCAAATAGGGCTTGGGTACAAACTTCATCAACTGCTTTTCTACCTCGACCACATTCTTGCCGCGCGCGATGCCGGTTCGGTTGCTGACGCGAAAAATATGCGTGTCCACTGCCATGGTCAGTTGCCGGAACGCGGTATTGAGCACCACGTTAGCGGTTTTGCGGCCCACGCCGGGAAGGGCTTCCAGGGCTTCGCGGGTTTGCGGCACTTCACTGCCGTGCAGCTCAACCAACAGGCGGCAGGTCTCAATGACGTTCTTGGCCTTGCTGTTGTACAGGCCGATCGTCTTGATGTACTCCGACAAACCCTCCACCCCCAGGGCATAAATGGCGGCTGGCGTATTGGCCACCGGGTACAGCTTGGCCGTAGCCTTATTGACGCCAACGTCGGTGGATTGTGCCGACAGGATCACCGCAATCAGCAACTCGAACGGCGACGAGTAGGCCAGCTCGGTCTTGGGTTCCGGATTGTCTTCATGAAACCTGCGGAAAATTTCCAGGCGTTTTGCGGCGTTCATGGGGCAGTTGTTTCCTTGCAGGCGATCAGCGCGATTGTAGCAATACACAGGGCAGGGTTTATCGCCGGTTTATGCGCTGTTATGCGCATCCATTTGGCGTTGCGCTTCATCGAGGTTGCTTTGCGCCTCGGCCAGTTGCTGTGGGGCGGCGTTTAGATCCTGGGCTTTCTTCAATTCAGCGCGGCGCATGGCCAGCTGGATTTTAGCGCGCTTGAGGTCGGCGCCGTTACTGGGCGCTGTCGCAGGCATCGGCGTGCTCTGTACTTCCAGGGCGGCCAGCGCCTGCTCCGCCGCTTCGAACTGCTGCTGCAGCACGATCAACTGCGACTGCTGCTCAAAGGTCGGTGGATGTCCAAATGCCTTGAGGGATTTATGCAGTTGGGCACGGCTCATGGCAACGGCGATCTTGGCTTTCTTGACCGCTGTATCCCGGGCCGCTTGAGTGTCATCGGCGGCTACGGGGGCAGCCGGCGGTGCCGAACGTTTAGCCCGCGCCAGGCGCTCGGCGAGCTTATGCGCTTCCTCGCGTTGCAGCCGCGCATTGCGTTGCTCAAAGCGCCGCCGCGCGCGGTCGCGCTTGAGGGTCCGCTCCTGGTGTTGCAGATCATTGGTCGCCAGGCCGCCGACAATCGCCAGCACCGTGGTCGCTGGGCGCATTTCGATGCAGTCCACAGGGCATGGCGCAACACACAGGTCGCAGCCGGTGCACTCATCCATGATCACGGTGTGCATCAACTTGGCGGCGCCGACTATCGCATCCACCGGGCACGCCTGGATGCACTTGGTGCAGCCAATGCACTCGGCTTCGCGAATGTAGGCGACCTGGGCCGGGGCTTCGCCGCGCGTGGTGTCCAGTTCCAACACCGGCACGCGCAACAGGTGGGCCAGGCCAGCAATGGTTTCCTGCCCACCGGGCGGGCACTTGTTGATCGCCTCGCCCTGGGCGATGCCCTCGGCGTAAGGCTTGCAACCTGGGTGCCCGCATTTGCCGCATTGGGTCTGCGGCAGCAGCGCGTCGATACGTTGAATCAGAGTCATGGGGGGATCATTGGCATGCCGGTTAGACAAACAGAGGCTGATTATCCGGCAAGCTGGAAAAGGGGACTAGCTGAAAAGCCCCGCCGCCGAAACGACAGGGCTGTTTTGCAGGCTTACTTGATACGCTGACCCGGCTTGGCACCGCTGTCAGGGCTCAACAGGTAGATCTCTTCGCCGCCAGGGCCAGCCGCCATCACCATACCTTCGGAGATACCGAACTTCATTTTGCGTGGCTTGAGGTTGGCGATCATCATGGTCAGGCGACCATCGAGCTTGGACGGGTCCGGGTAGGCGCTCTTGATGCCGGAGAACACGTTACGTTGTTCGCCACCCAGGTCCAGGGTCAGGCGCAGCAGCTTGTCGGCACCTTCTACGGCCTCGGCCTTGACGATCAGCGCAACGCGCAGGTCGACGGCGGCAAAGGCGTCGAAGTCGATTTCTGCCGAGATCGGATCCTTGGCCAGCTCACCGTTACCGGCGGGCGCAGCCGAACCGGTGTCGGTCTGGCTGGCGACCAGGTCTTCTTTCGAAGCGTCGGTCATGGCCTGGACTTTTACCGGGTCAATACGCGTCATCAACGGCTTGAACTCGTTCAACTGATGGTTGCTGAGCAGGGTGGCGTGGTCGTTCCAGGTCAGCGGCGCGACGTTGAGGAACGCCTCGGCATCAGCGGCCAGCAATGGCAGCACCGGCTTGAGGAAAATCACCAACTGACGGAACAGGTTGACGCCCGTGGCGCAGATGGCCTGAACTTCCGCCTGCTTGCCTTCCTGCTTGTTCAGCGACCATGGCGCCTTGTCGGCGATCCAGGCGTTAGCGCGGTCGGCTAGGCCCATGATCTCACGCATGGCGCGGGCAAAGTCACGGGCTTCATAGGCGTCGGCAATGCTTGGCGCGGCGGCCAGGAAGGCCTCGGTCAGTTCCGGAGCGGCGTTTTCAGCCACCAGCAAACCGGCATTGCCCTTGTGGATAAACCCGGCGCAACGGCTGGCGATGTTGACCACTTTGCCGACCAGGTCCGAGTTGACCTTCTGTACGAAGTCTTCCAGGTTCAGGTCCAGGTCGTCGACACCACGGCCCAGCTTGGCGGCGTAGTAGTAGCGCAGGTATTCCGGCGACAGGTGGTCCAGGTAAGTGCGCGCCTTGATAAAGGTGCCACGGGACTTGGACATTTTCTGGCCATTGACCGTCAGGTAACCGTGCACGGCGATGCCGGTTGGCTTGCGGTAGCCCGAACCTTCGAGCATGGCCGGCCAGAAAAGCGCGTGGAAGTTAACGATGTCCTTGCCGATGAAGTGGTACAGCTCGGCGGTGGAGTCCTTGGCCCAGAACGCGTCGAAGTCCAGCTCAGGCGTGCGGTCGCAGAGGTTTTTGAAGCTGGCCATGTAGCCAATCGGCGCGTCCAGCCACACATAGAAGTACTTGCCCGGCTCGCCCGGGATCTCGAAGCCGAAGTACGGCGCATCGCGGGAGATGTCCCACTGCTGCAGGCCGCTGTCGAGCCATTCGGAGAGTTTGTTGGCCACGGCGTCCTGCAAGGTGCCGCTGCGGGTCCAGGTTTGCAGCATCTGCTGGAAATCCGGGAGCTTGAAGAAGAAGTGCTGGGAATCCTTGAGCACCGGGGTGGCGCCGGAGATTGCCGACTTCGGGTTCTTCAAGTCAGTCGGTGCGTAGGTTGCACCACATTTTTCGCAGTTGTCGCCGTACTGGTCTTCGGTGCCGCATTTAGGGCAGGTGCCCTTGATGAAGCGGTCGGCCAGGAACATTTTCTTTTCCGGGTCGAAATACTGGGTCACCGAACGCTGGTCGATGTGCCCGGCTTCCTTCAAGCGCAGGTAGATCTGGCTCGACAGCTCGCGGTTTTCTTCGGAGTGGGTCGAGTGGAAGTTGTCGAAGTCCACCAGGAACTCGGCAAAGTCGGCGCTGTGTTCAGCCTGCACATTGGCGATCAGTTGTTCCGGGGTGATGCCTTCCTTCTCGGCGCGCAACATGATGGCCGAACCGTGGGCGTCGTCCGCGCAGACATAAATGCATTGGTTGCCGCGATGCTTCTGGAAGCGCACCCACATATCGGTCTGGATGTACTCAAGCATATGGCCAAGATGGATGGAACCATTGGCATAGGGCAGGGCGCTGGTGACGAGGATCTTGCGTGGCTCGGACATGGGGCTCGGCTACTTGATGAAACGGAGGTCGGCCACTATAAAGCGCCGGGAAATATATTTCACCCCGTGGTGCTGTTTCTGAATCTTCCCAGGTCTCGAAAGCATGCCGCTGGGCGGCCGGAACGGTTAGGATAGCCGCCTGTTTCAGTCAGTCTTTTTTCGGGAGTAGCCCATGAGCGCCGTCAATCGCGCAGCGGTGGAAGCCGTTCTTCGCCAGTACACCGACCCCTATTTGAACCAGGACCCGGTCAGCGCCGGCTGTGTACGTGCCATTGAAGTCCAGGGCGACCAGGTGTCGGTCCAGTTGGAACTGGGCTATGCCGCCGGTTTGTTCAAGAGTGGCTGGGCGCAGATGCTGCAAATGGCCATCGAAGGCCTGGAGGGCGTGCGTTCGGCCAAGGTCGACATCCAGTGCGTGATCGCCGCGCACAAGGCCCAGGCGCAGATTCCGGGCCTGGCCAACGTCAAGAATGTTATCGCCGTGGCCTCCGGCAAGGGCGGCGTGGGTAAATCCACCACCGCCGCCAACCTGGCCCTGGCGCTGGCCCGTGAAGGTGCTCGCGTGGGCATCCTCGACGCGGATATCTACGGCCCAAGCCAGGGCGTGATGTTCGGCATTGCCGAAGGCACGCGGCCCAAGGTCAAGGACCAGAAGTGGTTCGTGCCGATCGAGTCGCTGGGCGTGGAGGTGATGTCCATGGCCTTCCTCACCGACGACAACACACCGATGGTCTGGCGCGGGCCGATGGTCTCCGGCGCCTTGCTGCAACTGGTCACCCAGACCGCCTGGGGCGACCTCGATTACCTGGTGATCGACATGCCGCCAGGCACTGGCGATATCCAACTGACACTGGCGCAAAAGGTGCCGGTGGCCGGTTCGGTGATCGTGACCACGCCTCAGGACCTGGCGTTGCTGGATGCCAGGAAAGGCGTGGAGATGTTCCGCAAGGTCAACATCCCGGTGCTGGGCGTCGTTGAAAACATGGCGGTACACATCTGCTCCAACTGCGGCCACGCCGAGCATTTGTTCGGCGAAGGCGGCGGCGAGAAGTTGGCGACCCAGTACGGGGTTGAGTTGCTGGCGTCGCTGCCGCTGGCGATGGAAATTCGTGAGCAGGCCGACGGCGGCAAGCCGACCGTGGCCGCAGAGCCCGATGGACCGATCGCTATGGTGTACCAGGAACTGGCCCGTCACGTGGGCGCGCGGATCGTCCTGCAGGAAGCGGCAGCACCGGCGATGCCGACCATCACTGTCAGCGACGACTGAGTCGGCTGAATGAAAACAGCCTCGGCGTTGTCGGGGCTTTTTTATGCCTGCCGATCAGTCAAAGGTTCTCAATCACGCGTTTGCGCAATTGCGCGTGTAAGCATTTGCTTACTTTTTCGTAAGTGATTGGTTTTTTTACCAGGCATGTCCATCTCGAAATCGTGAGCGAATTTTCTATCCTTATGAAAAATAACAATTATTTATACTTGAATGGGCGTTCAAGTCTGTCAGCCGATCACTTGGATCCCATTGAACTTCCCTCGGAACTCTCTAAGATCAGCCCTGTGTCCACGGATTGGCACAGCCATCAAGGAACGATGGTTGAAGGAACGTCGCAGGATGCGATTCATCAGGACGATGAAAAGGAATACAGGGACTAGGGAAAAAATGTGGGCGGGTCATACCGCCCCTTTTTTTGCCTGCAGAAAAGTGAAAACGACCAATCAGAAACGCAAAAAGGCCCGCAAGGGGCCTTTTTATTGGGCGGCGGAGCTTTAGCGCTCGAGGTCTGCAATCTTACCTTTCTTGCCATCCCACTCCGCTGCGTCAGGCATCGGATCTTTACGTTCAGTGATATTTGGCCAGATTTCCGCCAGCTCGACGTTCAACTGAATGAATTCCTGCATCTCTGCCGGGACTTCGTCCTCGGAGAAAATAGCGACGGCCGGGCATTCTGGTTCACACAGGGCGCAGTCAATGCACTCATCCGGGTGGATAACCAGGAAGTTCGGGCCTTCGTAGAAGCAGTCCACCGGACACACTTCGACGCAGTCGGTGTACTTGCACTTGATGCAGTTGTCGGTAACGACGAAGGTCATTTCTAATTCTCTCCTCAGGCGGCGGCAGCGAAACCCTTTGTGGCAGGGCTCGCGAGGTTCGGGAGCGATAGTCTGCAGGCCAGGCTAATAACCTGCAGCATCCCAAACCGCGCGAGAGTCTACCAGCTTGCAAGCCCGTGCGTTATATCCGAACTTGCAGTGCATATAACATTTCGAGCGCTTTACGCGGCGTCAAGCCGTCCAAGTCAAGCTTTGCCAACTCATCCAGCACCGGATGGGGCAGGCTGGCGAACATATCACTCTGGTGCGGCGCGCTCGGTTTGCTGCTGGTTTTGGTCACGCTTGCCACAGGAATCTCGTGGGGCAGGGCGGTTTCTTCCAGGCGGCTCAGGTGTTCGCGGGCACGGCTGATGACTTGTGCGGGAACCCCCGCCAACTGCGCCACGGCCAAGCCGTAACTCTGGCTCGCCGGCCCCGGCAGCACGTGGTGCAGGAACACGATGCGCTCGTTGTGCTCAGTGGCATTCAGGTGCACGTTGGCCACCAGCGGCTCGCTTTCCGGTAACACAGTCAGTTCGAAATAGTGCGTGGCAAACAGCGTATAGGCGCGCAAATGCGCCAAACGCTCGGCCGCCGCCCACGCCAGCGACAGACCATCGAAGGTGCTGGTGCCGCGCCCCACTTCGTCCATCAGCACCAGACTGCGTTCGGTGGCGTTATGCAGGATGTTGGCGGTTTCGCTCATTTCCACCATAAAGGTCGAACGCCCGCCGGCCAGGTCATCACTGGAACCGATCCGGGTGAAGATGCGGTCCACCAGCGACAACTCGCAACTGGCTGCCGGCACAAAGCTGCCGATGTGCGCCAGCAACACGATCAATGCGGTCTGGCGCATGTAGGTGGATTTACCACCCATGTTGGGACCGGTGATCACCAGCATGCGCGTGTCGTCATCCAGTGACAGGTCGTTGGCCACGAACGGCGTGGTCAACACCTGCTCCACCACCGGGTGACGCCCCTGCACGATACGCATGCACGGCTCACTGACAAACCGCGGGCAGTTCAGGTCAAGGTTCAGCGCGCGCTCGGCCAGGTTGCTCAGCACATCCAGTTCCGCCAGGGCGGCGGCAGTGTCTTGCAGCGGCGCCAGGCGGCTGATCAAGTCCTCAAGCAACGCTTCATACAGCATCTTTTCGCGCGCCAGGGCACGGCTCTTGGCCGACAGTGCCTTGTCTTCGAACTCTTTAAGCTCCGGCGTAATGAAACGCTCGGCGCCTTTAAGGGTTTGGCGACGCTGATAGTCGATCGGCGCCGACTCGGCCTGTTTGCTCGGCAACTCAATAAAGTAGCCGTGTACGCGGTTGTAGCCGACCTTCAAGTTAGCCAGGCCGGTACGGGCTTTTTCGCGGGCTTCCAGGTCAATCAGGAACTGCCCGGCGTTTTCGCTCAGGGATTGCAGCTCGTCCAGCTCGCTGTCGTAACCGGTTTTAAGCACGCCGCCGTCACGGATAATCGCCGGCGGGTTGTCGATAATGGCTTTTTCCAGCAGCGCCGCGAGGTCCGGATAAGTGCCGGCTGTTGCGGCGAGTTGTTGCAGGTGCGGCGTGTCCAACTCAGTCATCGCCACTTGCAGCTGCGGCAGCGCGCTCAAGGCATCGCGCAGACGCGCCAGGTCACGCGGCCGCGCATTGCGCAGGCCAATCCGCGCCAGGATGCGCTCGATATCGCCGATTTCTTTAAGCTGCGGCTGCAGGTTCTCAAAGCGATAGCGATCCAGCAGGCAAGTAATAGAGGTCTGGCGCGCTTGCAGCACGGTCAGATCGCGCAGTGGGCGGTTCAACCAACGGGTCAGCAAACGGCTGCCCATGGCCGTCTGGCAACGGTCGACCACCGATTGCAGCGTGTTATCGCGGCCACCGGCCAGGTTGGTGTCCAGCTCCAGGTTGCGACGGCTGGCGCCATCGAGCACCACAGTGTCATCCAGGCGCTCATGGCGCAGGCTGCGCAAATGCGGCAGGGCGGTGCGCTGGGTTTCCCTGGCATAACTGAGCAAGCAACCGGCAGCGCCGATGGCCAGGGTCAAGGTCTCGCAGCCGAAGCCTTTAAGGTCCTGCACCGAGAACTGCTGGCACAGGCTTTTCAGCGCCGTGTCGCGCTCAAAATCCCACGGCGCACGACGCTTGGTCCCACGACGTTTTTCCGCCGGCAGATCCTTGGGCCAATCATCCGGAATCAACAACTCCACCGGATTGATGCGCTCCAGCTCCGCCAGCAGGTTCTCCCAGCCCTTGATCTCCAGCACGCTGAAGTTGCCGCTGGTGATATCCAGCACCGACAGGCCGAACAAACGCTCATCGCCCAGCACCGCCGCGATCAGGTTGTCACGACGCTCATCCAGCAACGCCTCATCACTCACCGTGCCTGGCGTGATAATGCGTACCACCTGACGTTCCACCGGCCCCTTGCTGGTGGCCGGGTCGCCGATCTGCTCACAGATCACCACCGACTCGCCGAGCTTCACCAGCTTGACCAGGTAGCCTTCCAACGAATGGTAAGGAATCCCACACATCGGAATCGACTGCCCCGCCGACTGCCCACGCGCGGTCAGGGTGATGTCCAGCAGCTTGGCGGCCTTCTTCGCGTCTTCGTAGAAGATCTCGTAGAAGTCGCCCATGCGATAGAACATCAACTGATCAGGGTGCTGGTTTTTGAGGCGCCAGTACTGCTGCATCATCGGGGTGTGGGAGGACAGATCGGAGGTGTTTTTACTCATCAGATAGTTAGCAAATTCGTTAAAAGGAGTGGGGCAAAGATGGGGCGCTTGGCCCTGCTAATTTTGCGATGGCGGCAAGGTTAACACGCGAGGTCGAGGGTTCGCAGGTCACAAACAGCCAGGTAAAACCCAAAAATGGCGCAGCGCCCAATAGCCATCACTCCCAAGAACGAACACCGAACCTGTGGCGAGGGAGCAAGCTCCCTCGCCACAGGTTAGCGGTGCTTGTGCTATCTCTTAACTGATCGGAATCAGACGCCGCGCCGGTTTTTCATTCGCCCCTTATTGAAGGTTGCCGGGCGAATCCAACACCTTCACCACATCATCAACCACCGCCTTGACCATCTCCTGCAAGTAATGCGATGCCCAGGCGTACCGGTCCGTCTCCTTGGTCATGGCTGCATCTTCGGCGAGTTGCTTGGCGACGTGGAGGAGGTCGGAGGCGTGGTGCAAGGCTTCGTGCAGGGACACACCGCTGTTGACGCGGAATAGCGGTTGGTCGGAATGGAAGGAGAAGGGGGTGACGCCGAGGGTGGTTAACGCGGATGGATCTGTAGCGGTCATCGGTAAAACTCCCATAGTCGGTTGAGAGCTACCACGTTCGTTGTTGAACGAATGCGTGGCGCTTTTGGCGCCTGCATCTTGCCGGGTTATCAGGCCCGGTCGCTGAATTGGCAGCGACAGAGGGGAGGGTAGCGTGGTGGTGGGTTGGGCGCAACTGAGAAAAGGCGGGAATCTCTTGGCTTTGCTTTGCTTTGCTTTGCTTTGCTTCGCCAGTTGCCAGTTGCCAGTTGCCAGTTGCCAGTTGCCAGCGGACCCATGCGGGGGAAATGCCCCGGAAATTATCACCTAAAGATGTGAAGGCAGGCTTGATCGCTTGGTCAATGGCTTAAGGTGAAGGCAGCTTTCGGCCAATAGAGGCCAGTCAAGGATTTCGGGCGAACAGCCGCTTCAGACTGCAAAGCTGGGCTCGCCATTTCATTGGCGTATGAAGTTCACGTGGGCATCGTAAATGCCCAGTAACGTGCGATTTTCACACAACTTTCAGGCTTTCCATCTGCAACATTTCTTGAGTTCCTGCTGCATCAATTCCATTCTCCTCTTGCAAGGAAGCAGGCTCGTGGATGGGGTAGGCTTTCTTCGTAACAACACTTTCACCTTATTATCGGCCAAGCATTGGTGGGCTAATGGAACGTTTACGAATAGAATTTCAGAAACACGATCACTCCGGAAAATTAGCGGCATGGAAAACTACTACATTGAACGGAGACTTTTTATCGGAAAAGACTCAGTATCTGAACACGATTGCTTGTCTGAAGGCGGAATCATCATCGTACTGGCAGAGCCTGGTGCAGGTAAAACGGAGCTTCTTAACAGCTTTGCTCGTCGGTTAGGCGTCAGAAGTCAACGCGCTAGCATTTTTCGTTACAGCACAACTATCGTTAAATCGGCAGTGATCGTGATAGACGCATTAGATGAAGTGGCGAGACAAGACCCGTCGGCAGTTGATCAAACCATCGTAAAAACACTCGAATCGGAAGCTTCGACTATCGTATTTGCTAGTCGGTCATCTGAATGGGGTAATGACCGAAATCGCTTCATAGAAGATTGCTTTGGTGTGAAGCCGACCGTAGTACGTTTGAGTCCATTCGACGAGAGCGAACAGAGAGATTTATTCGAAAGGTTTTTTCCTAACGAAAAATTCGATACGTTCCTCAGCGAAGCAACGAGATTTGGGCTCGTACCGGTCCTCGGCAATCCGATGTTTTTCAGATTGTTCGTCGAAGGCTACATACAAGGTGGGAGGTTCTTCCATTCCAAGCATCAGATTTTCAAAGACGCAATCGACCGGCTCGCAAGTGATGATGGCAAAGGTGGCAGTCGAGCGAAAAGGCCACCGATCTCGCAGGTTGTTTTAGCAGCATCGCAAATATTAGCAAAACTATTGTTATCAGGTTCGACCGGGGTTTCCACTGTCGAGAGATTAGGTGATGGAGGTTATCCTTACGTCTCCGCTATCATTAAGGATGAAACCGCTGCCATCAGTGCGCTTGACAGCAGATTGTTCACCTCGACAGTAAATGCTGATTTTCATGAACCTGTGCACCGGATAGTCGCTGAATATTGCGCCGCTCAATACATTGCACAACGTATCAGCGATCCTGCCGATCGACTATCGCTGCGACGGATTCTGGCATTAATTGCGCCCAATTCTGTGGTGAGGGACGAACTTCGTGGTTTACTAGGCTGGCTAGCGGCTCTAGGGAGCAATGCTTTACAAGAAACAATAATTGGAATTGATCCATATGCCGTACTGGCCAACGGTGACCCGGCTCAGCTAACGGCAAAATCGAAGCAACTCTTGCTCCGCAGCCTGCGTAAATTGTCTGAGCTTGATCCCTATTTTCGGCGCTCGGATGCATGGCGCCAATTCAATCTCGTTGGTTTTTTTACTGACGATGTAGTCGAAGAAGTAAAACTTATTCTCGGCGGTCAGAACAATGATTCACACCTCCCGCAACTCATACTCGAACTGTTATACGAGGCTGAAGCGGTAGAACCGCTGACCGGCGATCTTCGTGCGTTCATGCTCAAAACAGCCAACGATTTTAACGGCCGGATGCTAGCCCAACGATGCCTATCGAAGGTTTCAGATTATTCGTCATCAGACGATTTTCTGCAGCTGTTGGACGAGGGTACTCATGATGCATTGACGATTGCGGCTAGCTTTATCAGCACCCCCTCATTTCGGCCCATTGAAAGGAGTCTCGTTCTCCAACTTCTTCGTCAGCTTGCATTGCTAGGTGTCCCTATTTCTGGTTCTAGAGCGCAACGCCATAACGATCTCAGCTACTTCATCACAGAGCTAGTTAATTCCCTCAGCTCTGAACACACCATCTGGCTTCTGGACAACCTGACCGCAGGCTTGACTTGCACTTGCAACGCGACGAGCCAGTTTGATTGCCATTGCCGCGCAAGCATCAGCAAAATTGTCGCTCGGTTGCTAGATCAGTATTTCAAACTTACCCAGGAAGAGCACGATCCTAAGCAAATCTGGAGCTGGTCAAAAAACCTTAAATTTGAACGCGAGGCGTCTCCTGAGAGCTACGCAGTAGAAGTTCTACAAAAAAAAGATGACTTGCGGCAATCAATCCACATCTTAGCGTTTGAAAATAAGACTCAACCTACCCAGATTTGGGAAATGATCTGTCACCTACGTTGGGGGGAGCCTCATGAGGGACTGCGATTCAAACATCAGGACGTAGAAGCCATTGTTGATTATGGCTTTGTCACCAATAACTTGAAGCTGTGGGAAGGGTTTGTAACTCCCCATAACCGTCATGCGAAAGAAAAAAAACGAGATACCTTGCGCTCTAAGATGCGCGCCCAGGCGCGTGACAAACCAGAGTTTATGCAGCAATGGATTCGGCTCGATCGCCATTGGCGAAGCGCCCAGCATCCTCGCTCTTTTCTGCAACGCAACAAGCGATTTAAGCTCCTGAACCAAGTAGTCCTTGACTCTAATCTCGCTCACCTAAAAGCCAATCGAGATCAGATTGAGCAAGGGAACGATTGGTGGTGGAATCAGCAATTCGCAAAAAACTATCTTTATTTTCCCGAGGATCTGGCGACGATTGTTGACAACATCAGTACAGCGGAAAAAGCTCTTGCCAATTGCTTTACCTCGTTGTCGAAACACACTCCCACGCTTAGAGAACTAGCAAAGGGACATGGGCAAAATGTCGTAACGGTTTTGCATGCCGGTTGCTTGATCCGGTTTCGTATGAACCGGTCACTCGCGGACATAGACGAAAAAGTTCTGCGCTCGGTGAAAACCGATCTCGGAGGTGCGAGGTGTTACCGTGATGGGGAAGCCGAGGCGCTTGAGGCGGAAGTTGATGCTCGAATTTTTCGAAGCGAGTCAGATATCGAAGAATTCGCACGCGAGTTTATTGAACCCACCCTCTCAAATCTTCCAGGGGAGCCTAATGGTTTGTGGTGGCTCGAGAATAAGATAGCCTTTCAACCCTTAAAAGCAAAATTAGGTGCCGAATGGCTCGAACATTACAACATCGCGCCACTAGAAACGACTGGCAGGCTTTTTGATATTTGCGCGAAGGCATGCAGCCGCTCGCAAGTGATAATGCTGATCGAAAAGCATTGTCATGAATTGATTTTCACGAAAGCCGAAATAGATAACGAAGCTTCACAAGCACGCAGAAAATTCTGGGCATTACGACATTTCTTCTTCTCCGATGCCGATAAATACGATATTTGGAGTGATGCTTTGGCCGACGCCGATAGCATATTTGCAGTTGAACAGCGTGCGAGCCGGTTCAATCGCGACGAAGCAGCAGGCTGGCCAACTCTCAACGCAGAAAAGATATTTCAGATTGCTGATGCCTACGTATTAGTTTGGCCGAAAGTATTTCTACCCAGTTCTTGGGGGTCTGAGTCACCAAAGAGTGAAACAGCTTATCGTTTCATCAGAGATGTGATCTGGCGGATAGAGAAAGATGACCCTAGCAGGAGTATTCCAGTTATCAACAGAATGCTTTCGGATGTCAGATTTTCTGATTTCTACAATGATCTGCGTAGTATGAAAATGGCTGCCATACGCAAAAAGGGGTTGTGTGATTTTAAACTAGCGACTTCTTCGGAGATCTTTGCGCTCATAGATATGGGCGGCATTGCATCCGTGGAGGATATGAGAGCCCTGCTTATTGAGGAGTTAGAAGTTGCACAACTATGGCTTAAAGGTGCAGAGACCGACCCACTAGACATGTTCTGGCCGCAGGGGAAGCGCGTTGATGAAAACACTGCACGTAATAGGATAGTAGAAAGACTTCAGGTCCGCATGACTGCTCTCAACACTTCGGTAGTAATTGAACATCATATGGTCGGCTCAAATCGATGTGATTTTACCGCAACCAAAGTCATTGACGGTCGCAGCCATCTCCTCGTCTGCGAAGTTAAAGGACAGTGGCACCCGAAGCTATTCTCCGCTCCGGCTAACCAGTTAAGCGATCTTTACGCTGTCCATCCGAATGCAGCCTCTCAAGGCATCTATCTGGTTTTATGGTTTGGTGCAGAAGTCAGAGTAGCGGGTAAAAAAAACCATGGGTTTACGACTCCCGAAGAACTCCGCAGCGCGATATTGACTGCCATACCCTCAGAGTTGAACGGCCTAATTGATGTCTACGTGCTCAATCTCTCAAAGTAATTCCGCTTTAAGACCAGAGCAACATCTATTAATGAATAGGTAATAGTTCGATGAATATCGGATTTTCGGATGACTCGCCCCTGACTTAGTCAGACCAATCAAATACTGCTTTCGGTCCGTGGAGACTGGTGGATTGGTTGTCCGCCTTTCGCCGAAAGCAGGCGAGAGCTGAGTGTCCGCTATTGGTCGATAGCAACCTCTCAGACTTTGAAGTTGACGAGTGCCCAGACCCCAATTGCTGACCGACGTGTCGGTTAACACTTTCTGCCATTGCATAAAATATGCAATTTAGCATTTGCCAACCCCAAAAACTCCCGGCACTATCGCCGTTATGCAAAAACGCAATGTTTCAACCGTCTTAAGAGAGCTACTCGACCGCGACCGGATCTCCCCCACGGAGCTTCACCGGCGTACCGGCGTGCCTCAATCCACACTCTCCCGGATCCTCAGCGGCAAGATCGTTGATCCGTCGGACAAGCACATCTCGCGCATCGCCGAGTACTTTCGCGTCAGCACCGACCACCTGCGCGGGCGCGCGGCGTTGGGCGCTGGGCGCGATGACGGGCGCGATCCGATGCATTCGGAACTCAAGGACATAAGCCTGTGGGATGACGACACGCCCGTTAATGATGACGAGGTGTCGATCCCCTTTCTGCGCGAGGTTGAATTGGCTGCTGGATCAGGAAGATTCGTCATCGAGGAAAGCGAGAAGGCCAGCCTGCGGTTCGGCAAGCGCAGCCTTCGCCACAACGGTGTGCAGTTCGACCAGGCCAAATGCGTGACGGTGCGTGGCAACAGTATGTTGCCGGTGCTGCGCGATGGCGCGACGGTTGGGGTGAATGCGGGTAAGAGCGGCATTGGTGACATCGTCGATGGCGACTTGTATGCCATCAATCACAATGGCCAATTGCGGGTGAAACAGCTCTATCGCCTGCCTTCCGGGATTCGCCTGCGTAGTTTTAATCGCGATGAGCACCCGGACGAAGACTACAGCTTCCAGGATATCCAGGATGAGCAAATCAGCATCCTCGGCCATGTGTTCTGGTGGGGCATGTATGCCCGTTAACCTCCTTGCGTAAGACAAAGCCCGCCCCTGTGCGGGTTTTTTTTCGACCTTAAAAAACCGTCAAACACCTGGCCCATCTGACTCTCAATGCACTGATGCATTCCGGCAGCGAAAATAAATGCATTTGTGCATTGACTGTATATGCATACATGCATATTCTCCATCTCAAGCCAGCCAACAAGGTGGTGGAGGCGGCAAGGATGCTGCCAAGGAAAGTGACAAGGACGCACGCAACATCGGCAAGGACGCCATCGAAGCGATGGCAGGGATGCCAGGCAACACCGGCAAGGATGCCGACGCTCTTTAGTTACACCGCTTTAAAAAATAGGCAGCGATGAACCGGCCTTAACGGTTCAGAGGGTTGGCAACTGACCCGGGTGTGCAGCGTAAAGCACCAGAAGCAGTTATCCGGCAGACAGGGATCGTGGTCGGAAAAACATTGAGGAAAGAACCGTACCGCGCCAGTAGCGCCGAACGTTCGAGGACATCATTACTGAAAAGCCCGGGCAACCGGGCTTTTTGGAATGCCGACCTATCGAAGCATGTGTGAATGAAAAATGGACTATTGGGTGCTCAGCCAGGAGGCGTGACATGACAAATGAACAACAAGCGTTAGCGGAAATGCCTATCTGGCTGGTCATCGTATTGGCCGTGATTGGCGGTGTATCCGGTGAAATGTGGCGCGCCGACAAGGAGGGCGCACGTGGCTGGTCGCTGATTCGGCGTCTGGCTTTACGCTCCGGGGCCTGCATGGTCTGCGGCGTTTCAGCCTTGATGCTGTGCTACGCCGCCGGCATGTCGATCTGGACCGCCGGCGCCATTGGCTGCCTCACCGCAATGGCCGGTGCCGATGTCGCCATCGGCCTTTATGAACGTTGGGCGGCCAAGCGCATCGGGGTCAACCAGGGCTCCGGTCAAGACCCGCAGTAACCGTTGCAAGGACGCTATTTAATATGACCCTTATCGAAAAGCCATCCCAACTCCCGCTCGCCATCGGCGCGGCGCTGCATGCGGCCTTCCCGGACTTGAAGGTCGGCAATCATCAGGATTTTCAGGGCGCCTTGGATAAAACCGGCGTGTTGATCACGGTCGAAGGCAATGGCCCAGGCATTCGCTCTCGCGAAGGGCGCAAGGCGCACGCCCTGACGATTTCGCTCCGGGCCATGGTGGCGCCGGGTGCGCTGCCGTTTGATGCCTGCGACCTGGCCAGCCAGCTTATGGACCAGGTGCTGGATAACCGTTGGGGCCTGCCCTTGGCCCAGTGTGATTTGCCGATAAATATCGTCGCCGCTCCGGTTGCTGCAACAACAGCAGAAACGGACTACGACACCTGGACTGTATCCTTCACCCAGACCGTCTACATCGGGCCGGTGTTACTCACAGATCCTACCGGCCAGCCGCTGTTTGCCCGCACCTGGGAAGTGTCGAACATCGACGATCCCGACCAATACAAACCATTGGCGGAGTAGCCCATGTTCGACGCGCTGTTACGCATGCAACTGGGGCCGATTGTCGAACGTCTGGCAGAGATGGAAGCCCAGCTTGAAGACCTGTATCGACGCGCCGAGAGTTTTTGTCGGATTGGCACGTGTCAGTCGGTCGACGCGGCGAGCAATACCTGCAAGGTCAGCCATGGCGAATTGCTCACGCCGGCAATCCGTTTTTTCAACCCCAGCGCCGGTGCGCAAACCGAAACCCGTATCCCGTCCGTAGGCGAACAATGTCTTTTACTTAACTACGGCGGCGGAGAAGGCGGCGGGCAGTCCGTAGCCTTGTTCGGCCTCAACAGTAGGCAGTTTCCGCCCGTCTCCAGCGTTGCCACATTGACCCGAAGGCGCCATCAGGACGGCACCCAAAGCGACTACGACGACGCCAGCCACACCTTCAATTGGGTCAACGGTCCCACCACATTCAGCGGCACCCGCGAACAAGTCGACGTGAAGGTCGGCGTCGCCAGCCTGACGATCACTCCCCAGAACATCACCCTGCAAATCGGCGGCACCAGCCTGGTGCTGGACGCTGGCGGCGCGCACTTCAGCGGTCCGCTGGTCGATCACCAAGGCCGAGTCATCAGCCCACGATAAGGACATCCCATGCTCGGCATCGATCGAAACACCGGGGCAGCTGTCGATGACTGGCTGCAATTTGTGCAGCGCGCCACCCGAGCGCTGACCACCCCCGTGGGCACTCGTCAGAAACGCCCGCTGTACGGCTCGCTGATCCCGCAACTGCTCGGCCAGAACCTTGGCGACGACCTGCTGATCCTCGCCCAAAGCCACGCCGCGCAGGCGTTCTACAACACCCAGAATGGCATCAGTGACTTCCAACCCCAGGTCATCGTCGCCACCCGCCAGGGCGCCGGCCTGCTGTTGCGCTTCGCCGGCACTTGGAAAAACCGCCAACAAACCTTTGAGGTCGTGACATGAGCATGCTGATCCCCGGCCAGAACCAACTGGCGGAACCGGCCATCATTGCGGTGGATGAGTTCGAGCCGCTGCTGGCCGAATTCAAGGCGTTTGTGGTCGATTACGTGGCCACCCGAGCGCCGCAAAGCGCCGCCAAACTGAAGGTCAGCCTCGACAACGAAAGCGAGTTGCTGACCCTGGCCCTGGAAGCCTTCTGTGTAAGGCTGCAAACCCACGAACGCAAATACAATGCGCGCATCAAGCAGATGCTGGCGTGGTGGGCCACCGGCAGCAACCTGGATGCACGCCTGGCAGATATGGGCCTGGAACGCCAGGTACTCGACCCCGGCGACCCGGCGGCGTTCCCACCGGTGCCGCCGACGTTGGAAAGTGACGACGACGCTCGCTTGCGCTACTACCTGGCGCCGCATGCACCGGCAGCCGGCTCGCGGATGCAGTATCGGCGAGAGGTGTTTACCTTGGGCGAGCGGCCGTCGGTGAAAGTGCAAAGCGCGACGCCAGGCGTGGTGACGGTCAGCTACACCTTTGATCCCGACGGTTATGCCGCGCAGGTCAAGGACGGTAACGCTCGTCGAACAGCGCCCGGTGAAGTGATGGTCACTGTGCTTTCTCGTGAGGCCGACGGCAGCCCATCAGCCGATTTGCTCGACGGTGTTCGCCGCCATTTCGCACGGCCGGATGTAAGGCCGGAGACCGATCTGGTCAGCGTGCAAGCGGCGCAAATCCTGCGCTACAAAATCCGTGTGGTCGCGAAGATCAATGCCGGCCCGGACTCGGGGCTCACTCAGGTAGCGGCGCAGAAACTGCTGCAAGATTACGCAGAGTCCTGTCATCGCCTCGAAGGACGGGTAGACCCCAGTTGGATCGACTACGCAATTCACAGCGCCGGTGCCGCGCAGTTACAGATCGTTGAACCGCTCGAACCCATTATCAGCAACGCCTTCCAGGCCCCGTATTGCACGGGTGTCGAGGTGGAGGTGCGCACGCTATGAGTGAGCACAACGCGAGTTTGTTGCCAGCCAATAGCTCACCGTTGGAAAAGGCGCTGGACCTGGGATTCGGACAATTGCTCGACCGCGTCCTGCCGCCGTTTCCGGCGTTGATGAACCCTCTGCAAACCCCAGGCGAATTCCTGCCTTACCTGGCCGCCGACCGTGGCGTCAGTGAATGGGACGCCGACGCCAGCGAAACCGAAAAGCGCCTGACCGTGGCCTTGTCCTGGCAGATCCAGCGTCAGGCAGGCACGCCCAAGGCGTTGAGTCATGCGGTGGAATCGCTGGGGTTTACCCCCAACATCAGCGCCTGGTATCAGCAGCGACCAAGGGAGATGCCCTACACCTTCGACGTGCAGGCCATCATCGGGCGCAGTTGGTCCAGCGGTGATCAGAATCGTTTGATTCGCCGTATCAATGCGGCCAAGAGCGAGCGGGACCAGGCGACCATCACCATCGTGCATGAAACCCAGGGGCGGCTTGCGCTCACTCAAGTCCTCCATGCGCCGTTAAGTGACGGCGAGTTGTACCTGGACGGAGCGCTGCCGGACGTTGCGCTGGTTGCCCGGCTTAACAGCGCTGGGGTTGCCCAGCACTACACCATTAACGACTACGACCTCAGGGCGCAGCCATGACAGATGATATTACGCGCCTGGTGCGCTTCACCTCCAAGGGTTTGGATGAAGTGCTGCAGGCAAAGAACCAGGGCTTGAAAGGCGAGATCACCCACATCGGCGCCGGTACTGGCCGCTACAACCCGGACGGCTCGCAAGTGGCCTTGCGTGATGAACGCCAGCGGGTTGCCATTGTGGATTACGAGGACCTGGGCGACCGGCAACTCAGGATGGCCGCGCTGTTTGACGGCGAGGCCGAGTACGAAATTGGCGAGTTCGGTTTTTACCTCGCCAGTGGGACCCTGCTGGCCGTGTATTCCGTGGCCGGGAAATTGCTGACCTATAAAGCGTCGGCGGCACGGGTGCTGCAAAAGTTCACGTTGGATATTTCGCCGTTGCCGGCGGACAGCGTGACGGTAGTAGTGGGGGCTGAGAACCTCAATATTCTGCTGACTGAAGAGCTGGCCTCGCTCTCGGCTGCCAGCATCGACAACATGTCCAGAGGCGTCTCGGTGTTGTTTCGGGTCATGGCACTGGAGGCCAAGGCCGGGTAGCAACTGTTTATTCAGAGTCCAAGCCTGGCCCGGTTCAGAAAGGTCAGGGAACCGTTCAATGCACTACAAGGAGTTCACACATTGAGTACTGAACAGCAATTGGCGGCTGTGGTCAGCGCAGCAAATGCGCTGACGAACGTCGTGACAGGGAAGATTGGCGAAATAGATAACGCGCTGGCGGCCGCACGGGCGAAATATGACGAACAGCTATCGAGTTTGAATAGCCGTCTGCCGCGTTTGGCGGTCACGAAAAACTTCAGCATGGAACCGGACAGCACCGGCAAACTGATTGATAGCTGGTATGTCCATACCGAGGTCACCGCCACCAAAGTGCGAACGATTACGTCGGCAGCTGTGACCCATGGTCGCCCGGACGCGGACGTTCAGTTTATGTTGCAAATACAGGCCGACGTGCGCGAACAGTTTCCGGACTTTGATATCAGGGCCGCAGGCTTCTGGCGCAACGCGGTCAATGTATGGCAAATGAAATGGACCGAAAATAACGCCGTGCCGTGGTTGGCGTTTCCCAGCGCTACTGATAACGGGCGTCCGAGTGGAAGTACCGCGGTGCCTTTAAATGACCATATGACCATTGGCGCTTTTGTTCGGGTCGTAGAGGGCTCCGTTGACCATGTCTGGTGCACAGGGAGCGAAAAAGGAAAGTGGCGTTGGTGCGCTCTCCAGGTCACGCCAGACGGTTTCTTTGCCAATTACATGAACGTTCACCCAATCCGCAATACACAAGCCGGGTTTGTTGAGGTCATGCTCGCCGGTGCCTGCACGGGTGTTGTCACGCATCCCACCCACTGGGGAAGCCTGTTGGGTCTGGGTTAAGGAGAATATTGATGAAACCTGAATTTGTACTGCATGACATTCACCCATTGATCAAGTGGAAACTGATCCGTGCGGCGCGGGATGCCGACCTGTTGGCCAGCGACTACGCAGCCATGCCTGACTACCCGATGGCAGACAAGGATCGCCCAGCGTTCGTGACCTACCGTCAGGGCTTGCGTGATATCCCCGATCAAGGGGCTGATCCTGACGCAGTCGCCTGGCCCCAGAAGCCAGCCTTCCTGAAATAACCCACCGCGAAAGCGGTTTTTTTTCGCCTTCCCAAAGCCCCTCACGCAGGGGCTTTGGCGTTTCTCACTCGGAGAATTCCACCCATGCACAACCGCCAAACCTACACCGTCCTCATCCCGTTCCCCACCGGAGGTGGCCATTGGTCCACTGCCGGCGAGGAGCTGGATCTGCTCGACGTCGAAGCATCCGCCCTGCGCACCGCCGGCCGCCTGGAACTGACCAGCGTCCTCAACTCCACCCCCAAGAAGGCTGACTGATCATGGCTGAGGTTTTGAACTTCGAGCACAACGGCATCACCGTAAATGCCACCGAATCCCCCGAGGCCATGGGTGGCCTGGGCGACAACGTTATCGGCCTGGTCGGCACCGCGCCGAATGCCCACGCGTCGATTCCGAAAAACGCGCCGTTTCGCATCAACAGCTTCACCACCCAGGCGCTGTTGGACCCGACCGGCGCCGAGTCGGGCACGCTGTTTCAGGCGGTGTACCAGATCCTCAAAGTGGTGAAGGTGCCGGTGTATGTGGTGATCGTGGAGGAGGGCGCAACCCCGGCCGACACCGTCAATAACGTGATCGGCGGCAATGAGCCGACCACCGGCCGCAAGCTGGGCCTGGCTGCACTGGCCAGTGTCCCGGAAGACCTGACCATCATCGGCGCGCCAGGCTTCACCGGCACCAAGGCCGTGGCCGGTGAGTTCGCCTCCTTCGGCAAGCGCATCAAAGCCCGTGTGGTGCTGGACGGCAAGGACGTCTCGGTCGCTGACCAAGTGACCTACAGCGGCGAACTGGGCGGCGCCGACCTTGGTTTTGACCGTTGCCTGCTGGTGCACAACCTGCCGTCGGTGTATTCCAAGGCAGCCAAGAAAAACGTGTTCCTGTCGCCATCCTCGCTGGCTATCGCCGCGCTGGCCAAGGTCAAGCAGTGGGAAAGCCCAGGTAATCAGGTGACGTTCGCCGAGGACGTCTCCCGCGTGGTCGAGTACAACATCCTCGACACCTCCACCGAAGGCGATCTGCTCAACCGTTACGGCGTGAGCTACTACGCGCGCACTGTCCTTGGCGGTTTTTCGCTGCTGGGTAACCGCTCCATCACCGGCAAGTTCATCAGCTATGTCGGCCTGGAAGATGCCATCAGTCGCAAGCTGGTCAAGGCCGGCCAGAAAGCCATGGCCAAGAACCTCACCAAGTCGTTCATGGACCAGGAGGTCAAGCGCATCAACGACTGGCTGCAAACCCTGGTGGCCGACGAAACCATTCCCGGCGGCAGCGTGTACCTGCACCCGGAATTGAACAGTGTCGAGAAGTACAAGAACGGCACCTGGTTCATCGTCATCGACTACGGCCGCTACGCGCCGAACGAACACATGATTTATCAACTCAATGCCCGCGATGAAATCATCGAGCAATTCCTGGAGGACGTTCTCTAATGTTTACCAACCGTGTAAGACAGGCCATTGCGGCCACCCTTCAAGGCCTGCCGTTGTCCGCGACGGTGGAGGAGTTCACCCCGCCGAAGATCGAGTTCGACATGGAGCCCATGTCCGGCGGGCGCTTTATTGCAGAAGAAATGGCCAAGAGCGGCAAGGTGCTCGGCGCCACCCTGGTGCTGCAAGGTGCCGGCCCGGAAATCATGCTGGCCCTGGGCGTGCGCCTGGGTGACGACATCCTGCTCAACGTGCGGGAAGCCGGGCAAGATCAGGACGGCAAAACCTACTTCACCTACCACACCGTCGGCGGCAAATTGAAATCCCTGGCCGAGGCGAAGCTGAAGATGGGCGACAAGGCCACCACCACTCTGGAATTGTCCTGCCGCACCTACAACCGTCTGGAAAATGGCATCTCGGTAATCGACATCGACGTGCGCACCCAGAAGTTCGTGCTTAACGGCGTCGACATTCTCGGCGATGCCCGCCGCGCGGTGCTGATGCCGTAAGCCTTCACGGCACCTGAAGTGGACACTGTCAGTGTGGGAGCGGGCTTGCTCGCGAATACGGCGTGTCAGTCAATACATGTGTGGCTGATAGACCGCTTTCGCGAGCAAGCCCGCTCCCACATGGACCGGTGTTGTCTTGCGACTACTTTTTTACCAAGGAATTGCCCCATGGCCTGGATGCCACCGCTGCATATTCTGCTGTCCCCGATCACCGCCGACACCGGCGCGACGATCCAGCAGATTCAACTCAAACCGTTGTTTTACGCCGCGCAAAAAGACGCGCTGGCCCGGGCCGGTGATGACGAGGACGACCAGTTTTTTGAACTGGCGAAACTCGCCACCGGCCTGTCGGAAAAAGAGCTCGACCAGCTCAAGCGCCCGGACTACGTGAGCATTGCCCAGTACGTACATGACATGTCGACACGCCCTACGTCGTTCTTCCTGGATCAGCCTGACGAAGCGGCCCACGACCAGCCTGTCCAGCTGTTGCTGGCCCTCGACGCGGCCGGTCGCAGCCTGACCGAACTGGCTCTGGAAATGCCCGCCCTGCGCGCCACCAAAGTGATGAAAAAACTCGCCACCCACAAAGAGCGCGCCGAGTTCATCACCGCGCATTGCACCGGTTTGATGATCCCCGATCTCGCCGGCCTGACCGTGCCCGACTGGACGCAACTGCAGGAGCGCATCGACGATTTTTTAAATCAACCGGCGGACTTCTTTCGCAGCGCGACATCGAAGTAATCCTCGATGTGGTGCCGCTGATTTACTCAGTCAATGAGGCAGAGATCCTCGACTGGGACGCCGGCAAAGCATTGCGCCGCTACGACATCGCGATCACTCGCCTTGGCGTTAAACAGGAGTAAGCGGGATGCAAGAGAGTCAATTTGGAACGCGACTCGCCCAGGAAGACAAACGTTGGCTGCTTGGCGATGCGGACCTTGGCAGTGTGCTGGCACCTTTTAGCGCAGACCTTGCCGCGCCTGTCAGCCTGGGTTCGGTGCCTCAGCCTGCGCCGCAGCCAGAGCTGACCTCGGCGTTGGTCACCGTCAGCGTGGACATCAACGCCCTGACACAAGAGCAGGTCCGTTTGCGCGAGGCGCTGGAGACGCTCACCAGCACGCTGTTTATTACCGAAAATTCGCTGGCGACCCAAACCACACACATCAGCACCGCAACCGCCACAGGCGAGCCGGTCAAGCCTGAGCCTGCGCCCCGCTCCTGGACCGACCAAGGCCTTGAGCTAGGCGCGGATGCTGCCAAGTTCGTCGGCAAGGAAGTGCTCAGCGGTTTGTGGGATAAAGCCAAGGACAGGCTTTCCGGCCGCGCGCTTGATGCGGTGGCTGACAGGTTTCCAACCGCTGCCAAGTGGCTTAAACAAGATAAGGACAAAGACGGGGGCAAGGGCAAGAGCAAGGAGTGCTGCTGCACGGGAGCGCTGCCAGCGGATATTCGTGGCCCACTTGAAACGGCCGCCGCGCAGGTGCCTGAAAGTGTCGGCGAGACCGCCAGGAACAAAGACAAAGCGCGGCCCAAAGGCACTGCAAGCAAGCCGCGCGGCGCGCGCAAGAAGCCCCGTCAATCCAGATCACGCGAGGTTAAAACCAGCCTGGTCAGAACGTCGGCCGATATCAAATCGCAACGTTCCGCCGCTGCGGCCAAGGTCTCGCTCCCGGTCAATGTCATGGGCCAACCACTGCTTGCGTTCGACAGCAAGCGAGCGGCGCAAGCCGCTACCCAGTCTCCGAGGGCTTCGTTTACTTCCTATTCGGCGCCTGCGGCAAACCGAACCCTGACGCGCGGTGCATCCAAAGGCCTGGCGGCGGGGTTGTCGGGAGCGCTGGCAAAACTCGAGTCGTCTTCCGTGCGTCGCATTGGCCCTATGAAATATGTCGACACCGCCATGGACGTGGCCCAGGGCCTGCGCAACGGCGACGCCAAAGCCGTTGGCGCCGGCCTCACTACCGCCGGTGGCGCCTGGGCCGGAGCCTCCGCGGGCGCGGCCATTGGCACGCTGATTTTCCCCGGTGTCGGCACCGCCGTCGGTGGCGCTATCGGCGGCTTGCTTGGCAGTGAAGCGGGCACCTGGTTGGGTGACAAACTGTTCGGCTCAAATGACCGACTGCCTGCACCCGGTGCGGTGAGCAAAGAACTCAACGCCGCGCGTGCCGACAACGTGCAAGTCACCCTCGCGCCGAGCATTCAAATTACTGGCGTGAACCCTGCCGATGCCCAGCAAATCGTTAACCAGGTGATCCAGGCCCTGCAATTTCAGTGCATGCCAATGGTCACCGACACCCTTGGTATTCGGCGCAACGCGGCGCTGGCCGATCCACCAGGAGGTGATTGATGCGACAACAAATGGTCCTCGGCGACTTCATTTTTGGCCTGTCCCGTGGCTTTGCCTATTCCGGGCTGGTGCGTACCACTGACGGCGGCTGGAGTGACCTGGCGATCATTGCCAGCAAGCCCCAGTCGCGGCAAAGCGGGCAGAAGCTGGAGAAGCTCACGTTCACCGGCACAGCGATGTACGCCATCGGCATGCAGCGCCTGGACGAACTGCGCGCCCTGCAAAATGCGCGTGCACCCTTGCCGCTGGTCGATGGCATCGGCCGTAACTGGGGCCTGTGGCGGATCAATTCGGTAATAGAAACCCAGAGCAACGTGATCGATGACGGCACAGCGGTGGTCATGGCCTGGACTATGGAACTGGAGGAATTCGTCAATGCGTAGAGTGCGAAGTATTGCCGGTGATTCGGTCAACCTGTTGCTCTACCGCGAATTGGGCCGTTGCGATGATGCGGCGGAAGAAACCCTTTGGCGCCTGAACCCCGAACTTGCCGAGTACGGGCCGGTACTGCCCGCCGGTGTGTGGGTCATCGTGCCGGAAATGCAAGCGCGGCCGGCTGCTGTGCGGCCTGTTCTGGCGTGGGATTAAGGAGGCAACATGGCACAGGGTTTTACGCCGATCGTGGAGTTTTATGGCGCTAATGCCGCGCTGCTCAATCAACGCCTGATGCATTGGAGCCATACCGACGCTGCAGGTATCGAGTCTGACCGGCTGGAGTTGACCCTCAATATCGAGGGGCTGGAAGGTTTGCCCAGCCTGAGCGGCAAGATCGGTTTGCGCGTGGGTTACCAGGAGTCAGCGCTGGTGGAAAAAGGCGAGTTTGTGATCACTCAGCGCACGCCCGTGTTGTTTCCCATGCGCTTGATGATCGTGGCGACTGCCGCGCCTTTCAGCATGCTCGATGCCAGCGGTTATCGCCAGCGACGGTCCGCCAGTTACGGGCCGACCACGCTGGGCGCACTGTTTCGCCAACTGGTCAGTCGCCACGGTTTTTCACCGCGTGTGGCCCCTGCGCTGGAAGGCATTGCGATTGCCCATATCGACCAGTCCAACGAAAGCGACATGGCGTTCATCACCCGCCTTGCCAAACGCTACAGCGCGGTTACCAAACCAATCAACGAGCTGTACGTGCTGGCCGAGGCGGGGCAGGTTAAATCGCTTTCCGGCCAACTATTACCGCAGGTGAAGCTGTCCGTGACCCAGGACAATCGCCCCGGTGATCAAGCCTTCATCACCGCCAAGCTCGACGAAACGTCTCGCTCCAAATACATGGGCAGTCGCGTGACCTGGTGGGATGCCGCAGGTGGCAAACAACAGGTAGTCGAAGTTGGGGTGGCCCCATTCAAAACCTTGCGCCAGCGCTGCCAGAACCAAGCCGAGGCGCGTGCCGTGGCTGAAGGCGAACTGCGTCGTGTGGGACGCGAAGGCTTGAAGCTGGTGATCGATTGCCCTGGCAACCCTTTATTGGCTGCCGAAGGCGTGTTGGTGCTGGATGAAACCTGGCCTTCGTACATGCAGGGCCAGTGGTCAATGAAACAGGTGGTGCATGTCGGCGATCCGGTGACGGGGTATCGCAGTTCGATCACGGCGAATGGGTTGTCGGCGTGAACAGGTAAGTCATTCGCAGCAGCAGTTCACTGATGTTGGAGGAACTTATGTTGAAAGAGCTTCGATGCGGAAACTGCAAAAAACTCCTTGCTCGAATAGGTGAGGTTACAGAACTCCAGATCAAATGTTCCCGTTGCGGGACGTTGAACCATGTGAAGGCCACGCGCCTCGAGCCATCGCCCATGAGCGCCATACGCCCAATATAGAGGCCTGAACTTAAATCAGCTCAGTGACGGAGTTTAAAATGGAAAACGCAAACTCGGCGTCTCAAACCTTGCAAGATCTTTGGACTCAAGTACAACCGGTGGATAACACCGGCATGCTTAGGCGCGTGGTTTTTGCGCAAGGCAAGTTTTATGCGGTTGGTGGCAACGGTCTTACCACAACCACTCAGGTTGTCAGCGGAGGCGCAACTGGTACAGCGTGGACCAAGCTTAAGGGCGCCGTCACCTCTGATAGCGCAAAGGTCCTCAACGAGCTGTACTGGAACGGTATTGGGGTAGCGCTTCAAGCCCTTTCTCAATCCGGCAATCTGCTCAACGGCAACGCAGACCGCCCTGAAAGGGTTTGGACAGACCTTACGGCAACTGTTCGCGCGTCCGCAGACTTGCAAGGCATTGTGTTTTATCAGCCAATCAACGGCAAGAACTACACCTGGATACTGGTTGGGTCTAACGGTAAAGTCTTTTCCCGTTATGGCGATTGGTCAGGCCAGGTGGAGCGCACTACGACCTTCACTTCTAGCGAGACTGTGTACTGCGTCAACGTCATTGGCAGTTTTGTGTTGATTGCGGGATCGAATGGGAAGCTGCTTAGCGCTGTGAAGATGGCGACGGATAATCCGCAAACATTCACGACCCGAACCAGCACCTTCGGCACTAGCACCATCCTTTCCATGAAGCTTTGCAACGGGAAAATGTTTATCGTTGGTGCGGATGGCAAGATGGCATATTCATCCGATGGGCTTAGCTGGACTGCTGTTGAAGATACCAGTTTCGGTGGAACCATCATCCGCGACATTGCTTACGGTAACGGCAAGTATGTAGCTGTCGGCGACGGCGGCAAGACAGCCGTTTCCGAGGATGGGATCGGCTGGGTTCAGCAAGCCAACACTTTCGCAGGAACCGGTATCCGGAGCGTCGCCTACGGCAACGGCAATTTTACAGCTGTTGGTGCAGACGGCAAGATTGCTTACTGGACTCCATGATCTTCTATCTCCTTGCGTAATAGAGCCCAGCCGTCGCGCTGGGCTTTTTATTGCCTGATTTCCCCCAAGCCCTCAGAGCCTCTGACTTGTCACGCTGATGAGGGACTTATTCAGGGCCTCGCCATTGAACGGGGACGTTTGCCTTAAGCCGTTCGTCCATTGATTGGCACTGACCATGACCTGCCAGCCTCTCATGTTCAAGCGCGGATATCCCGAGCATAAAAACGGAGAGTCGGCATGGACATCGATAAGAATGCGCCAGGCAATATTTCTCAGCAGGAAGTCACACGCGGCACTGATAACGAGACAGGGCATGACCCAAGGCGTGATGAGGACAAGATCCCGCTGCCGCCTGACGACGATGCACCTCTGGAAGAGGATATGTCGGATGTGGACGCCGCTGATTCAGTAGCGAGCGAGCATCCTGACAACTGAGTAAAGTCAGCTAGCAAACCCGGCGATTGTGTCGGGTTTTTTATTGCCCACGGAAAGGGTAATTCAGCAAAAGGAATTTGCAGATATTGAAAGAATTCAGATGCGGTAACTGCAAAAGACTTCTCGCCCGCACGGGTGGGTTTACAGAGCTCCAGATCAAATGTTCCCGATGCGGGACGTTGAATCATGTGAAGACCGCGAGCCTCGAGCAATCGCCTTTGAGCGACATGAAAGCGGAATCCTCCGCGATAAATCATTCGACTCAATAGGTGAATACACATGAACACTATATTGAACTTCATCGTCTCTGAGAGCGCCAGGTCGCAGCATTCGCGTGCGGTTAATTCAAGGCGCGTGTGCTGCGTAATAGCTAAAGGATGGATAGGAAAAAGGGAGGCTCTATGTTTACGATTGACTACAACACTTATCGCACGCTTAAACCTTACGGCAAACGTGTACGTTTCCTGGTGTTGCACTACACCGCGTTGGACTTTTCTGGCTCGGTCAAATCGCTGACCACCGGGGCTGCAAGTGCGCATTATCTGATCCCGGATCCAATCGATCCGAGCTACATTGCGGCAGGCTTCAAGGGGCAGAAAATTTTCAGTCTGGTGGCGGAAGAGGACCCTGCGTGGCACGCAGGTGTCAGCCAGTGGGCCGGTCGTTCAGGGTTGAACGACACCTCTATCGGTATCGAGATTGTTAACCAGGCCACGGATGTCGACGGCGTTTTCACGTTCCCTGACTACCAGGCTTCGCAAATCAGAGCCCTCAAGCAATTGGCGAGGAACATCCTGCAACGTTACCCGGACATGTCGCCGAAAAACGTGGTAGGCCATTCCGATATTGCGGTCGGTCGCAAATCAGACCCCGGCCCCAAGCTTCCCTGGAAAGACCTTGCGCAGGCAGGTATCGGCGCCTGGTACGAGGATTCAGTCAAAGACAAATACCTCCAGCAATTCAGTGGCGAAATTCCTGAGCGTGACCAAGTGGTTCAGGCGTTTTCCCGCTATGGCTATGGCATTGAAACGCCCACTTCTGATGGTTTTTTCAGTGCGCTGGTACGGGCTTTTCAACTGCACTTTCGGCCTGAAAACCATGATGGCGTGCTGGATTGCGAAACCTGCGCGATCTTGTATGCACTGAATGAAAAATACGCCTGAGTTCGTGCGGCACTCAAAGCTCGATCTTCATTTCGAAGCGCCGAGGAGGGCAACATGGTCCTGTCCGAGCAACAGTTAGTTAAAGTCTTACCACGCTCGCGGCTTAAAGCCGGCGTCTTCATTTCTGCCTTAAACACGGCCATGTCACACCACCAAATCATCACACCTGAGCGCATGGCCGCATTCCTCGCCCAAATCGGCCACGAATCCGGTCAGTTGCTCTATGTGCGCGAACTGGGCAGCGATCAATACCTGAGCAAATACGACACCGGCACCCTGGCGGCGCGTTTGGGCAACACCCCCGAGGCCGACGGCGATGGCCAGAAGTACCGGGGCAGGGGGCTTATCCAGATCACGGGGCGGCGCAATTACCTTGCCTGCAGCCAAGCGTTGTTCGGCGATGAGCGCCTGTTGCAGCAACCGCAACTGCTGGAGCAGCCGCAATGGGCATGTGAGTCCGCCGCATGGTTCTGGCAGAGCAATGGTTTGAATGAACTCGCCGACAAAGGCCAATTCACTACCATTACCCGGCGCATCAATGGCGGGCTGAACGGGCTGGATGAGCGTTTGCAACTGTGGGCGCGGGCGAAGGCAGTGTTGGGCGTTTCCTGAGGTGGCGTGCGCGTCGTCGGCCGTTAGCGTCTTGATGCACTCTGTAACTTGCATGGCCGATAGGCTCCTGTAGGGTAGGCAATTCCCCGCCCATTCCTGGAGACGACCGTGAAGGAAATCACTCAACTGGCCGCTGAACTGGGTCGCCGTTTGCAGGTGCTCAATGCCCACGTCACCACTGCCGAGTCGTGCACCGGTGGCGGTATCGCCGAAGCCATCACGCGCATACCGGGCAGTTCGGCGTGGTTTGAGGCCGGGTATGTCACTTACTCCAATCGGCAGAAGACCCGGCAGTTGGGCGTGCCGGAGGCGTTGTTCCCCAAGGTCGGCGCGGTCAGCCAGGAAGTGGTGGAGGCGATGGTGCGCGGTGCGCAGGAAAAAAGCCTGTCGCGCTTTGCCGTGGCGGTCAGCGGTGTCGCGGGGCCGGATGGCGGTTCGCCGGACAAACCGGTGGGCACCGTATGGCTGGCGTTCGGCGTGGGCGATGAGGTGACGGCCGAGCTGGCGCACTTCCCCGGCAACCGCGACGAAGTCCGCCGACAAACGGTAAAGGCCGCGCTGGAGGGCTTGTTGCGACGAGCTGCAGCAGAAATCGAAAATCAGGGGTAGGCGATCCCGGATCTTTGTGGAACAATACTGTCTACTTATACAGGTGTTGGCCGTCAGGCCTTATTGATTACGTGAGGACTTTAATGGACGACAACAAGAAGAAAGCCTTGGCTGCGGCCCTGGGTCAGATCGAACGTCAATTCGGCAAGGGTGCCGTAATGCGTATGGGCGATCACGACCGTCAGGCGATCCCGGCTATTTCCACTGGCTCTCTGGGTCTGGACATCGCACTCGGCATTGGCGGCCTGCCAAAAGGCCGTATCGTTGAAATCTACGGTCCTGAATCTTCCGGTAAAACCACCCTGACCCTGTCGGTGATTGCCCAGGCCCAAAAAATGGGCGCCACCTGTGCGTTCGTCGATGCCGAGCACGCCCTGGACCCGGAATACGCCGGTAAGCTGGGCGTCAACGTTGACGACCTGCTGGTTTCCCAGCCGGACACCGGTGAGCAAGCCCTGGAAATCACCGACATGCTGGTGCGCTCCAACGCCATCGACGTGATCGTGGTCGACTCCGTGGCTGCCCTGGTACCGAAAGCTGAAATCGAAGGCGAAATGGGCGACATGCACGTGGGCCTGCAAGCCCGCCTGATGTCCCAGGCGCTGCGTAAAATCACCGGTAACATCAAGAACGCCAACTGCCTGGTGATCTTCATCAACCAGATCCGTATGAAGATCGGCGTAATGTTCGGCAGCCCGGAAACCACTACCGGTGGTAACGCGCTGAAGTTCTACGCTTCGGTCCGTCTGGACATCCGCCGTACCGGCGCGGTGAAGGAAGGTGACGAAGTTGTGGGTAGCGAAACTCGCGTTAAAGTCGTGAAGAACAAGGTTGCTCCGCCGTTCCGTCAGGCAGAGTTCCAGATTCTCTACGGCAAGGGTATCTACCTGAACGGCGAGATGATCGACCTGGGCGTACTGCACGGTTTCGTCGAGAAGTCCGGTGCCTGGTATGCCTACAACGGCAGCAAGATCGGTCAGGGCAAGGCCAACTCGGCCAAGTTCCTGGCGGACAACCCGGATATCGCTGCCACGCTTGAGAAGCAGATTCGCGACAAGCTGCTGACCCCAACTCCAGACGTGAAAGCTGCCGCCAACCGCGAGCCGGTTGAAGAAGTGGAAGAAGCCGACACTGATATCTGAAGCAAACGATGACTGTTGTACTGGATACACTCGTCGCCGTTCGGCGCACTGCGATGGACCTGCTCGCTCGCCGCGAGCATGGTCGAGTCGAGCTGACGCGTAAACTGCGTCAGCGCGGTGCAGAGCCTGAGATGATCGAAACAGCCCTCGACCGTTTGACGGAAGAGGGACTGCTTTCCGAAGCCCGCTATCTTGAAAGCTTTGTTTCCTACCGCGCGCGCTCCGGCTACGGCCCGGCGCGAATTCGTGAAGAACTGAGCCAACGCGGCCTGCAACGTGCCGATATCGATCTCGCCCTGCGTGAGTGCGGTATCAGTTGGCAGTCGCAGTTGGAAGATACCTGGCGTCGAAAATTTGCCGGCCATTTGCCGATTGATGCCCGAGAGCGTGCAAAGCAAGGCCGCTTCTTGAGCTATCGCGGGTTTTCGATGGACATGATCAGTCGGCTGCTCAGCGGTCGAGACATGGACGATTAAGTCTTCAGGCGGGTAAAAATCTAAATGTGTTGGTTGCCGGGATGCCAAATCCCGATAAAACAAAAGGCCCACTACGACAGTAGTGGGCCTTTTTTTTTGCCTTAAAAAATCACGCCGGCTCCGGCGCCACCCGCTGCTGTGTCTTGCCCTGAGCCTGAGCCCAGTTCTCCGGCAAATTGATGTAGTCCACCAATTCCCGCAGGCGGCCCTGATCACGGCCATTGAAGTTGAACACCAGACGGGTCAAATGGCTGAACCTGGGCTCATCGTGTTCCTCGCCTGTGTAAGCAAGCTGTTGAAACTCACCGCTCAAGCGCAGGCTGGCAAACTCTGTCTGCAAATGGGCCAAGGCCCGCTCACTGAGTCGGTGGTTCATGCGCACCACAAACTCACGCTTCAACCAACGCGTGGAATGGAAGTTGGCATAGAACTGGTTGATCTCCGCCACCGCTTCTTCAGCGCTGTAGACCAGGCGGAGCAGCTTGAGATCGGTGGGCAGGATATAGCGATTGGCCTCCAGCTGGTTTCGGATAAAGTCCAGCGCGCCTTGCCAGAAACCGCCACCGGGGGCATCCAGCAGCACCACCGGCACCAGCGGGCTCTTGCCAGTCTGGATCAGGGTCAGTACCTCCAGCGCTTCATCCAGGGTGCCGAAACCGCCTGGGCACAGCACCAGCGCATCGGCTTCCTTGACGAAGAACAGCTTGCGCGTAAAGAAGAAGTGGAAAGACAGCAGGTTGTCGGTGCCATCAATGGTCGGGTTGGCGTGCTGTTCAAATGGCAGGGTGATGTTGAAACCCAGGCTGTGCCGCAGGCCAGCGCCTTCGTGGGCAGCAGCCATGATGCCGCCGCCGCCGCCGGTGATCACCATCAGGTCCGATTGTGCCAGCAGTGCGCCGACTTCCCGGGCCAGGGCGTACAAGGGGCTTTCGACTGGTGTGCGTGCCGAGCCGAACACGGTCACCTTGCGGCGGCCCTTGAACTGTTCCAGTACGCGGAAGGCGTTCTCCAGCTCGCGGATCGCCTGCAAGGTGATCTTGGCGTTCCAGCGGTTGCGGTCATCCTGCGCCATGCGCAGCACGGTGAGGATCATGTCGCGATAAAGGGGGATATTCGGGCTGTTGGGAGCGACCAACTGGAGTTGTGCGTCGACCTGCTGCGTGAGGTCAGCGCCGTTTGCTTCAAAATGACGGAGCAGGCGGTCATTCGGTTCGTAAGGCATTCAACTTCTCCTTCTTCACAGAACCTGGGCCATCGGCGAGAGATTCGTCCGCGGCCACGACACTGCATGTGTCGCTGCACGCCCTTGGCGTTGCACGGTGTTCGCCAGGCGGCAAAACGGGCTCTGTATGTTCCTTGTGATTTGGAAACCTTTGCACTGCAAGTCGCAGGAGGGCAACCTTCTTTTGCCCTGAAAATGTTACAGAACGGCGTGGAAAACGCTGTAGATGGGCTGCCGGGATGGCTTGATCATGAGCCGAAAAACCCATGGCTGGCAACCGCTTATTGGTCACTCATCACGCAGTTTAGTCGTTGCCGAGCAAATGCAGCGGGGGAGGTGTGCGCCACTGGACAGCAGCGCACGATAGCCGAACGGCGGTTTACTTTTTCTTCTTGGCAGCCGCGGGTGCCGGGCAATCGGCTTCAACAAACTTGACCGAGGCTACCGGGCGGTTGGTCTTGTTCTCGGTGATTTCATAACGCATCACAGCGCCCTTGGCCATCAGCTCGCGGTAGCCTTTGTTCAGGCACACGCTTTGACCCAGCTGGAAATACACGGCCTTTTGGTTGGCGCGCATCTGTTCGGCACGATCAGGTTGCACACTGAGGTGATCGATCAGTTGCATACCTTCAACGGTGTAGGCCACTTCCAGGGTTTTGTCATCGATTTCCCGGGGCAGGTCCTTGTTGCTTTCGGCCGCGACGCTTTGCAGCTTCCTGTTCATTTGGGCCTCCAGCAGCGACGCCGCGTGGGCACCCATGGGCAGAACCAGCGCAAGGGCGACGGATGGGGCAACAAGACGCAGCATGGAACGCAGCATGAAACTCTCCTGATTCGGTTACTGGTGCATAGACCAGCCACTGCGCTGTGCGTTCAGTGGCGCGCAATTATAGGTGACTGCTTGCCACTACAGCCAGGCGTATCGCTGGTAAACTGCGGACACTTAGCCTTGTTCGAGTTTTTTCTGTGTCGATTGACCTCTGCTCGCGGTGCAGCCGATGAGCCACGCTGTCTCCCGCTTGCGTACCCAGCGCCTGGCGCGCGCCGTCCGGCCGTTTCTAAACCGCGGCTCACGGGCCGAACGTTGCCCCGGCTGCCGGGTGATTCCCGAGTACTGCCTTTGCGCCTGGCGCCCGACAGTGCAGGCCCGCTCCGCCATGTGCCTGTTAATGCATGACGTGGAACCGATGAAGCCCAGCAACACCGGCTGGCTGATCGCCGATGTGATCGACGACACCACCGCGTTCGCCTGGTCACGCACAAAAGTGGACCCCGAGTTGCTGACCCTGTTGGCCGACCCGCAATGGCAACCTTATATCGTGTTTCCGGGCGAATTCGTTGCGCCTGAGCGGGTGTGCAGCGAGGTCAAGGTGCAAGACGGCAAGCGCCCGTTGTTTATCCTTCTCGACGGCACCTGGAGCGAAGCACGCAAGATGTTCCGCAAAAGCCCTTATCTTGCGCATTTGCCGGTGTTGAGCCTGGCGCCCGAGCAGCTGTCGCGCTACAAGCTGCGTCGGTCCAGGCGCGATGATCATTTCTGTACCGCCGAGGTTGCGGCATTGTGCCTGGAGCTGGCCGGCGACCCAGCGGCCAGCGAAGTGCTGGACGCCTACCTCGATGTGTTCAGCACGCATTACCTGGCGGCTAAATTCCAATTGCCGGTGGACCCTGCGGACAGCGTGCACACGCGGCTCGCGCCCCATATCCCGACGGTATAACCAGACGACGTTTGCATGATGGCACCGTAAACACGCAACCCGCTAAAATGCCCACGGGCGTAGTGCTTGACCCCCCAGACTGCGCTGGGCATGCTGGGCGCCGATCAGGGCTCCCCTAAAAACAGGATCATTTAATCAATGGCCACATACGAAATCCTGATAGCTGATGACCATCCGCTGTTTCGCAGTGCGCTGCATCAGGCCGTCACCTTGGGCCTTGGCCCTGACGTGAACCTGGTGGAAGTCGCCAGCATTGCCGAGCTGGAAGCCCGCCTTAACGAAAAGTCCGACTGGGACCTGGTGCTGCTCGACCTGAACATGCCCGGTGCCTATGGTTTCTCGGGGCTGGTGCTGTTGCGCGGGCAATACCCGCAGATCCCGGTGGTGATGGTCTCGGCCCAGGAAGAGGCCGACGTGGTGGTGCGCTCCAAGGAGTTTGGTGCCAGCGGCTTCATTCCCAAGTCCAGCGCCATGGAAGACATCCAGAACGCGGTGCGCAAGGTGCTCGATGGTGATGTGTCCTGGCCGCCGCAAGCGTTTGAAGAAATCAACGTGTCCGACGAAGCCAAGGCCGCCCGTGATGGCCTTGCCAGCCTGACGCCGCAGCAGTTCCGGGTGCTGACCATGGTCTGCGAAGGCCTGCTGAACAAGCAGATTGCCTATGAGCTGAGTGTGTCGGAAGCGACCATCAAAGCGCACGTGACCGCGATATTCCGCAAGCTCGGCGTGCGCACCCGCACCCAGGCGGCGCTGCTCTTGCAACAACTTGAGTCAATTTCGCAGCATTAAGCTGTACCCGATTCACGCTTTTTTGACTTTGCGTGATCTAGTTTCCCCACTTCTTTGGTTCAGTTGCCTACATCTATGTCGCCTTTCAAGGGTCAAACCGGTATCAAACGTATCTTCAACGCAGGGGGCTATTCCCTGGATGGCCTGCGCGCAGCTTTCACCGGCGAGGCGGCATTCCGTCAGTTGGTGTTGCTGAACGTGATCCTGATCCCGCTGAGTTTCTTCCTGCACGTCAGTCGGGTCGAGCGCGCCTTGCTCATTGCGGTCTGCCTGCTGGCCTTGATCGTTGAGTTGCTCAACTCGGCGGTGGAAGCGGCTATCGACCGGATTTCCCTCGACCGCCACCCGCTGTCAAAAAACGCCAAGGACATGGGCAGCGCCGCGCAATTTGTGGCGCTGACCATGATCACCCTGGTGTGGGCCGTAATCCTGATCTAAGCCTCAGGCAATGTTCGGCAGCACGATCTCGTCGCTGCGCTGAACCCCGGCGGTAAACGCACGGCACAGTTCCAGAAACTCGCGCATCGCCGAGGTCTGGTACTTCTGTTTATGCCAGATGAAGTAGAACTGCCGGGCCAGGTCCAGGTCCGGGGTTTCCACCGGCACCAAGCTGCCGCGACGGAACGCATCGCGCAGCGCCAGCCGGGAAATGCAGCCAATCCCCAACCCTGACTCCACCGCGCGCTTGATCGCTTCGGTGTGTTCCAGCTCCAGGCGGATATTCAGCGCGCTGCGGTGATGGCGCATGGCCTGGTCAAAGGTCAGGCGCGTGCCCGAGCCCTGTTCGCGCAGGATCCATGCTTCGTGGGTCAGCTCTTCCATGGTCGCCACACCGCGCTTGGCCAAGTGATGCTGCGGCGCACAGAACACCACCAACTCATCCTCGACCCAGGTTTGTACCTCGATGTCCGGGTGGCTGCAGTCGCCTTCGATTAGACCCAGGTCAATTTCGTAATGCGCCACTTGGTGCACGATATTGGCAGTATTCTGCACATGCAGCTTCACCTGACTCTCGGGGTGCTGCTGCATGAAGCTGCCGATCAGCAGGGTGGCCAGGTAATTGCCGATGGTCAGGGTAGCGCCGACCGCCAGGGAGCCGAAGCCGGACTTGCCATTAAGCAGGTCTTCGATTTCCTTGGCCTGGTCCAGCAGGGCCACGGCCTGGGGCAATAGCTGATGGCCGAGGGCGTTGAGGCTCAGGCGTTTGCCCGCGCGGTCGAATAATTGGCAGCTGGATTGACGCTCCAGCTCGGTGATTGAGGTGCTGGCGGCGGATTGAGATAAGGCCAGAAGGCCAGCAGCGCGTGAGACGCTTTCCTGCTGGGCGACGGCGACGAAGACTTGCAGTTGACGTAGAGTAAATCGCATATCGATATAACCGATAACCCTTATCTTAATAATCCAGTTAACAGATATTGTCGCCGCCATTAGAATGCTGTGCAATTGCGCATCTCATCTTTGGCGCAGACCCATTTCCAGGAGTTCCCCGTACATGAGCAACATGAACCACGAACGTGTCCTCAGTGTTCATCACTGGAACGACACGCTGTTCAGCTTCAAGTGCACCCGCGATCCGGGCCTGCGCTTCGAGAACGGTCAGTTCGTGATGATCGGCCTGCAACAGCCCAACGGCCGCCCACTCATGCGCGCGTACTCCATTGCCAGCCCGAACTGGGAAGAGCATCTGGAGTTCTTCAGCATCAAGGTGCCCGATGGCCCGCTGACTTCCCAATTGCAGCACTTGAAGGAAGGCGACGAGATCATCATCAGCAAAAAACCGACAGGCACCCTGGTGCTTGACGATTTGAAACCGGGCAAACATCTGTACCTGCTCAGCACCGGTACTGGCCTTGCTCCATTCATGAGCGTGATCCAGGACCCGGAAACCTACGAGCGCTTCGAAAAAGTGATCCTGTGCCACGGCGTGCGTTACGTCAACGAAGTCGCTTACCGCGAATTCATCACCGAGCACCTGCCGCAGAACGAGTTCTTCGGTGAGGCGCTGCGTGACAAGTTGATCTACTACCCGACCGTGACCCGCGAGCCGTTCGAAAACGAAGGCCGCCTGACCGACCTGATGCGCAGCGGCAAGTTGTTCAGCGACATCGGCCTGCCGCCGATCAACCCCGAGGACGACCGCGCCATGCTGTGCGGCAGCCCAAGCATGTTGGACGAGACCAGCGAAGTGCTGAACAGCTTCGGCCTGAAAGTTTCGCCACGTATGCGTGAACCGGGTGATTACTTGATCGAGCGCGCGTTCGTCGAGAAGTAAACACTGCTCAAAAAAATGTGGGAGCCGCTCATGTGGGAGCTGGCTCCCACAGTTGTTTTCGGCGTTTACTTGGCCGGTACTACTTCCAGCACGCAGATGACACCCGCCTCTGGATAGTGCCAACGCACATCCACATCCCAGAACTGCGCGCCATATTCACGCTCAGGCCCTGGCGTCTGATATGCCGGTCGTGGGTCCTGGGCCAAACACTGCTCGATCAGCGCCACCAGCGGCTCATCAAGGCGCTGCGCGTGGCCTTGCGCCTGCAACAGGGCGGCCTTCAACCACTGCACGGGAATCAGCTGCGGCGCACTGCTGGCAATATCATTGGTGGCGGTGTCAATGATGTCCGCGTACGGCACGTACGGCTTGATATCCAGCACCGGCGTGCCGTCGAGCAAATCGATTCCGGAAACCCACAGGCGGCCCGGCTCGACCTTATCCAGCTTCACCACGGACTGGCCAATGCCGTTGGGGCGGTGCGTTGCGCGGGTGGCGAACACGCCCATGGACGTGTTGCCGCCCAGGCGTGGCGGCCGCACCTTGAGGCGCGGCTTGTCTTCCAGGGCCTGGTGGAACAGAAACAGCAGCCACACATGGCTGACTTGCTCCAGGCCCTGCACCGCCTCGCCCTGGTCGAACGGCGCCACCAGCTCCAGCACGCCACGGGCGGCCGGGGCCAACTGCGGCTGGCGCGGGATGGCGAACTTCTCCTTGAAGCAAGAGCGCACAAAGCCGACGGGCGAGACCGAGTAGCTCATGGCTTATGCACGAACTCGCAGGGTCAGGCCCTTGAGGAAGTTGCGCAGCAACTGGTCGCCACAGGTGCGGTAGTTGGTGTGACCGAACTTGCGAAACAACGCGCTCAGCTCAGGCTTGGACACCGGGAACTCAGCAGCCTTGAGGATAGCGTGCATGTCGTCTTCCTTGAGTTCGAAGGCCACGCGCAGCTTCTTGAGGATGATGTTGTTGGTCACCGGGGTTTCGATCGGCTGCGGCGGACGGCTTTCGTCCTTGCCACGCTTGAAGATCACCAGGCCATCAAGGAAGTGCGCCATGACGTCGTCCGGGCAGAACACAAAACCTTCTTCCTCGTCTTTCTTGAGGTAAGTCAGCAGGTCTTCCTTGGTGACGTCCATGCCGCCGAGCTTGATGATCTCGACCATCTTGTTGTCGCTGATGTCGAGCATGTAGCGCACGCTGCGCAATACGTCGTTGTGAATCATGGTGGGCAATCCTGGTATTCAACTGAGGGCACCGCGCAGAGTCGCCGGTGCCGAGAAAAGGGGGGGCGGCTTAGAACTTCTCTTTGCCGGACAGGTAACGCCATTGGCCGACCGGCACCTTGCCGATGGACACGCCGCCGATGCGGATGCGACGGATGGCGATGACTTTCAGACCGACCGCTTCGCAAAACAGGGCGATTACGCCCGGTTGCGGGTTTTTGAGTGCAAACCGCAGGCGGTTTTCGTTCTGCCAGCTGGCTTTGACAGCCGGCAGCTCTTTGCCTTTGTAGGTCAGGCCGTGGTTCAGGCGGTTGAGGCCATGTGCAACCATGTCGCCTTCAACCTCGACCACGTATTCCTGCTCGATCTTGGCGGCATCGGCGGTCAACTTGCGCAGAATCTTCCAGTCCTGGGTGAACACCAACAGGCCGCTGGCCTTGGCCTGCAGGTCGGCGCTGGCGGTCAGGCGCAGGAAGTGGCCTTTGAGCGGGCGTTTGCTGAAACGGTGCTCTTCGGACAGCGTCTCGGCGCTGATCGAGGCCATCGCCGTTTCCACATCCACACCCACCGGGGCGTGCAGCAGGATGGTCACCGGTTCCGGCACCGTGGCTTTAGCCTCTGGGTCCAGCTCGACCTTCTGGGTGGTGACCTTGAATTGCGGTTCGTCGATCACTTCACCGTCCACCGAGACCCAGCCGCCTTCGATAAACAGCTCAGCCTCCCGACGGGAGCAACCGACCAGTTCGATAAGGCGTTTGGAAAGGCGTATGGGGTCAGTCATGACAAGGGCCGTAGCAAAAGGGGGCGGCTATTGTACCTGTGTGGGCGCGGTTAATCCCGGACCCATTTCAGCGTAGTGGTTTTATTGGTCAGTGCGCGGTTCAAAATGTGGGAGCGGGCTTGCTCGCGAAAGCGGTGCGTCAGTCAACAGAGGTGTTGAATGTGCTACTGCCTTCGCGAGCAAGCCCGCTCCCACATTGGCACTGCATTCAGTCAGCCACTGCGCAGCTGCTGTTGGCGCAAGCGCATATGCAGCAGCGGGTACGGCTGGCCAAGGCCATCATGCTCCGCACGTCCGACCACCTCGAAACCCTGCTTGAAGTAGAACCCCAGGGCCTGCGGGTTCTGCTCGTTAACGTCCAGCGCATCGGCATTCAGGTGCTCGATCGCGTATCGCAGCAATTGCCGACCCAAGCCCTGGCCACGGTACTGCGGGTCGATAAACAGCATCTCGACCTTGCCGGCGGCCACCCCGGCAAACCCGGTGATGCGCTGGCGCGCGTCCTTGGTGCAGATCAGCATCACCGCGTCCAGGTAGCGCGTCAGCACCAGCTCTTTGAGCAGTACGATGTAGCTGTCCGGCAAAAAATCATGGGTCGCTCGCACGGAGTCTTCCCAGATTTGCGCCAATTGCGCGTAGTCGCTGGTTTTAGGTGTGTGGATAACCGAATGCTGACGCATGCCCGCTGCCCCTTGCCGATGATCGGCGCTGATGGGCAAACGATAGACCTAAAAAAGCCCCGCATCTTGCTCAGAGGCGGGGCTTTTAAGGTTTTTTTGATCAGTCGCGCTTTTCAGCCCACAGGTCGTACTCGTCGGCATCCGTCACGGTGCACCAGACCTTGTCACCCGGCTTCAAGCCGCTGGCATCGTCGATAAACACGTTACCGTCGATTTCCGGCGCATCGAAGAAGCAACGGCCCACTGCGCCTTGCTCGTCGACTTCGTCGATCAGCACTTCGATTTCCTTGCCGATGCGCAGTTGCAGACGTGCCGAGCTGATGGCCTGCTGATGCGCCATGAAACGCTCCCAACGCTCCTGCTTTACGTCGTCCGGCACGATGGCCGCGTCCAGCAGGTTGGCCGGGGCGCCTTCCACCGGCGAGTACTGGAAGCAACCAACGCGATCCAGCTGCGCTTCGGTCAGCCAATCCAACAGGTACTGGAAGTCTTCTTCGGTTTCGCCTGGGAAGCCGACGATAAAGGTCGAACGGATGATCAGCTCCGGGCAGATCTCGCGCCAGTTCTTGATGCGCGCCAGGGTCTTGTCTTCAAAGGCCGGGCGTTTCATGGCCTTGAGGACTTTCGGGCTGGCGTGCTGGAACGGGATGTCCAGGTACGGCAGGATCTTGCCGGCGGCCATCAACGGGATCAGCTCGTCGACGTGCGGGTACGGGTAAACGTAGTGCAGGCGCACCCACACGCCCAGGCTGCTCAAGGCTTCGCACAGTTCGGTCATGCGGGTTTTGACCGGCGCGCCGTTCCAGAAACCGGTGCGGTATTTCACGTCGACGCCATAGGCGCTGGTGTCCTGGGAGATCACCAGCAGCTCTTTGACGCCGGATTTGACCAGGCGCTGGGCCTCGTCGAGTACATCGCCCACCGGGCGGCTGACCAGCTTGCCGCGCATCGACGGGATGATGCAGAAGCTGCAGCTGTGGTTGCAGCCTTCGGAAATCTTCAGGTAGGCATAGTGGCGCGGCGTCAGCTTGATGCCTTGCGGCGGCACCAGGTCGATCAGCGGGTTGTGGTCCTGGCGCGGCGGCACCACTTGGTGCACGGCATTGACCACCTGCTCGTACTGCTGCGGGCCGGTCACGGCCAGCACGCTTGGGTGCACGTTGCGGATATTGCCTTCTTCCACACCCATGCAGCCGGTGACGATGACCTTGCCGTTTTCCTTGATGGCTTCGCCGATCACTTCCAGGGACTCAGCCTTGGCCGAGTCGATGAAGCCGCAGGTGTTGACCACCACCACGTCGGCGTCCTGGTAGGTGGACACAACGTCGTAGCCTTCCATACGCAGTTGCGTAAGGATGCGCTCGGAGTCGACCAGAGCCTTCGGGCACCCTAGCGATATAAACCCTACACGTGGATTATTACTCATATACTCACAGCCTGCAGGGTCTACCCTGGTCAAAATTCGTGGCGCGCGATTGTAGTCGCTGTGCAAAAAATGCGCAAAAAGTATAGTTGCCTTTAACAATCATTCGCGTTTGTCGTTGGGAGAGTTTGCTGAATGGATTATCGGAATAGTGAGCCTGATGGAGTTTACATAGATGAATTTGGCCGTGTAACAGATGCGGCTGGAAATTTTGCAAAAAGCACAGGGGATGTTGTATATACGTGGGAACCTAACGTTCTAATTAAAAAGAAGAACGCTTATTCGAAGTTGGAGCTTCTAATTGCTTCAATAATTGCCGCATTTTTTGCGTTGTTTCTTCTGATTATGCCGACTGGTTTTACAGTGGTATTGTCGCCAGACTCTTTAAAGTCTATAGATTATAAAGTCGTCATCGCTGTTTTAGCGCTGGCTGTTGGTGTGTTTCTTTGCTATGTGCAGTATCGCGAAAATGCAAGCCCGAAACACGCGACTTCTTCAAGTTTTGTAGATCTAGATGAACGGGCTAGTAATAGAAAGTTTGAGACACAGATTCTTGAGTTAAAGCACCGTCTTCATACGGTAAACTCGAAAGTGCATGACGTTGTAGACGAAAATCCAGAAGTTAAAGTTGCCGATTCTAAGCAAGAGCATCGGGAGTTTACGTCTGTTGAAAGTTACATTCATGGAATTACGAAATCTCTTGATAGACACATAGAACTCTCGGAAAAGAAGGCTTCTAAACTCCTCGATACTGGGACAATGTATTTGCGACGGGGCATCTATTTTTACGTCGCTTCTATTTTTGTTTGGCAAATAATAGCTCATGTGTGGGGTGTTGATAAGCAGTTGATTTTTGGCGTCGTGTCATGCTCGCTAACATTCTTGGTAGTCGAATTTTTGGCGGCCTGGTTTCTTAAGCAGTATCGAAGCTTCATAGATTCGTCTATTCAATTTATGAAAGTCAAATCAGTTTTTGATCGCTACCTTTTGTCATATTATGCGGTTAAAGAGTTCACTGGTGGAGACTCCGAAGATTTAGTTGCGACGAAGGCGCAAATTCTGAAAGTACTATCGGAAGAGATAAAATGGCCTGAAGCATTAAATACGAAAGCAGCTGATATGAATCATATGGTTCAAATGTTCGACTCCTTGTCCGGAATGCTTGAAAAGATTAAAAAAGTCTCCACGAAAAATGATGCAGGCGGCGCTTAAATGGAAACCGTTGGGCAGTCTCACCGTCCCAAAGTTTATAGCTATTTACGTTTCTCTGATCCCAAACAAGCGGTCGGGAATAGCGCCGATCGTCAGCTTCATTATGCTCAGCGCTGGGCTGTCCAAAAGGGTTTAGTTTTGGACGAAACCTTATCGCTGAGAGATGAAGGTTTGTCCGCCTATCATCAACACCATGTTAAGCAGGGAGCGCTTGGTGTTTTTCTACAAGCAGTCGAGGATGGACGGATTGTAGATGGTTCTATCTTGATCGTAGAGGGGCTTGATCGACTTAGTCGAGCAGAACCAATACAGGCTCAGGCCCAGTTGGCTCAAATCATAAACGCGGGTATTACCGTAGTTACGGCCAGTGATGGACGTGAGTACAACCGTGCAGGTCTAAAGGCCCAACCAATGGACCTTGTTTATTCACTCTTGGTAATGATTCGTGCGCACGAAGAGTCTGATACAAAATCAAAGCGTGTAAAGGCAGCAATTCGCCGGCAGTGCGAGGGGTGGAACGCAGGTACGTATCGTGGCCTCATTCGAAACGGTAAAGATCCACAATGGCTTCGCTTGTCCCCCGAAGGCTGGGAGTTGATCCCCGATCGTGTAGCCGCGGTGAAACGTGCGCTTGAGCTGTATAGCCAAGGCCTCGGTGCGGGGCGTGCTGCAAACGTTATGCATGATGAAGGATTCAAACTCACGGAGTGGGGTATATCTGGCCTCCAAATTTACCGGATGATCAAACAGCCAGCCCTACGGGGCATAAAGCGCTTGAGTCTTGACGGTGAAGACTATGAACTAGAGGAGTACTACCCGAGGGTTTTGTCAGACATCGAATGGGCCGAATTACAGCACCTGGCAAGCCAGCGATTCCGCCGCCGTGGTGCTGGGGAAATACCGGGCATCATCACCGGCGTCGGATTAGCTTATTGCGGCTACTGCGGAACTGCAGTGGTAGCGCAAAACATCATGAGTCGCCGGCGCGCCGACGGCACCATCGCTGATGGCCATCGCCGTTTGCACTGTACCTCTTACAGCAAGAACGGCGGATGTTCCTATGGTGGAAGCTGCAGCGTGGTGCCGGTTGAACGTGCGGTTCTCAGCTTTTGCTCCGACCAGATCAATCTGGCCAGGTTGCTGCAAGCTGGTGATGCAGGTCAGACGGTCCAAAAGCGCTTGGTCGCTGCTCGAGCTGCTGTTGCCAAGATTACCAACCAGTTGACCAAAGTCACCGATGCGCTCCTGGCTGATGAGAGTGGCGCTGCGCCGTTAGCGTTTGTTCGTAAAGCCCGTGAGCTTGAACAACAGCAGGCAGTAGCGGAGCAGACCGTTACTCAGTTAGAACACGAAGCTGCAGCTACGGCTGGAGCAGTGCGGCCGGCCCAAGCTGAGCGTTGGTCAGAGCTGGCAGCGCTAGTAAAGGAGGGCGACTACAGCGCCCGTGAGCAGGTCCGGCAGTTGGTTATGGATACGTTCAATCGCATCGTAATCTTCATGCGCGGAATGGAAACTGACGGTCGTAACGGACCGTTCATTGACGTGCAATTGTTCTCGCGTTCCGGTCAACATCGCTTGCTTCGGATCAATCGAAAAAATGGGGAATGGGTCGCGAGCGAGGACTGGGAATAGCTTGAATGTGACAGCTGAGACAGATCGGTTATACTGTTTGTTTATACAGTAGTAGCAAGGAGCTTTCATGTCGAGTCAAACCTCATCTGGTGCCGTCAGCCAGTCGTACACACCGTACGAGAGTCTGATTCTCCGTATCCACCGCCAGATAAACAGCTCTGCCGCCCAGGACAAAAGACAGACCGTTATAGTCCTACAACCTGGTGAAAGTGCAGACGATTGGGACACATTCTTGGACCAACTGGAGATGGAGGAAAGCGTGCGGGTCACGCATATCGACGCGAGCGCTGCTCAACTGAAATGGACAAATCAGCATTTTTCTCAAGTAGCAGTCGGCTAATTTATTTTACGAAAAATTAGGTTTTGGCTTGATATAAAATAAGCCGTAGGCTAATTTATTTCCGTCTGTACCTGGCAGTCATTTGCGCTGCCTAGGGCGTAACGGAGATTTACCGAATGCATACTCTTCATCTGCCTCCCTCCGCCAGGGGGAGGCTTTCTCAGCAGATTACCCAGAACGGCGTATTCGTACATACCCTCCTTGATAGCAATGGTGTGGGTTGTGCGACGGCGTCCGTCGCTATTGAACAATGCGAGCGCGCCGTATCGATGAGTGTGGCGTTGGGTGACAGTGTCAACACGATCACGCTGGCTGTTCGGAAAGATACTGGGCTGCGCGCCGTCAGGTTTCTTGAAGACCTGATTAGTGGGGTGAGCGTCAGCACCGTGCCGGAAGTCGATGAGTATCTGCTGGTGAGCGATCTGGAGTTCGTCCTTCGCGAAGCGGTGCGATTGCAGCAGGGCACGTATGAGCTACCAGTGGAGGAGATCGAAAACCTTTGGTTAATGCTTCGGCCGAGCGTATGTGAGCCCACGCGCACCGTCTTCCACTTCGAACTGGATAGCGTGGGCATAACCTTACCGCTTCGCTTACCTAATTCTCGTGACCAGGCTTACGAACTGCTCTCTGCTTGTGTGCGAGAGTTTATAGCGACCTATCGTAGGGAGCGCTGAACAATGACCAACCTGTCCCTTACCCTTTCGGAATTAGATCAGCGATTGCTTAAGAGCGGCATCACCGGTTGGAGAGGCGCTAACCACGATATTGATAGCGCCATCAATTCTGAAAATTGGGCTGCGATCGAACGCGCTCAAAACGATCGGGCACTGCATGCAAATGCGATCGCTCTGATATTCCACAAGTACACGGACACTGCGACAGAGCAAGGGGCCCAATTATGATCGGTATTCCACAGACAGGCTCCCTTGAGCACGGACGCATCAGCGCAAACGTCACCAGCGGCTACCGGTTCACCACCGCGGACGGCCGACCGGCGCGGCTGGCGATTATCGACGACCAGGGTAATGTGGTTGAGTCAGGTGATACCGTGGCCAAGGAGGCGTGGAACGTATGCATTGCCGTTGTTAAGAACTTTAAGATAGGGCAGGGGCATATCGTCGTGCACAGCGCCCCCCCTGGTATCGTGCCTTCGAATGTCGTGGCCCCGGCTAAACGAACTGCGGTAGGCGGATAAATGCCGAACCTGGTCAGGGCGAGTGTCTACATTCCAATAATTTTCGCGTCGATCGCCCGGCCGATAATCTCCCAACTTTCGTCGAGCACAACGGGCTGATAACTGGGATTCAATGGTACGAGGTAGCCCACGCCGGCATCGAGTACGTATTGCTTGAACGTGGCTTCTCCACTGGTAAGGTTCCGCGCAACGTAGAACTTCCCACTGATGAGGTCGAAGCCCTCCGGGCAGATCAAGATCGGCGTGCCTTCTGGAAATGTGGGCGGCGTGTCCGAGGTCATGGACTTGCCCTTGACGCGCAACCAGTAACCTTTTGGGCCAGCGTTCACCGTGGAACTCAGCCACTCATCCGAGATACCACTCGGATAGACCCCTGTCGACTCAATCCCTCGACCTGCATCAACCCAGCTAACCAGCGGATATTCAGTGGCGTTCCGGTGAGGCTGAACCATGGGACTGACGTTCGCCATCTCGGCGATTTCTGCTGCCAATCGCGGGCTGAAACTTTCAATTGGTTCCTGGATCGCCTTCGCCAGCACTGCTGCAAACCGGGCGTTCAGCGGATTTATGCCGCGCAGGTACTGGTTTACGGACACAGGGGTGATTCCTGCCGCTTCAGCGATCTTTTTTTGAGTGAGCTTTAACAGATTCTTTTTCGCGAGAAAGAGATCGTTTGCAGCTTTGCACTCAGCCATTAAAGGGGCGGACAGCGGTTTTTTTGAGGTCGTCATGCAGTGATTATAAGCCGTAGGCTAATATTTATTGGTTAGCCATTGGCGTCGTATTTTCGATAATAGAAATAGCCATTGGCGTATTTAATCTTGAGGTTGATTTAGCCATAGGCTAATATTCTGCGTTCATAGACACCTAAGGTGTATGTCGTGGAAAAAATCTCGTTGAGTGACTTCGTCAAAAAGATCGGCCAGGCCCGGGTTGCTCGTGCGTTGGGCGTCAAACCAGCCTCCATCGCGAAAGCGTTGAAAATGCGTCGAAACATTGAAGTGACAGTGGGCGCGGACGGCGCCTGTGTGGCTCAAGAGGTGCGGCCCTTTCCGTCCAATGTCCAGGATGATCAAGACGCGAAGCAGCCTACGAGCAGCAACGCCGCATGACTACGTCCAGTTCTCGACAGTTGTCTGTCTCCCGTGACCAGGTCCTAGTTGCCCACGCCGTCGAGATGATTGCTCGCACTGGTTTCAGCCAGGATGACTTCGCTCAGGTACTGAGTGCGAATTTGCACCATCAGATCCCCGCCAAGGCTTCCAGCAAGGACGTGCCGGATTTCTCAGCTCTTGCCCAGGCAAGCGACTCCACGTCCTTTCTAAGGGCGTCGGGTGCCTGGCTGCGCCGCGTCGGCCGTTGGTTGAGTGGCGAAGTCGATCTACCGAGTTGGGTAGAGGAATCGTGGGTAGAGGCATTGGATGGCGACTTTAAAGAGAGCTGCATCAATGAGCTTGCCAGTCGCCACGGTCTGACTGGTGCGCGTGAGCTGAATGGCGAAGGCAGTCCGTTAGGGGCGTTTGGTCAACTGGTGGCACGCTTAGGCAGTACCGTCGCCTTGGGTAGCGAGATTCTTGCTGATGGGCGTATTGACGGTGAGGACTTGGAAAAGCTACCTGAGTTTGTCGATCGGCTGCGTTCGGTTGAGGCTCGATGCGCAGAGTTGCGTGCACGTGCTGAGACGGTGCTGCTTGAGCAGCCTGAGCGACCTCACCTGTCCCAGGTGAACTAGCTTTCGTGACTACCTTGGACAAGGAAAGCCAATCGCGTCCGGCCGGCGGCCGTAAGGGGAGCCCCGTTAAAGGCCGACCCGCCGCTGTGCATCGAGACAAGAAAAGCCCCCACGCTGCTTTGCACGCCCCGATCCGCGCCCCTCGGTATTCGGCGCCGCGTCGTTTGACAGGTCAGCAACTGAAGAACCCGCTGCTACGTATGGCTTTCTCTCGGTTGCGCCAGATCGGTGACCTACGCGGCAAATACCTGCGGGATCTGGACACCATCCATGGCGGTCGGCGTACGCGCTCCGAAAAGTTTGATGCCTTGGCCAAGGCTTCCGAGCAGATGCTGCTGCGTCTGGACTTGGCCACCGGTGTGCTGGGGTGGCTCGACGTCGAGCGTGGGCAGTACTTCCTCAACACGCAATGTGGCATCGCGGAAGATTGCGAAATGTCCCCAGCTTCTCTCAACCGCCTTATGCACAGCATGGACCTTGCTGGGTACGTTTATCGGCGAATTGAGAAAGTGCGTCTGGATGAAAAGGACGAGGCCGGACTTAACCTGGTGCGAACTCGCGTCCTGGTCCGATTCACCGAGAAGTTCTTTGCAGACCTTGGCGTGCGCTATCTTTGGTACCGGGCCAAAAAGGCCGCGCTCAAACGCCGAGACAAGGAGCTACGCGAAGTCAGCGGCCTGCGAGCGGCACGTCAAGAAAAGGCGTCCTTGGAAGCGTTTCGGCGACAGCAATCGCGCAGCAACTGGGAAAAGAGTGAGGCGCGCAAGGCGGCTCATGCGTATGGCCAATACGAAACACTTATCCCTACTGGCGGATCACCTGGAGGGTTAAAGCCTCCCCTGGAGCCGGACAGAGGCTCAGGTGGCGTGGACGAGTCCATGGCACGCCTGCTACGCAACGTCCAGGTCAAGAAAGACACACCGACGAATTAATCGCATCCCCTGCGAGGCCAGGTTACGCCTGGTGGTCGAAAAACCATCCTAACGCTGTACTTTTCTCGCCCGCATGCGTCGTTGTGCGGATAAATTCGCCGCGTCATCCCCCATTTTTATGGTCACTTTCCTGCGGCGCCGGCGCGCGCCCGCGCGATCCAGAAAGCCTTTGAATTAAACGGAATTTTATACCCCTCCCAGCATCCCCAAAGGGTAAAAAAAAGAGATTTTCGAGGTGTCCACAGGGTCAGTGTGTTGGGTACATGATGATGCCTTCGCCCAGGGGCTCAGTTCGCTACGCTCAGCTTTTTATGAGGAGCGCGGGCTGCGCGCCCGCCCAGCGGCAGGGCAGTGCCCTGCACCCATGCTAGATACCCAGCACTCTGTGCCGGGGATCTAGCGACCACACAGCGGTAATTGGGCGCGCCGAGGTGAGCTGCAAACTTCACGGGCATCAAACGCGGACATGCACCGGCGGCGAATTTGGAATTTTTTGGTGGGGTTTTGACTGGCAACCGGCCGCTTCGCGGGTAGCGCCGCACCACGATCGTTGGAGTCATATGAGAATGTGTTGGCGGCTTATATGCCTGCGCTGCAGGCATTCCGATGTGATAGCCACGAGCGGCGTCAAACAGTGCCCCCTGGTGGCACTGCCTCGGTGAGCATTGGTTAAAGCGAGGAGTAAGCGATTTGGTCTCTGCGGTCAGGCTGGTTGCGAGGCTCCGACCTGGAGGAATAGCTCTTGCTGTTGTTCCGCTGGCAGATTCCTGATGCGTTCGAACAGAAGCGTTTCGATGCGTTGCGTCGGCGGCCGCAACGAGTGCTTGAAAGTCAGCTCGGATACCCAGGTATGCCCGCAATGGGCGTCCAGACATTGGCAATATAGTTTCACAAAGCCCCGGGTAATTTCCTCCCTTGAGCTGATTCTCCCCTTGTGATCGCAGGCAGTGCAGTAGATTCGCATGGACCCCTCCCCAGGGTTTGATGGCCATCATTATGCCTTTCTCATTGGTGATAATCACTAAATACTGTGTATTTGATCAGTGTTTTGTATGGGGGTTTCTTGCTTTTTCCAGCTAATTCTCCTGTCTTGGCGTAATGAGTCGTTGAGCTGGGTGAACAACTGACAAATTGGCCTGATCTCGTTGCTGGTGTACACACGGTCGATCTTCTCGATGTCCCCAAACCCACCGCTGTTCTCCGGGATGATCCCGGCCAGGGCCGGGTTCATCCGCCAGGCGGCGATCACGTCATTGCGTGTGATGTTCTTTACCTTCTCCAACTCGTCCTTGGCCTGAAAGTCCCCCACGGGGATGATCTGAATTGCGTTTTCCTTGCCGTTGGGGATGTTGACGAACATCGAGCGGAAGTTGCCCACGCCCTTGCTGGCGCTGATCTGGGCGCGCAGGTTCTCTTCGTCTTCCTCGGTCAGGTCCGGGTCGTTGGTGTAGAAGATGTATCCCGCGTGCGCGCCGTTGCTGTAGTACCGCCGGCGGAACAGGGTCGCGGCTTCGTTGAGCAATAGCGCCTGCAGGCCGCCCAGGTAGTCAGGCACGCCGTAGATGTTCTGTTCCACGTCGTAGTCCAGGACGTGTTCGATTTCGTCCTGGTCGAAGTCCATATATTTGCTGTCTGGCAGCAACATCCTGAATCCGCCGTCGACCTTCACCCGCATGTTGATCGCTGGCAGGTGCTGCATTTCCAGCACTTCACCAAAAGCGTTGGTATCGCGGTAAAAATAGGCCTCGCCGAACACCATGTAGTCCAGGCTGGCCCGGCCCATGGTCTGCGTGCTACAGCCTTCGGATGGGATGAATTCACGCAACAGCAGGTTGCGCTTGAACTTGGGAATGGCGCCGTGGTGCGCGTTGGCGCGTAGCAGCTTGGCCAGGCCCGCCCGGGACACCGGCGGCTTGTAGATTTCGCCGTCGTCGCTGAGAAATACCCCCAGGTACTCGCCGATGTTGCCGGACAACACCTGTTCGGGTTCCCCGAACGTGAACGCCCGCATGGGCTGTGGCTGTCGCGCCGGTTGGCTGGTTTGGGGCTTTTTGTGTCGTTGCTTGGGCATTGTTTCCGCTCGTGACGTAGCGGCTACGGCGCCGCTTGTTGGTGTTGAGGGGTTCGTTGAACAGGGCGTGCATGATCGACCAGGCGATGTCGGCGTGGCCGGTTGCGTCAGTGCGCGATGCGCTGTAGGTGACCTGGCCGCTGGTGGTGGTGCCGCGCTTAATGGTCAGGAACGCCTGGGCGATATCGGTCCAGCCGGCGTCCCATTCGATGCGGCTCCCCTGGATCGTGTCCTGGGCCTTGAGTACCAGGGTGTTTTTGGTTTCAAGGCTGTAATGGATCGCGGTCGCTCGCGGATAGAAGTCGCGCACCAGGTCAAACACGCCGTAGCCGATACCGGTTGTGTCGATACCGATGTGCTGTACGTTGAAACGCTCGGTAAGTTTCTTGACCTGGTCGGCCTGGTACTTGAACGACTGCCCACGCCAACTGTGTTTTTCCAGGATGCGGAATTTCGCCCCGGGTTCCAGTGGCGGAGCGACCACCACGCACGTGGCGTCGTCGCGGGTGCGGCTCGGATCGTAACCAAGCCACACCGGGCTGTTGCCGAACGGCCGATCCAGATCCGGGTTGAAGTCTTCCCACAACGACAGGTCGGAGTAGCACCGCTCCAGGTCTTTGAGGCCGAACGCGCTCTGGCTGCTGTCGATGAACTTGCAGTAGAACAGCTGCTGGAATTTGTCTTCGTCGTACTCCAGCTGCAGCTGCTCGAGGTCGAACAGATCGCAGCCGCCGGCGATGGCGTCGTCCAGTGTGATGGTCTTGCGCCATTGGCCGTCGGGGCACAATGCGCCCTGGGTGTATGACGCCTCGGTGGGCCAGGTGCCGCCGGCCTTCTTGCCGCGCTTGCTGTTGCGGAATTCCTCGCCCGACCAGAACGGGTACGCCTGGTGCGAGACCGCGCTGGGCGTCGAAAAGTAGGTTTTGCGCCACTTCTTGTGGGTGCCCATGGCACTGGCCACGGTGCTGAGTTTGTCGAAGTCACGTATCCAAAAATACTCATCGACGTAGACGTGGCCATGGTAGCCCTGGGCGGTGCTGCTGTTGGTCGACAGGAAACGCAGCTCGGCGCCGTTGCTGAGCGTGATCGGGTTGCCGGTCAGCTCGATGTCGAACCACTGCTTTGCAAACTGGATGATGTAACTGCGGAAAATCTCAGACTGCGAGCGGCTGGCCGACAGGAATACCTGGTTGTCGCCGGTCAGCACGGCGTCCATGAACGCTTCGCCGGCGAAGTAGTACGTGAGGCCCACCTGGCGGCTTTTCAGGATGTTGCGGATTCGGCACGTCAGCGGATTTTGCTTCGCGGCAAACAGCTCCTGCTGATAGCGGTACATCTTGCTGATGAACTTATCCAGGAAGTCGACTTCGGTCAGCCCGCTAATGTCGTTCTTGGCTTTCTTTTCGCGTTTCTTCCCGCTGCTATCCCCACGCGCCGAGCGTTCGCCACGCGGCCGCTGGCGGCCTTCCTGTGGCTCACCGGAAGTTTCCCCGATCGGTGCTGGCAACGGTTTGGCCGCTTGCTTTAACAGACGCTCGCGCACTGTGGTTAGCCGGTCCAGCTCGTTGAGCTCGTCCTTGGTCAGGCTGCCGGCTTTGTCCAGGAGGAGGGTGATTCGCCGGCCCACGGCTGTCAGCGGTTCTTCATCCGACAGCATGTCTTCCCAACCGCCCTGGCGTATCCAGTAGTAGACGATGCGGATGTTGGGCAGGTTGAGCTGCGCCTGAATTTCCTTTGCCTTACAGCGGCGCAGAAACAGGCGTTTGGCGGCTTCTTTAACTTCGGTCGAGTAGTACATGGGCCGCAGTCTATGCGGCGAAAACGCTGGAAACGCGGGGTTAAATTCCGTGATCCACCTATATGTCGAATATAGGAGAAACGCGCATTTGAACCGTTTGTTTGAGGCTTGGCGGCTCCCTATCGTGGCGGCTCATTCAGTGATTGAGCGCAGTCAAACCCATGCCCCGTTCCCTTGTTTCGTTCTGGAAACGTGTCGCCACCAGCGGAGCCACCGTTGATGGGCGCGTGATCCTTCCCCAGGAACTGCGCGACATCGCTGAAACCTACAAGCCGTCTTTTTACACGGCTGTGATCTGGTGCGATCACGAACGCTTGCCAGGCTCCCACGGCACCGTTTACGCGGTGCGTCTGGTGGAAGAAGCCGAAGACCTGGAACCAGGCGAAGTGGCGTTGGAAGCGCAATTGAAGCCCAACGATCGGTTGCTGTATCTGAATGACCAAGGCCAGAAACTGTTCACCAGCATTGAGATCACCCCCGACTTCCGTGGCAAGGGTAAAGCCTATCTGACCGGCTTGGGCGTTACCGACCAGCCGGCGAGTGTCGGCACCCAGGAACTCTACTTTTCGCACAAGAACAGCCGCGCTTCCTATTACGCCGCCTCGGTCGAACTCGGCCGCCTTCAGGACGACAGCCTACCCACCGCCGAAACCGGACTGATCAATGCCCTGACCGGCTTTTTCAAGCGTTTCGCCGCCGACGTGCTGCCCGCCGAAACCACTCCACCCCAAACAGAGAGCAAACCCCCAATGGATGAAGCTACAGCAACGGCTTTGACGGCCCTGGTGGCCCAATTGCTGGTTGTCGCTGCCGGCCTGCAGGCCGTCATTGAACCAGCCGCCGAAGATGCGCCCGCGCCAGATTCGGACCTGATCGACGACGTGAGCGCAGCAGTGGACGAGATTGTGGCCACTGCCGAGGACGAGCGCGAATTCCGCCGCAAGAACAAGGGTAATCAGGCTGTACTTGCCAAGCTGGATGCGCTGCAGAAGCAGTTCACCGCGCTCAAAGACGCCTCGGCCGGCCGCCAGTTGCCGCGCAACGCCGGCCCAGTGACCACCACCAAAAAGAAGGTGCTCTGATATGGCCCAGCCTTTAAGCGCCCGTGGCGCCAAGCAATATGCCGAGCTGCAGGAAGCGATGGCCGAAGCCTATGGCGTCGAGCGATCGAGCCGCATGTTCAGTGTGGAACCCACGATCGCCCAGGAGCTGAACGACGCGATCACCGCCAAGGCTGATTTCCTGGAGCGTATCAACGTCGTTCCGGTGAGTGAGATCAAGGGCGAAAAAGTCTTCATCGGTGTGAATGGCCCAGTCACTGGCCGCACCAACACCAAGACCACCGATCGAGAAGCCAAGGATGCTTCGGCGCTGGACAATACTACCTACGAGCTGGCTGATACCCAGTCGGACGTTGGCCTGCCGTACGCCAAGATCGATGCCTGGGCGAAGTTCCCCGACTTCAAAGAGCGCTATTCCGCAGCGGTGCAAAAGCGTATTGCCCAAGACCGGATCGTTATCGGTTTCCACGGCACCCGTGCTGCAACTCAGACCGATTTGGCGGCTAATCCCAAGCTGCAGGATGTTAACAAAGGCTGGCTGCAGCAACTTCGCGAGCAAGCCCCGCAGCAGGTGCTCAAAGAGGGTAAGACTGCCGGTAAGGTCACGCTGGGCGCCGGTGGCGACTACGCCAACCTTGATGCCCTGGTGCACGACACCAAGCAGATGGTGGACGAAATCCTGCGCGAAGACGGCGACCTGGTCGCGATCATCGGCACCGATTTGCTCGCCGCTGACAAGGCCAAGTTGTACACCAAGCAGGGCGACACCCCGACCGAAAAGGAGCGTATCGAAAACGCCCAGGTGATCGCGACCTATGGCGGCCTGCCGGCGTTCAGCGTCCCGAACTTCCCGGTCAACGCGGTGCTGGTCACCAGCTGGGACAACCTCTCGATTTACTACCAGGACACCAGCTGGCGTAAGCAGACGATCGAGAACCCGAAGCGCTCCCGCGTTGAGGACTACAACAGCCGCAACGAAGGTTATGTGATCGAGCAACTGGAAAAGATCGCGTTCACCGAAAACGTTGAGCTGGTAGTCGCGTGAGCCTGGCCCTGGCGCACAAGCGCCGCACCCTGGCCTTGGGCAGCACTGCAGTAGCGGCGCTCGCCGCTACTGCAGGCTTGGCCTACTCCCCGGCTGATGCCCTAAGCAGCCCTGCCAACGCACGCAAACACCTGCTGTTGCAGGAAGCGGCATTGGACCAGGACCTGGAACGTATCAGCGCTATCAACGGCTTGGCCGGACGCCAGGCGCTCAAGCGCGGTGAGCTGCTGCCCAAGTACCAGGAATACGTCCAGCGCTACTGCGAATCCGGCCTGAATTTCCCGAATCGTGTTGCGGTGCAGGTCATGGTCTGGCTGTTCGATACCGCGCAGTTCGAAGACGCCCTGGAGCTTGCTGACTTCCTCATGGAACAGGGCCAGCAGATGCCGGAGCGCTTCAAGCGCCGCGACATCCAGACCTTTGTTGCCGATGCCGTGTGTGAATGGGCCTACGCGGAATACACCGCCAAGCGCAGCCCGGAACCTTACCTGTCCGACCTACTGCCGCGAGTTGATGGTGAGTGGAACCTGACCGAGCAGATCCCGAGTAAGTACCACAAGTTGATCGGCATGCGCGCCATGGAGGCCGAGCAGTGGGAGACCGCGCTCAAGCACCTGGAGCGCTCGACGGAGTTGTACGCCCAGGCCGGCAACAACACGCGCATCAAACAGATCCGCAGAACCTTGGAAAAACAAACGGCCGCTAACCCGGCCACCGAATAACCGACTACCCCCCCAGCGGGGATCTGTGGAAGTGAGCCGCCCATTTATGGACCGTCCCACTGAAAACAGACTCCCCGCCCTATTTGAGCGGCCAGCAATGAGCTTTTCCGGGAAACCCACCACCTTTGTGGAACTGACGATCGAGAACGACGGCTTCTGGCCAGACCTCTCTGTGTCCGAATTCCAAAAGGAACAACGCGTGCCGGCGGAGTACCTGGTAGAGCTGCTGGCCGACACACTGAAAAACGCTATGTTCGAGGTAAACACCGACCTTGCCAGCGTGAAAGCGGCGCTGAAGGCGGCTGGTATTTCGAATCTGGAGGCAGTTGCAGGTGTGGCGACTCCGGCCGGATGGGCTTATGCCCACAAAGTCACGCTCTATAAACGCGCCGTCTACAGCCGAGCCAAGGGCAATTCGCTGCCCCAGTTTGCCACCGTGACCCGTCGCGAGAGCGCCGAAAACACCGGCAAGGAAGCGCCTGAGCGTGCCGAAACCTTCCTGGCGTTCAGCCAGCAAGCCGTGCGTGCCCTGCAGGGCCGTGGCCGCATCACGGCGGCGTTGCTGTGATCCAGCTGCAGGCGCTGACCGCCTATCTGATGGCCCGCAACCTGGTGGAGCCTGAGCAGTTCGACAGTTGGACCGAGCAGGTCAGCCTTGAGCTGATCTGGAAACCCGACCGCGACGGCCTGCACATGGCTGACATGCGCTATCGCGCTGTGTTCTCCCTGGAACGCTTCGCCGGCAATCCGGCCAGGCTGATGGCCCTTGTGGGTAGTTGGCTGGAAACCCACGATCCTGACCGGAACCGCCACGAACTGCCGGCGCCCCTGTTTGCCGTTGAACCCCTCGACCAGGACACCTTCGACGTGGACTTGTCCCTGGAGTTCGTCGAGCCGCAATACCTCGCCCAAGACCCTGCCGGCGAGATCGAGGCATTCGGCAAAACCTGGGCCTTCGTCCCGTTCGATCTGTGGATTGCCGAGCATGGCGAGGTGGGCAGCAATGGCCGCTAACCCGCTGGACCTCGATATCAGGGGCTTGCTCGACGTCGACGCCCAGTTGGCGTTGCTTGAACTGCCTCCGCAGCTGCGCCGGCGATTGCTGAACAGAGTGACCACACGCGTGCGGACGATGAGCCGTAAGCGTGTGCGCGAGCAGAAGAACACCGACGGCACCCCGTTCGCTGAACGCAAGGGCAGCGCCAAAGGCAAAAAGAAGATGGAAGCCGGCCTGGCCAAGCTGCTGCAGGTCACCCGCGTCAGTTCGGATGAAGCCGAGCTGGGCTGGAAAAACGCCTTGACCCGTTGGGTCGCTGCCCAGCAGCACAACGGCGTCAGCGAGCGACGTACCGCTGCGCAGATGCGGCGCTGGAACAAAGTCCCACCAGGCATTGCATGCACCGACAAACAGGCCAAGCGCCTGCGCCGGCTGGGCTTTCGTGTTCGCCAGAAGGGCAAAAAGGCGCTGGCCAGGCCTTCGGTGGCATGGATTCAAGAGCATGTGAACTACGCCAAGGCCGGCTTGCTGATCCGCATCTTGAACGACGAACAAACAGAGAAAACGGGCGCGCAAAGCTGGGACATAACCTTGCCAAAACGCCAGTTCCTCGGCGTGGAAACCAACGGCGAAACCCGCGAGCTGGTTAACCAGGTCTTCGAACAAATCCTTAATTCACCCCGCTAACGAGGCACAGCATGGCACTTGGCAAAGTCAGCGTTAACAATCTCAATCTGGGCCAAGGCGCCGTGACTGAGATCGAGCGCTATTTCCTATACATCGGGCCAGGCCCGAAAACCGCTCCCAAAAACATCGGCAAACTGGTGCCGCTCAATACCGAAAGCGACCTCGATGCCGCCCTGGGTACTGCTGCAAGCGACCTGAAAACCCAGATCACCGCCGCACGATTGAACGGCGGCGATCGCTGGGCTTGTCTGGCGGCACCGATCCTGGCCGATACCGACTGGCGCGCCTCTTTGGAGAATTGCCAGCAGCAGGGCTTTTCGGTCGAGGCGGTCGTTATCACGCAGCCTGTGACCAAAGGCGACGACCTGACGGCCATGCACGACGCGGCTGTGCTGGTTAATAACGTCTACGGCCGTCGCTTGTTTGTCATGGCCGCAACTGCCAGCCCGACAGTGCTGCAGTCCTGGTCGGAATATGTGGCCGAGCAAAAGGCGATCACCGCCAACGTGGCCGCGCCGCGTGTGATGGTGGTGCCGCAGTTGCACGGCAATGACCTGGGCGTGTTGGCCGGTCGCTTGGCCAACGCTGCCGTGAGTATTGCCGACAGCCCAATGCGTGTGGCCACCGGTGCCGTAACCGGTCTCGGCAGTGTGCCGGTCGATAAAGATGGCGTGCCGCTGCCGTCCGCAATCCGTTCCGAGTTGGACAAGGCGCGCTTTTCTGTTTCCCAGACCTACCCGGACTATCCGGGTGTTTATTGGGGCGACGGCAACATGCTGGACACCCCAGGCAGCGACTACCAGGTAGTCGAATATCTGCGTCTGGCGGACAAGGCGGCGCGCCAGGTGCGGCCGCTGCTGATCCACCGTGTGGCTGATCGTCGCTTGAACAACACACCCAACAGCATGGCCGTGAATGTCAACGCGCTGATGGCGCCACTGCGCCGGATGGCCAAGTCGGTCAAGTTCGCCGGCCAGGTATTCCCAGGGGAGATCGAGACGCCCAAAGACGGCGACATCGTGCTGACCTGGAAGAGCAAAACCGCCGTCGAGGCGTACATCAAGCTCAAGCCCCACAACTGCCCGAAAGACCTCACGGCGAACATCGCCCTGGATCTTTCCAACGACGATTCGGAGTAACCCCCCATGTCACGTATTGGCGGCAAGAACTTTGACGTGAACCTGGGCGATCTGCAGGTACACGTCGAAAGCTGCACCCTGGATATCACCGACAACAGCAAGACCGCGCAAACCCGGGGCGTGCCTGACGGCTACGTCGACGGCGATGTGGCGGCGGCGGGGGAAGTTGAGCTGGACTCGACCAACTTTAACCTGGTGGTCGAAGCGGCGCGCACTGCCGGCAGCTTCCGCAAGCTGGATGCGTTCGACGTGGTGTTTTTCGCCAAGGCTGGCGACGACGAACTGCGCATCGAGGCGTTCGGCTGCAAGTTAAAGATTTCCAGTCTGCTGAGCATCGATCCGAAGGGCGGCGAGAAGACCAAGCACAAGGTGCCCTTTGAGGTTACCAGCCCGGACTTTATCCGCATCAACGGCGTGCCTTACCTGGACTCCACCGAGATCGAGGGCATTAGCTGATGGTATGCCCGTTCGATCGCGCCCAAGCCCTGGAACAACGTCAGCGGGACCAGGCTATCAACGCCCAGTTGGCCCAGGCCCGGCGTGAGTCAGCGGGCCCAAGCCTTACTCACTGCCAGGACTGTGGTAACGAGATTCCTGCAGCGCGCCAGGCGCTCGGCGGCAGGACCCGCTGTGTCCCGTGCCAGTCTTTTTTCGAAAAAGGAGTGCAGCGATGAGCACCAATCAGGCGGCTCAGGACACCGCCATCGCGCTGGCGAAGGCGTCACCTGCGATCGGTGTAGCCGCCACTGGGGCGACAGGAGCCATCGACTGGTCGGCTGTCGCCTACATGCTGACTGCCGTTTACATGGTGCTGCAGATCCTGCTGTTGGTTCCCAAGTATCGCCAGATGCTGCGCGACTGGAAGGTGAAGCCATGAGCCTGCGCGGCAAGATCGCCACCGGCGCCATCGCGCTCTGCAGCTCCACACTCGTCGTGTTCCTGGGCACCTGGGAAGGCAACGGCCAGAACATGGTTTATGCCGACAAGCTGGCCCGTGGGCTGCCAACCGTGTGCAAGGGCATCACCGGCCATACCAGCCCGTATCCGGTGGTTGTCGGTGACTACTGGTCGGATGCGCGCTGCAACGAGGTGGAGCAGCTGGTGATCAGTAAAGGCCAACTGCAGCTGGCCGACTGCATCACCAATCAGGACGTGGACCAGAACACGTTCGACGCCCTGAGCAGCCATGGCCACAACTTCGGCACGCCCAGCACATGCGCCAGTCGCGCCGTGGGCCTGATCAATGCTGGCCGTATAAAAGAGGGCTGCCAGGCGCTTGCCTGGGCACCTGACGGCAAAACACCGGTTTGGGCCTTCATCAGCAAGCCTGATGGCCAGAAGGTATTTGTTCGGGGTTTGCATAAACGCCGCTTGGCCGAGGCCGAGCTTTGTAAGGCGGGCCTGTGATGCGCGAAGGCACTTTCATCCTGGTGCTGTGCCTGGTGGCCTGGTTCGGCTTTGACCTGCTGCAGGGCCAGCGCGACACCGCACGAATCGAGCGTGACGCGGCGCTGTTTGAAGTGAACGGCCTGCGAGAGGCGGCGCGGATCAGCGGCGAAATGCTGGCTGAGCGTGACGCCATCGACCTTCAACGTACCCAGGAACTGAACCATGAACGTGCTGAAAACGATGCTCTGCGCCTTGATGTTGCTACTGGCCGTAAGCGGTTGCGCCTCAACGCCACCTGCAGCGCCCCAGTGCCCGCCAGTGCCGGCGCCGGCGGCGTGGCTGATGCAGCCACCGCCGAACTCACAACAGACGCTCGATCGGATTATTTCACCCTCAGAGATCAGCTTGCCCTCAGCCGGCAAATGATCCTGGGCCTGCAAGACCATGCCCTGCGGGTTTGCCCGCGCCAACCATAACTGACACCCAACCTTTGAACGGAGCAACACCATGACCGATACACGCGATATCACCCTGGAAGTAGGCGACAAAGAATTCACCTTCGCACTGACCCCGCAGGACGTGACGAAGTACTTCAACGCCGTTACCCAGACCAACAAGGTTTCGCCAGCCAACAACCTGCTGGTGACCACTGTTAAGCAGGAAGAACGCGCCACGCTCAAGGCCCAGTTGGGCAACCCTGTGTTGGTCATGCAACTTGCCGGCGCGCTCCTGGAAGAGTACGGCCCGGACGTTGAAATCATCGTAAAAAAGCCCTCGACCACGCTGAACGCCTGACCGAAAGCGGCCTTGGCCAACTGGTGGCCCTGGCCGGCCGCTGGCTACCAGGTGCCGAGCCCACCGCCGAGGTGATGGGCACGGCCAAGTGGCTGGAGGACGAGCATTGGCGCCGCATGGAAATCGCCATTGCTAACGGCATCGCATACGCACTCAACGGATAACGACTGATGGCTGACAAAAGCGCCCGCCTGGCTTTCATCTTGAGCCTGACTGATAAGGTCACCGCCCCGCTGGGCAAGGTCAAAACCGGGTTTTCCGACTTGGCCGAACAGAGCGAAAAGCATATCAAGACTATGGGTTTTGGTCTGGCGGGCATCACGGGCGCCTATGTCGGTATCACCCAATCCATGGAACCCGCCCTGGAGATGAACCGCGCCCTGGGCGAGGTCCGATCGCTGAACGTGGCCGAAGACGCGCTGAACTCGCTGAACCGCAAGTCGCTGGAGTTTTCCGTGGCGTACGGAGAGAACGCCCGGGATTTTGTCGCCTCGGCGTATCAGATCGAGGGCGGGATAAAGGGAATGGTCGGCAGCCAGTTGGCCACCTTCACCAATGCCAGCAACGTTTTGGCCAAGGCCACCAAGTCAGATGCGGCGACCATGGGCACCTACGTCGGCACGATGTACAACCTGTTCAAAGGCCAGGCCGACGCCATGGGGAAGGGCCAGTGGGTCGAGACCCTGGCGGGTCAGACCGCTACGGCTGTGCAGTTGTTTCGCACAAGTGGCGAGCAGATCGGCGAGGCGTTCAAGGCTGCCGGTGGCCTGGCCAGCACCGCCGGCGTAAGCCTGGCTGAGCAAATGGCTGTGCTGGGCACGCTGGGCAGCACCATGGACGGAGGGGAGGCCGGCGGCCTCTACAAATCGTTCTTTGAAAACGTCAGCGCTGCCTCTGAAAAGCTCGGCATGAAGTTCGTGGATCAGCAGGGCAAGTTGCTGCCGATGATGGACATCCTGGACAAGCTAAAAGGTAAGTTTGGCGATCTGTCGATTGAGGCGAACGGTAAACAACTGCGCGATGCGTTCGGCGGTGAAGCGGCGCGCTTGATCACCAGCCTGATGGGCGACACAGACCGCCTGAAAAACGGGATGGAACGGCTGGGCAATGTGCGTGGTTTAGAAAACGCCGAACGCATGGCCAAGAACATGGTGGACCCGTGGCAGCAGTTCGGAGCCGCTGTAGAGGCGCTGCGTATCGCGTTTGGCCAGGCGTTGATTCCGATCCTGACCCCGCTGATGGAGCGCCTGGTGGGGATTGCCAGTACGTTGACCCGCTGGACCCAGTTGTTCCCCAACATTACCCGCCTTATTGGGATCGTAACCCTGTCGTTCCTGGCGATTACCGCCGCCATGTCGTTGCTCACATTGACCGTGGGGCTTTCGAAAATGGCGTGGCTAGGGGCCATGGTGGTGTGGAACGCACTCACCTGGTCGGGTTATCGCAGCATTGCCATGTTCCTGTACCACACCGTCATGGTGGTGGGGTTCGTGGCCGGCCTGGTGCTGATGGTCGCCTGGATGGGCCTGGTCAAGGGCGCGATGTTGCTGTGGCAGGGCGCCATCTGGCTGGTCAATACCGCGTTGTTGGCCAACCCGGTGGCTTGGATCGTAATCGGCATTGTCGCGCTGGTCGCGGCCGTGGCGGCGGCGATCATCTATTGGGACGACTGGACCAGTGCCCTGCTCAACAGCGAGGCGTTCCAGTGGGTTAGCGGGCAACTGGCTGCGCTGTCGGCGTGGTTCGACTCGATGGGCGGTTGGTCGAACATGGCCAGCGCCGCGTGGGACGCCATCGTCAACGTCATTAAAAGCGCTATCAATGGCTTGATCGAGATGTTGAACAAGATCCCCGGCGTGAGCATTGAAGCGGCGTTCGGGGACATGCCGGCGGCGCCAGAGCTACCCACCATCAGTGCCCCGCAAGTGGAAGCTCCGTTGTTGCCGCAACTGGTGAGCGCGCCCCAGCAACCGATCCAGGCACCGCCCCTGGTGCTGGCTCCTACGCCAAAAGCACCGGCGCCAGTGATGCCGACGCTGGAAGCGTTGCAGCCCCCTGCAAAGGCTCCGGCCCTGGTATTGGCCCCAGCCCCGGCCATGGCCGCACCTGCAGCGTTGCAGCCGCCGGCACAGCTTCCGCCCCAGGTCCTGGCACCGGTGGCACAACCCCGCACGCCCAAGGAATTGCCGCGCACGTTGCCCAAGCTGGTGGCAGTGCCACCGGTGCAAACGCCGGCGCCGATCGGGCCGCAGCTGACTGTCCCGCAGCCGCTGCAGACGCCGCCCCTGGTCACCGCTTCCGCTCCAACGGAAAAGGCTGAGCAAAGCCAGCAGCGCATCAACGGCTCGGTATCAAGCCTGTCTCCGAAACGGCCTGACGCCGTGCCCCGGGGCGGCTTCCTGGCCAGCATCCAGAACAACAATCAAACCCAGAACAAGGGCACTCATGTGGAGAACGTCAACATTCACACCGCCAAGCAAATAAATCCGCTCGAACTGGAAGGCATGTTGGCCATGGCGGTGGGCGGATGAGCGAATACATCGATCTGTTGATCATGGACAACGACCTGGTACTGGACCCATCGCGTCAGCCGCTGCTGATCGAGGACCGGGCCAGCATCGCCCAGGACATCGCGCACATGATCCGCGAGAGCGGGTTGCTGGTGACGCTGGTGGCCGAGCGCAGCCGTCTGCGTCAGCGCGACTGCATCCAACAACTGGAACTGCTGGTAGAGGCCGACGCGCGCCTGGTGCCGGGCACGGCGTTGATTAAACAAGTGGAGTCTGGCCGCTACCTGGTCACGGCGAAAACGCTGAAATTTGGCGATATCGAGGTGACGCTGTGAGCGACGTAGATTTTAAACAAGCGCTGGCAGACAGCGGCATTCCGGTGACTGAGGACGGCTTGCGCAAGGCTTGGGAAAGCGAAGTTGCCGCGCAAGGTAGCAAGCTGAGCAACACCAGCGCCTACTCGCCGTTCTGGCGGCTGATCACCGCGCTGGTGACCAAGCCGGTGTTGTGGCTGATCAACTTTGTCAGCGGCACCGTCCTGCCCAACTTCTTTGTTAAAACCGCTGTGGGCAAGTGGCTGGACATGCTGGCCTGGGCGGTCAACGTCGAGCGCAAAGGGGCGACCAAGGCCAAAGGCGTGCTGCTGTTTACCCGCGATGTCGCCGGTGGCGTGCTGGAGCTGCCCGCCGGCGTCCTAGTGCAATCGGCTGCGATCAACGGCCATATTTACCAACTGATCACCACCCAGGCCGTGACCTTCGCGGACGGCGTACTGCAGCTGGAAGTCCCGGTAGAAGCCCAGGAAGTGGGCAGCGGCTACAACCTGGCCCCAGGTTACTACGCCATTCTGCCCGTCCCGATTGCCGGTATTGCCCAGGTGGTGAACGCGGACGGCTGGCTGATTGCTCCAGGTGCAGATCCTGAACCGGACGATCAGCTGCGTTTGCGCACACGCAACCAGTTCTCGGCGGTCAACCAGTGGCACACCGACTCGGTGTACCGCGCCATGATTTCAGCCTTCCCAGGCGTGCGGCCGGATGGCGTGTATTTCCTGCACGGCGCGCCACGTGGCCCAGGCAGCGCCAATGCCTATGTGCTGTTTGATGCGGATGTGCCGGCGGCGACTTACCTGGAGCAAATCAACGCGCATATCCGCGACCAAGGCAACCATGGCCACGGTGATGACCTGCTGGTGATGGTCATGCCTGAGACACAGCACGCGCTAAGCCTCACCTGGTGGCCACGATCGTTGCTGACCGTCGAGCAGCGCGAAAAGCTGCAGGCGGAAATTGGGCAGTTCATCCGGGCAGCCTTTCGCGAGAGCGGCACGGGCGACTATCAGCCGACGCTGACCTATCCCCAGTCACGGTTTTCGTTCAGCCGCTTGGGCGAAGAACTTCACCAGCAGTTCGCCGGCATCGAGTCGCTACATTTTGACAATGCCGACATCGTGTCAGAGCTGAGCATTCCCAGGATAAAGACCCTGCAGGTGGTGCCGGCATGATCAAGCTGAGTTTGCCTTTCTGGCTGGACGGCCCGCAGTTGGCCAAGTTGAAAGCCGCCGCCCAGTCCTGGTGGGAAAAGGTCGAAGGTTGGCTGCAGTGGCCGCTCCTGCAAATGGACGCGGACACTTGCCACCTGACCGTCCTCGATCTGCTGGCCTGGCAGCGCGATATCAGCCGTTTCAAAGACGAGCCGGAAAGCCTCTACCGGCTGCGGGTGAAGTTCGCCTTCATAAACGCGGTCGACGCCGGCAGCACGGCTGGCCTCAAACGCATCCTGCAGCGACTGGGCGTTGGCTATGTCGAGATCAACGAGCGGCTGCCCGATCGGGATTGGGACGTAGTGCTGTTGCGCCTCTCCGATTCCCAACTGTCGCAAAACCCCGAGCTGATGCGCGTGCTGATTCAACAGTACGGCCGCACCTGCCGGCGTTATGACTTCGTGACCATCACCCCCGTATCACTGCGCATCGTCGCGGTGGACTTCAACGACGACCAGCAAACACTGGTTGCCAGCCTGTAGGAGCCCCCCATGGGAGCCAGCATTACCCTTGCAGGTGAAAGCCTGATCGCGCAGAAAATCGGCGCACAACAATCGCTGAGCGTTGCCCGATTTGTCCTGGCCAACGTGCCAGGACTTGACCCGAATGCCGGTGTGGATCGAACAGCGGGCAAGCCAGTGCCGGCGCAAATCGTCGGCACCTATGACGTTACCCAGAAAGGTTTCGTGAACCCGAACCAGGTGGTCTATAGCCTGATGCTCGGTAGCGATATCGGAGACTTTGACTTCAACTGGATCGGCCTTGAGACCAGTGAAAACGTATTGCTTGCCGTAGCGTATGTGCCGGTACAGCAAAAGCGCCGAAACATCCCGCCGCGTCAGATCGGCAACAACGTGACGCGTAATTTTTTGGTGGTGTTTGACGGCGCCCAGGCGCTGACCGGGATCAAGATCGATGCCAGCACCTGGCAGCATGACTTCACCGTGCGCCTAAGCGGCATTGATGAGCGCGAGCGCTTGAGCAATCGCGATGTTTTCGGGCGCGCTTGCTTCCACGGCAGTGCGCTTGAACTGCAAAAAGTGGGCAATGCGTACAGCCTGAAACCTGGCATTGCCTATGTAGAAGGTGTTCGGCTGGAGCTAAAAGGCGTCCAAGCTGTTGCTGTTCCTTCAATCCCTAACGTGGCATGGCTTGACGTACGCCTGCAGCGCGAATTGAGCGATGTGGTCGGTACGTTCCAGGTTGTGTTTGGTTGGGACAAGCAGGACTACACCGACAGCACAGGTGTACGGCATTACCTGGTGCCCATTGCGGAACTGCCAACAACGGCCGCAATCAGCGATCTGCGAGCCGTTGAGCCGATCACTGGCGAGTTGATCAAGCACCTAGCCGCTCGTACTGGTGATTATCCGGGCTTACGCGCTCGGTCCACGACAAAGGATGACGTGGGGCTGGGGCAGATCCCGAATGCCATCAGCAGTGATTCAAACTCGGATGACCCTTGGGTACTGGCCACCACGCATATGGTGCAGTTGGTACGTAACAACCTGTATGCCGGCATCAACGCGTTGATGACCGGCACCACAGCGGCCGGCAAAGCCTTGAAGCTGGCCACGGCGCGTACGTTTAAATTTAGTGGCGCGGCAACAGGTAGCGCGACGTTTGACGGCACCGCTGACCCGGAAATTGCGCTGACGCTGGCTAACAGTGGGGTGACGCCCGGTGGCTACACAAAAGTGGCGGTTAACGCGAAGGGGATTGTTTTTGCAGGCGATAATCCCACGACATTGGGGGGGTACGGAATCACTGACGCCTACACCCGAGGTGAGGTGGCCAACGGCTTTGTAAAGCAGGGCGGTGGTGCTGGTCAGACCTTCAACAGAGTTTGTATTGGCTGGTCCTCGATCGGTTTAAAGGCGAGCGTTGATGATATCGACTTGGGGCGTATCTGGACTGAAAACAACTTTAATCCGAGTTCGAAGGCCGATAAAGCAGGCACTCTTGCGGGTTATGGAATTACCGATGCCTACACAATCGATCAGACAAATCAACAGATCAATTACCGAGTTATTCGGGACGGAATAACTACCGCTGGTTTTGCCGGGAATGACGCCAAGCTTCCATACTTTCGCCGGGAGTCAGACGGGCTCGTTCAATACTTGCAAACAAGGCTGGGGTTTACGCCCGTGCGGCAAGGTGGCGGAATAGGTCAGCTGGACAATGCTGTTAGCATCGGGTGGAGTTCTACGGGGCTAAAAGCTACCGTTGACGGTTTGGATCTCGGTGTTGTCTGGTCTTCTTATAATTTTAACCCTGATGAGAAGGCAAACAAAGGTAGTACGCTTGCCGCATATGGAATTACCAATGCCTATACAGTTGAACAAACGAATCAACAGCTTTTACTGAGAACTGTAGGCGACTCAGTGTCCACGGTCGGATTTGCCAGTGGGAATCCTATTTTTCCGTACTTACGTCATAAAGAAAATGGGCAGGTTTACTACTTACAGACACAGCTTGGATTTACCCCTGTCGAACAGGGCGGCGGCGCCGGCCAAGCCTCTAACAAAATTAAATACGGTTGGGATGGGCAAGGCCGTGGCATGCGTGTTCAGGTTGATACTTCCGACATGGGGCTGCAGTGGGGCGAGAAGAATTTTTACAGGCCTGATAGCGATAACTTTATGGGTGTCGGAGTAACCGGTACGTCGGTACAGCTCCCACCTGGCGGGTCATGGTGTTACTCGCTGATGCACTACTACATATCCGGCCAGGGCGTTGTTGGCAAAAGTGGCCACGCCCCTGGTGGGACAGTTATTTCTTTTGCTGGTGGAGCAACTATTTACGGCTTTGCTTGGAGGTATGCACCTTGATTGAGGAATTTGAAAAGAATGAAGTTGCGGCTCCGATCGAGGATTCACCATCTGCCCCGCCTGCGGAAATAATGGTGATGTTCAGCGACGTGTCAGTTAAAGCGGACAAAACTTTTGTGGTCACCGTTGCCGGTAATCGTTGTCATGTTACCCAGGACTACAACAGGCCTTTGTATCAGGCCATTCGCGCCTACCTGGACGACGGCGGGAAGTTCTCAAAATATGCGGAGGATGTTTTCGTCGATTCAGATCCTCTTGTACTTGCACGACTTTGGGCTGAAACAAGTTTGCAGAAAACGGAAACGCTCGTTGCTCAATACCGCGACGCCCGCGACTTGGGCGGGGACTTGCCAATCAATGCTGAGCAATTCACAGCTCTGCTGACTTGGCGTCAGGCGGTTAGAGACTGGCCGAAAGCCAAACGCTATCCGGCGGAGTCGACCCAGCCCAAAGCCCCTGCCTGGTTGAGCGCGGTTCTACAAAATGGCGAATGATTGGGCACCAGTGACTATGCGCTGGCCCGAGCAGGCCACCCAATGGATGGGGCAACTGTCAGCGGCTCAAGGGCTTGCCGGCGGCGAGCTGGCCAGCACTTCTAAGCGTCTGACGGCCCTCAACGGGAAAGCCTCAACAAGCCCTGGGCCGGTGGGTGATGCCGCTCAAGGTGCGATAGCGGCCGGCCGCTCGGCAATCACAGAACAGTTGGGCGAAGCGCCGACGTGCCTGGTAGTGACGCCGTTCCAAAGTGGTATTGGCCAGGGCCGCGGCTATCAGCGCTTCCTGTCTGCGCCGAACTTGCTGCAGCTGCTCGCCGGCAAACTGGTGGACGTGAGCGACACCGGGCGACCGAACGGCCCCCAGTTCGCCCTGTGCCTGATGTTCCTGTCCACACGCTTTGATCAGTTGGCTGCGAGCCTGGCGCGCTTCAATGCGTTGGTACCGATGCCTGACCTGGTGAGAGCTGAACGCCGTGCACGGCACCTGTCGAAGCTGGAGACAGAAAAGTGGGAGATTCCCGCCGCCGGCACCTTGCCGCGTTGGCAAGCACTGCCCCTGGAGCGCTGCACTGTGGTCAAGGCCGCGCAGCAATCTATGGCCGGCCAGTTGGCCGTCTTGGAAGGTTACGCGGCCGACAGCTCGCCCATGGCCGACCTTGCCGCACTGGCCAACCGTAAGGCCACTCAGCAAAAGGATCGTGATCAGCATCTGGCCGACCTGAAAGCCCTCTTGGCTGATGGCAGTCCGGATAGCAGCATGCGCGCCCGCCTCATCGGCCCCGGTAGCGCCACAGAGTTACGCCAGGAACTGTTGGCGGGTGATGGCCCAGGGCATGAATGGGTTCTGTGCGCCGGTGCGCTGCTGGTGGGATCTGAGAAGGGTTTGAGCTTCGTTCGTGAACTGGTGGGCCTATGACGCTGCTACTTGACGGGCAAGAGGTGCGCGGGAAGAACCTCAAGGTCACCGGCAACCTGCGCATCGAGAGCGACGACCTGTCGGGCCAGACCAGCAACACCGACAAGGGGCACAAGGGTTTCAAGCCCAAGACCCTGACGGTCAGCCTGATGATTCCTTTCGTTGACCAGGTGCAATTGCGTGACCTGATGCGCCTGGTGGAAGCGACCGAAGGCGGTGGCCAGCTCAAGACATACCGCATCGTCAACGACACCGCCGCTGCGTTCGGCATGCGCCAGGTGACCTTCACTGAGGGCGTCAGCGCCCGTGAAGACGACAACCTGCGCGGCTGGCTGATTCAGTTCACGTTGACTGAAAAGCTGTCGAACCCGGAGAAAGTCGAAGGGCGGCGATCGGGCAACGCGGTGACAGCACAGTCGGGCCCCGGTGGGGCAGTCGGCGGCCCTGGCGGCACCAGTGGCGACTCGAGCGACGGACCCGAGGAACTGACCGGCTTCGAAGCCACGTTGAAAAAGGTGGATGGTTGGCTGGGTGGGAGTGACAAGACATGAAGCTGCACAAGGAGCTGGCCATAAACGGCGTGCCCTACGTCCTGGTGAAAAACGAAGTCCGGCTGGACGCAAAAAGCCCCGGCCGGGCGACCTTTACCATTCAGGCCAAAGCGCCAGTTAAAGGCCTGGTAACGCTCGATATCGGCTACAACGGCGGCACGCTGCAGCGTCACTTCATCGGCTACGTGGAACGCTCCACCACGGCCAGCAGCACCCAGCAGGTGCTGTTCTGCCGAGAACTTGCCGCGATCCTGGCCAACCCGTTGCCGCTGAACCTGCGCCACGTCGACCTACGCGCCGTCCTGGTTGAGATCAGCCAGCACACGGGCTTGCGCTTTCGCGTACCGGAACAGCCGTATGCCAGTGTCAAGGCGCCTTTTTTCTACAGCCTGGCCGCCGGCTATCAAGCGATGGACAGCCTGGCCCGGGTTTTCAACATTCCCGACTTCATCTGGCAGCAGCAGGGTGACGGGGAAGTGTTTGTGGGCAGTTGGGCTGACAGCTTCTTTGGCGTTCGCTCGTCGCTGCAGCTGCCGGTGGAGCTGTTTGACGACTACCAGGGCAACCAGAGCGCGATGATTGCAGCCCTTCCAGGAATGCGACCAGGTGCAACGATCAACCACGGCGAGCGCATCACCAGTGTGGCGCTCATCGACAACCAGATGGCCATCCGATGGACGACGCAATTCGCCGCAGCGTAGAACGACAATTCCCCGAACTCACCGGCGGTTACCACTTGCCACGCTTTGCCCGGGTCGTAGCCGTGGCAGATGCCCCGGCCGGCGCCGGCATCTGTGATGACTTCCGCCCGCGCTACGCGGTCGACATCGAGGTCCTGGGGCCGGACGGCGAGCCAGACACCAAGCTGCCGATCCTGGCCGGCGTGCCTTTGCCGTTGCCCACCGGCGGCGAAGAGATGGGCATCTACGCATTCCCCGAGGAAGGCACCCAAGTTGTCGTGTGCTTCGCCTACGGCCTGCCGCACAAACCGTATATTCAAACGATATTGCCGCACGGCTTGAGTATGCCCAGCGTCCCGAAGGGCGATCAGGTGTGGCAGCACAGCGAAGCCTGTCAGCAGCGGGTAGACGCTGACGGCAATTGGCTGCGCCAGACTGACGGCAAGATCGTGGACAAGGCGATCGAACGCGAAGTGCATGCGATGGGTAATACCGAGAGATTCCAGAGCCACAGCCGCACCGTGGACGATCACTCAACCGAGTCGGTAGGGGGGATTAAAACGCTTGAAGCCTTGGGCGCTCTCAAGCTGCTTTCGGGCGGATCTGCGAGCCTGGCGGCGGTTGATGATTTACACCAGGCCACCGGGCGGGATTTGAACCTGGTGGTAGCTCAGAAGTACAACGCCACCATAGGCGGCGACATGGCGGAGAAGATCGAGGGGCTTCGCAGAAGCGTGACAGCTGTCAGCCAGCGACTGCAGGCGCCGAAAAATTGGATCGGGTCCGAGAGCGTCAATCTTTTCCAGGTCGTGTGTGACACCCTCGACTTGCTGCAGCAGATGAACACGCAACTGGCTGCTCATACTCATGGACCAACGCCGCCACCTAGTAACGCTGCTGCATTCACGGCCAACGCCGGTGCCGCCATTCAAATGGCTGGAAAGTTGAAACCTGTCACTTTGTAGCTTCACCAATCCTGACCGTCTAGCTTGCAACCGTTCCAGGCTTCTCCCAATATGCGCGCCTGGAAAAGCACTAGCGTAAGGACATAACACTGTGCATAAGATTTCATCATTACAAGCGGCCAGAGGGCTGGCCGCACTTGCAGTAATTGCATTTCACTCGCTATTCATCAACGCTAAGTACATTCCTGGAGCCACTTGGCTACCGGACATATTCGTGTTTGGGCAAACCGGTGTGGATCTGTTTTTTGTAATAAGCGGATTCGTTATGGTGCTTGCTTCGGCAAACAAGTTTGGCGTGCGAGGTGAAATTTTTAATTTCCTCAAAGGTCGCGCAATACGTATTTACCCAGTCTACTGGGTTTACTTTTTTGCTGTGTTGCTGGTTTTTTTGTTAAAGCCCGGCATGGTCAACAGCTCTCAAGCAGGCGAAGTAAATCTTCTACATTCATTCCTACTTTTGCCTGACGCCAATTTGCCACTTGTAATGGTCGCCTGGTCGTTAATCCATGAAGTTTGGTTCTACCTGGTGTTCGCCTTTATTCTGCTGTTACCAAAACGATGGGTGCCGTTGGCTTTCGCCGCTTGGCTCTGCGCTGTGGCCATCGCCTCTGTGCTTTACACCGGCCCGGAGAATCCCTATTTACGCACTGTTAAGCACGAATTTTCGATAGAGTTTATCCTCGGTGCGCTCGCTGGCATCGCTTACTTGAAGGCCATCAGTGAACCATCTAAGTGGCGTTTGCCTACTGGCCCGGTGGCTTTGTTCGGTGTGTGCCTGATAGCTTATGCCGTGATATCAGATTTAATCGATGGGTCAGATGTAATTCAGTCTATCTCTCTAAGTCGGGCGTTCATAGTCGGAGGTGGTTATACGCTATTACTTCTCGCACTGGCACTGCAAGAGTCTAAATCTCAATGGGCGGTGCCGGGCTTCCTTAAGTCTTTGGGCGACATGTCTTATTCACTTTATCTGTCGCACATACTTACACTAAGTCTGTGTGGTCGCATTTGGACTGTATTCGGCAACACAGATGGAGGCATTGCCGCCTCTGTTCTATTCTGGGCAATATCCCTACCGATAGTGATTGTTGTCGGGTATTTGAGTTATTGGCTAATAGAGCGCCCTTTGACCAAGTATCTTTCTCACGGGCTAAAAGTGAAAAGAAATAGTCAGCCAGTAGTCAATTAAATATTGACCGGACCTTATGACTCATAGGGTCCGGTCGTTCAATTTCATTCCTGCCGGCACCACCAAGATTGTGCGTAAGCACACCCGTCGACGTACTCAATACCACTCAGAACGAATCCTGTGGGAGCCATCCCCGATAACGTGGCATCGAGCAAGCACGGCAGCGGTGACGGCTCTTTTGGCCATGTTGGAATAACTCTCGCGACATTCGAACTGCGGCCCAATTCCTCCCTCGCCTGAGCTACGACACTAACGTCACCTTTGATGGGAGCGTACCGCCTCCTTTCAAGGGCGGTCAGAGCAACGCCTTTGCAGCGCATGGGTGTTATCAGCATGTGCATCGTGACTTCCTCCTACTCGCCACATGGCTCATCCAAGATCGCCTCAACCGCATAGGCCAGGGCGCCATCCGCTTGTTCCAGAAAGTCGCTTAACTCATAGACGTCAATTAATCCCGCTCGGTGGAGCGCGTGCGCGTTGTGGATCAGCGCCTTGTGATGTGTCGCGGGATGTCTCAACAACTCGGCCTGGTCCTGCAGTAATGCGTGCCAAGCGCTTTTTGTAATGGCCGGGGAGTCGAGGTTCATGTTCATGCTGATGGCTCTGCAATTAACTGTATATGCAACCAGTATATGGTCCTGTCAGACCAGCGCGTGGGTGATCCGACGAACTGCGACCGGTGAGCGCGAGAAAACCACCGCGTCAGAAAAAATCTGTTCGAAAAAGCACTTATCCCCCTCCCGCCGACGGGCTTTCCGCGTCTTTTTTTTGCAAATTCGATTGTCGTGCAAACTGACTTCCCGCCCAGCACTGTCGCGGGGCAAGCGAGGGAAGCGGCAATTGCACAGGATGCAAAGGTTTGCAAAAAAATGCAGGATTACTGCACCACGCTTGCGACGGGCTGAAAGTGGGAGCACATAGCCCACTGGCTTTATGTACGGGGAGCAGCCACCAGAAAACTAGGGATTTCCGCAGTTTTCAAATTCAGGAAAGATCGAAATTCTTGCTGCGAGCGGGCGCAAAAAGCAGAGTCGAAAATGGCCAGAAGTCACGGCGCTCGGGCGTTTGGCGAAATGCGGCCTTTTCACAATTTTGAATAACCGAAACTTAGATAGGGATAGATCAATGTGGGAGTTTTTTGCTAGTGACGTGGGGAAGGTTGCTCTTGGAGGTCTCATCGCAACGACCGGCTCTTTGATCCTATTCGCTTTGGGATGGGTGAAGGAGTCGCGCCTTTCATCCAAAAAGCAAGAAATCGAAGCTCAGCACCTTGGCATTCGGCTGGTACTTGTCTTGGATAAGCTGGTAGCCGACTGCTACAACGCGGTACACGATCCACTTTTCACGGATGCCCAGGGCTGCACCCGTAGCGCGGTGCGAAACCCTGAATTCGCGCTTCCTGAAGGCGGCGACTATCGGGCACTACCGACCCAACTGATGTACGACATCATGTCGATGCCCAATAGACTCAACGCCATCAAAGAAGGCATGGAATCTGTCGGGGACCAGTCCTCCCCGCCTGACTACGAAGAGTATTACCAGTACCGGGAAGAAAACCTGTCGAAGCTAGGGTTAAAAGCAATCGGACAGATCGAATCTCTCTGTAAGACATACGAAATCCCACCACCCGAACGGCCTAAGTATTACGCCCCAAAGGAAGACTTAATATCCAAATTGGAAAGAATGGAAGAAATTGACAAGATGCGCGCTACATTCAGCGGGGCGGTCACTCCGCCTGTGCAGCAATGAGCAACGCGATCATTAATCCGTCCAAAACCCGTCCAATTTAGGTAGGTTTAATTTCTGCACATATGCACAGGCACCATCTGAAAGCATTGATTTTGCTGGCGGTTACCAATGTTTACGGCTCTTTAACTCGGGCTCATAATCCTTTGGTCCACGGTTCAAGTACGTGTGAGCCCACCAAATCAAAAGCCGCGCATTGCGCGGCTTTTGAGTGTCTGAGCTACCCCCCTATCTCGCAATCTGCTGCCCAATTTTCGGGCTCCCTACAGAAGCATAAAGCTCTCCTGCAGAGGTTATGGATGAAAGGTCATAGGCAGAAAGCTGTGTATATTTTAAAGATCTTAAGGGCAACCCAGGGATACAAAGCCGACCTTGGGGTTGGCTTTTGCGATGGTGGTGGACATGTCTAACCTCGGTATTGAATGACGCCGCCAGTCGGGCACGACACGGCGGTAGACGGGCGCTTTGGTGCGCCTCTGATCAAAAAGTGCGCAATTCTATCGACGGGCAGCGCGCTTGACCAGCTTTATGCGGGGAAATGCGACGAGTGCGGCATGGCGCAAAGCGTGATCATGCCTGCCACAGTGCGGCTTGCAAGCGGATAGTGGTTCTCTCACTATGCGCGCGCTCAATAGCACTTACGTCAAGGACCTAATCCCGTGCACAAAATTTCCGCATTGCAGGCGGCCAGGGGACTGGCTGCGCTCGCAGTCATTGCCTTTCACTCACTTTTTATCAATGCAAAGTACCTTGCTGGTGCTACCTGGCTACCGGACATGTTCGTGTTCGGGCAAACCGGTGTGGATTTGTTCTTTGTTATCAGCGGCTTTGTGATGGTGCTGGCGTCGGCCAATAAGTTCGGTGGGCGGGGTGAAGTGCTCGGCTTCCTTAAAGGCCGCTTCCTACGAATCTATCCGGTGTATTGGGTGTACTTTTTCGCGGTGATGCTGGTGTTCCTGCTCAAGCCCGGCATGGTCAACAGCTCCCAGGCGGGCGAAGTCAGTCTGCTGAATTCGTTCCTGCTGTTGCCGGACGTCAATCTACCACTGGTCATGGTTGCCTGGTCGTTGATCCACGAGGTCTGGTTTTACCTGGTGTTCGCGCTCATTTTGCTGCTGCCACGACGATGGATGCCGTTGGTATTCGTTGCCTGGCTTTGCGCCATCCTTGCTGCCTCTGTGCTGTATACGAGCCCGGCCAACCCCTATCTACGGGTTATCAGGCACGAATTTTCCATTGAGTTCATCTTCGGCGCGCTGGCCGGCCTGCTGTATTTGCAGGTGGTCAGTGGGGCATTCCAGTGGCGCTTGCCTGGCGCTCTGGTCGGTCTGATCGGTGTGGGCCTGCTGGCTTATGCGCTGGCGTCGGGGACCGTCGATGGGTCGGACGTCATCCAGTCCATCTCTCTGCAACGCGCACTGATTGTGGGCGGTGGCTATACCTTATTGTTGCTGGCGTTGGCGCTGCAGGAGTTCAAGTCTCAATGGCAGGTGCCAGGCGTTCTGACGTCACTGGGTGACATGTCTTACTCACTTTATCTGTCACATATCCTTACGCTGAGCGTGTGCGGTCGACTCTGGGTGGCCTTTGGCAGTGTTGAAGGTGGGCTTGTGGCCTCTGTGGTGTTCTGGGCGATATCCCTGCCGGTGGTGATAGCTGTTGGGTACATGAGCTACAGGTTTGTAGAGCGTCCTTTGACTCAGCGTCTTTCTCGACGCCGAGCAGGGCGCGTGAGTGCTCAGTCAGTCGCCAACTAATCATCACCCTTTGCGCTATGCTTCGCGCCGTTGCGCACGGGTGAAACCCCGGGGTCAATAAAACGTCTGTTACGAGAAGTAAAACAGCGCATGCTAGGGTCAGCTTAGGCGCGTTGTTTATAAAAGACCTCAGGTCAAAGGGCAGGAGTGGTTGATGGGTCAGGCAAATAGTCAGGCGGCAGGTGCCGAGCATTCCAATGCAAAGCCGATTGGCATGCTGGTGGCGGCGGTCGGGGTGGTTTACGGCGATATCGGTACCAGCCCGCTCTATACCCTTAAAGAAGTGTTTACCGGTGGTTACGGTGTGCAGGTCAACCATGATGGTGTGCTGGGTATCCTGGCGCTGATCTTCTGGTCGCTGATCTGGGTTGTATCGATCAAATACATGCTGTTCGTGCTGCGCGCCGACAACCAGGGCGAGGGCGGCATCATGGCGCTGACGGCACTGGCACGGCGGGCGGCAGGCACGCGCAAGCGCCTGCGCAGTTTTCTGGTGGTGTGCGGCCTGTGCGGTGCGGCGCTGTTCTACGGCGACAGCATGATCACCCCGGCGATTTCGGTGCTGTCGGCCATTGAAGGTCTGGAATTGGCGTTCGATGGCCTGGACAAATGGGTCGTGCCAATTGCACTGGTGGTGCTGGTGGCGCTGTTCCTGATCCAGAAACACGGCACCGACCGTATCGGCAAACTGTTCGGGCCGGTGATGGTCACCTGGTTCCTGGTGCTGGGCGGCCTTGGGATCTATGGCATCACCTTGCACCCTGAAGTGCTCAGCGCGATGAACCCGATGTGGGCCGTGCGGTTCTTCGAGGCCCACCCAGGCATTGGCGTGGCGATCCTTGGCGCCGTGGTGCTGGCACTGACCGGTGCCGAGGCGCTGTACGCCGACATGGGCCACTTCGGGCGCAAACCCATTGCCCGCGCCTGGTTCATCCTGGTGTTGCCGGCACTGGTGCTCAACTATTTCGGCCAGGGCGCCATGCTGCTCGGCGACCCGGAAGCCGCGCGCAACCCGTTCTACCTGCTGGCGCCGAGCTGGGCGCTGATCCCGCTGGTGGTGTTGTCCACCCTGGCCACGGTGATTGCCTCCCAGGCGGTGATTTCCGGCGCGTTCTCGTTGACGCGCCAGGCGATCCAGCTGGGTTACATCCCACGCATGCATATCCAGCACACCTCCAGCGCCGAGCAGGGCCAGATCTACATCGGCGCGGTGAACTGGTCGCTGATGGTCGGCGTGATCCTGCTGGTGATTGGCTTCGAGTCCTCCAACGCACTGGCCTCGGCCTACGGCGTGGCGGTGACCGGAACCATGCTGATGACCACCATCCTGGTGTCGGCAGTGATGCTGCTGCTGTGGAAGTGGCCACCGATCCTGGCGGTGCCGGTGCTGGTCTGCTGCCTGTTGGTGGACGGCCTGTATTTTGCCGCCAACGTGCCGAAAATCATCCAGGGCGGTGCCTTCCCGGTGCTCGCGGGCATTGTGCTGTTCGTGCTGATGACCACCTGGAAGCGCGGCAAACAGCTGCTGGTGGAGCGCCTCGACGAAGGCGGGCTGCCGTTGCCGATCTTTATCAGCAGTATCCGCGTGCAGCCGCCTCACCGCGTGCAGGGCACGGCGGTGTTCCTCACCGCGCGGCCGGACGCAGTGCCCCACGCGCTATTGCACAACCTGCTGCATAACCAGGTGTTGCACGAGCAGGTGGTGCTGTTGACGGTGGTTTACGAGGACATTCCTCGCGTGCCGGTTACGCGGCGTTTCGAGGTCGATGCCTACGGCGAAGGCTTCTTCCGGGTCATCCTGCATTTCGGGTTTGCGGATGAGCCGGACGTGCCCGAAGCCCTGAAGCTGTGCCATCTGGACGAGCTGGACTTCAGCCCGATGCGCACCACGTACTTCCTCAGCCGCGAAACCGTGATCGCCTCGCGCATCAAAGGCATGGCGCGCTGGCGCGAAGCGCTGTTTGCGTTCATGTTGAAAAACGCCAACGGCAACCTGCGCTTCTTCAAACTCCCGGTAAACCGGGTGATCGAGCTGGGCACACAGGTCGAGATGTAATCTTCTGCGACACGGGAGCCGGCACTCGGCTCCCGCTTTCCTTTCTGAACCCTGTGCAATCCAGCGTTGTCGACTAGGCTCTAAGCACTGTTTGAATAGTGCCCACAGAACCCAGAAGAGGTGCGCCATGAGTCAGCTGCTCGAACCCTACACCCTCCGTCAATTGACCCTCCTCAACCGCATCGCCGTGTCGCCGATGTGCCAATACTCGTCCGACGATGGCCTGGCCAATGACTGGCACCTGGTGCACCTGGGCAGCCGCGCCGTCGGTGGCGCCGGGCTGATTTTTACCGAAGCCACCGCCGTCACCGCCGATGGCCGCATCACCGCCCAGGACCTGGGCCTGTGGAATGACGCGCAGATCGAACCGTTGCAACGCATCACCCGCTTTATTGCCGCCCAAGGCGCGGTGGCGGGTATCCAGCTGGCGCACGCCGGGCGTAAGGCCAGCACCCACCGGCCGTGGATCGGCAAGCACGGCAGCGTCAAGCCGGAAGACGGCGGCTGGGTGCCGGTGGGCCCCTCGCCGATTGCCTTTGACCCGAACCACACGCAACCCAAGCCACTCGATGAAGGGCAGATCCAGCAGGTGATTGCCGACTTTGTTGCCGCCGCCAAGCGTGCGCTGACCGCCGGTTTCGAAGTGGTGGAAATCCACGCCGCCCACGGTTACCTGTTGCATCAATTCCTCTCGCCGATCAGCAACCAGCGTCAGGATCACTACGGCGGCTCGTTTGAAAACCGTATCCGCCTGGTGCTCGAAGTCACCAAGGCCGTGCGCGCCGTCTGGCCCCAGGAGCTGCCGCTGTTTGTGCGGGTGTCAGCCACCGATTGGGTGGAAGACGGCTGGAACCCCGATGAAACCGTGGAGCTGGCGCGCCGCCTCAAAGACCTGGGCGTGGATCTTATCGACGTGTCCTCCGGTGGCACCGCCGCCAACGCCGAGATTCCCACCGGCCCGGGCTACCAGACGCGGTTTGCCGAGCGCGTACGCAAAGAATCCGGTATCGCCACCGGCACGGTGGGCATGATTACCGAACCGGCCCAGGCTGAACACATCCTGCGCACCTGCCAGGCCGACATCATTTTCCTCGCCCGTGAGCTGTTGCGTGACCCTTACTGGCCGCTGCATGCCGACGATGACCTGGGTGGGCGCAAAGCCATCTGGCCCGCGCAGTACCAGCGGGCGACTCACCGTGATCAGCCGATTCATGAGTCTGACCTGCGGGATTGAGCCCGCGCCTGCCTGCAATAAACCCACCCGACTCGGTGGGTTTTTTGTTTCCCGCGTTTAATGCAAGCCTGATCCGCAGCTGTATGAGCGGAGCCTCACGATGCCCACCTTTACCGACTGCTGCGTGCGAAAGGGTTGTAGGTATTTGTTACCGAAGTATTTTTTTAAGTGAATACTCTAAAAAAATCCCACACGTGTCGAGATTGTTTCTACGCTTAGGGTAAGTGTGATTTCTGGCCCAGGGAGTCAGGCTGTTTGTCCTCGAAGCCATTGCGCTTCGCGAGCGTTGGGAATGGGCACCAGGAGTATTTGACTGATATCAGGAGTAACGGTCCATGACCAAATCCTATGGCGTAGCGGGTGCGGTGGCGTCTTTTTGGAGTCGCCGAATGTCTTTGCGAGGGCGAAGGTTGAGTTCGGATGAGGTGGAATTGCTGGCGCAGTATCGCGCCCTGACCGAAAACGATCAGGTGGCGATGCGCTACTTGATCGGCGCAATGAAGAGTGTGTCGCGGTTTTAACCGGCATTGGATCCTTCCCACGCGGGAACGTGGGAAGGATCTGTTGGGGCGTATCAGCTGTACTTGCGCTGGTCCGGTGCCGGCGGGAAGTACTGATACAGCCAGGTCTCACTCAAGGTGCGGTCCTGGGTGCGGATAAACAGGCGCAGTTCAACCGGCTCCACACTGTCGCTGGTCGGGTACCAATCGAACAGAATGCGATAGCCCTTGATGTTGTCCAGCACCAGCACACTGAAGTCTTTGACTTCACCGTGGGAACAGGTCACCACCGGCTCGATCCCGGTGCCGGCCGGCAGGCGATCCAGGCCCCCACCCTTGAAATCCACGGCAAAGCGGCGCGCCCACACTTCGGGGTAATGCTCGCCCGGTGCCCAGCCTTCGGTAAAACCGCCCATGCCGGAACGGGTGGCATCCACTTGCGCCAGCGGCGTGCTCACTGGCGGCAGCGCGCTCCAGTACAGCTTGTAGCCGTAGTTGAGTGATTCACCGGCAGCCACAGGCTTTTTCGGGGTCCAGAAGGCTACGATGTTGTCCAGGGTTTCGCCGGTGGTGGGGATTTCCAGCAGGTCGATCGAGCCTTCGCCCCAGGCGGTGGTCGGTTCCACCCACAGGCTTGGGCGCTTGCTGTACCAGTCCACAGTGTCCTGGTAGCTGGCGAACTCATGGTCGGTCTGTACCAGGCCGAAACCTTTCGGGTCGGTGTCGGCAAAGGCGTTGAATTGCAGCTTGGCCGGGTTGTTCAGCGGGCGACAGATCCACTCGCCGTTGCCACGCCACATGGCCAGCCGGTCCGAGTCGTGGATTTGCGGGTGGATGGTGTCGCACATCCGGCGTTCATGGGTGCCGCAGCTGAACATGCTGGTCATGGGCGCGATGCCCAGTTGCTCGATGGCGGTGCGCGCGTTGATATGCGCGTCGATGGCCATCACCACCTGGCTGGCCTGGCAATCGATGTCAAAGCGATAGGCGCCGGTGGCGCTCGGCGAGTCGAGCAGGGCGTAGACCACAAAACGCGTGGCGTCCTTGCTTGGGGTTTCGAACCAGAACTGCGTGAAGTCGGGGAATTCTTCGCGTTTTTTCGCGTAGGTATCAATCGCCAGGCCGCGTGCGGAGAGGCCGTACTGGCCGGTTGCATCTACCGCACGAAAGTAGCTGGCGCCGAGAAACGACAGCACGTCATGGCGGTCCAGTTCCGGCGCCTTGAACAGCTTGAAGCCGGAGAAGCCCAGGTCGCCGGTCAACTGTTTAGTGTCCACCGTGGTCTTGGCATAGTTGAACAGCGACGGGCGGAAATGCACCTCGCGGGCTTCACGGGTCTTGGGATCTACGCTGTGCATGCGTACTGGCGTCTTGAAACCCATGCCGACATGGAAGAATTGCACGTCGAGCTGGCCGTTCAGCTCCTTCCACAGCGAATGGTTGCCGTCGTAGCCGATGGCATTGAAATTCTGCGGGGTCATGGTCGCCAGGGTCGGCGGCAGTACCTGTTTAGTGTCTTTGTATGCGGTGGCGGCGAGCTGCTTGGCCTGGGCCTTGAGCGTTTCGAAGTCGAACGCCACGGCCTTGCCATCGGCGGCGCGGTTCCCGGCCCAGGCCTGCGCGGCCAACAGGCCACTGGCCGACAAACCGGTGTAAGCCGCAATGGCCATTGACGCTTTGAGCAAATTCCTGCGGTGCATAGAGACAACCTGTCGTGAGCAAATCCCGCGCCGTTCCTGGCACGTAACGGATAAGAAATAACGGTTCGGACATGCCTTCGACCAAACGCAACGGACAATAAACAGACGCCGGATAGCTTAAGCGGTTCGATGCAGAAGGAAAATTGATTGATGGCGGGGTGATGGCTTTGCATATGAAACAAGACGTTTCAAATACGCACTGCTGGCGTTACATCTGGAAGCACTCTAGATCGCGGCTTTTTGGCACTTAGTTTTACGCTGGGAGCCTATTGGTCCTACGAACCCAAGTGTCTGGAGGCTACGCATGAATACCCGTGGATTGCTCGATCAGTTGCTCAAATCCGGCCAGGACATGTTGCAAAACAAGGCCGGCGGGCAACGCAAATCGGACGACAAAAGCGCCCTCGGCGGCTTGCTCGGCGGCGGTGGGCTTGGCAGTTTGCTCGGCGGTACGAGCGGCGGCGCCCTGGCGGCGGGTGCGATGGGGCTCTTGCTGGGGAATAAAAAGGCACGCAAGTTCGGCGGCAAGGCGCTTACCTATGGCGGGCTGGCAGCCCTCGGTGTGATTGCCTACAAAGCGTACGGCAATTGGCAGGCGCAACAGGCCGGCGCCCCCCAAGGCGAGCCGCAAACCATCGACCGCCTGCCGCCGGCCCAGGTCGAGCAACACAGCCAGGGCATTCTCAAGGCGCTGGTCGCCGCCGCCAAAGCCGACGGGCATGTAGACGAGCGTGAGCGCGCCCTGATCGAAGGCGAATTCACCAAACTGGATAACGACCGCGAACTGCAAAGCTGGCTGCACGCCGAGCTGAACAAGCCCCTGGACCCCGCCGATGTGGCGCGTGCAGCCAGCACGCCGGAAATGGCCGCCGAGATGTACATCGCCAGCGTGATGCTGGTGGACGAGGAAAACTTCATGGAAAAAGCCTACCTCGACGAGCTGGCGCGCCAACTCAAACTGGAGCCTGGCCTAAAGGCCGAGCTGGAAAAACAGGTACGCCAAGCCACGCTCTGACCGCGTTCCCAGCCAGACAACACCCCGGCCGCAGTAGTGGTTCGGGGTGTTTTTGCGTTCTGTGAGCGCTACATCAAAACCTGTTGATAAATGCGGGCATCCGCTCAGCTATACTCCTCGGCATTTGATCGGCCCTTCGAGGAATTACTGTGAAGAACTGGACCTTGCGCCAACGGATTTTGGCGAGCTTTGCGGTAATTATCGCGATCATGCTGTTGATGGTCGTGGTCTCGTATTCGCGCCTGCTGAAAATTGAGGTCAGCGAAAATTCCGTCCGGGATGACGCCGTGCCTGGGGTGTTTTTCAGTTCGATGATCCGCAGCGCCTGGGTCGACAGTTACCTGCAAACCCAGGAGTTGGTCGGCGCCCTCCGAAATCAGGGCATCTCAGACGCCGACAAACAGGACTACAAGTCGTTTGAGGCGCGCCTGGAACAACACATGGCCAGTTACGCGAGCACGATCAATATCGATCAGGATCGTACTGAGTTCGACGCCTTTGAAAAACTCCACCAGGCCTATAACAAAAATCTTGCCCTGGTGCTGGACGCCCATCAGGCTGGCAACGCCGTCGAGGCGCAAAAGCTGTTCGACGAACAGCTCACACCCGCCTGGACCGCAGGCCGCATGAAGCTCAATGACATTATCAATGAGAACAAACAGGTCGCCGATAACGCCACCGCCGCCATCGATGATGCAGTGGCCGCCGCCAAAGTCAGCATGTTCGTGTCGTTGGCCGTGGCCATCCTCGCTGCCGGTTTGTGCGGCCTGTTGCTGATGCGGGCGATCATGGCGCCGATGAATCGCATCGTCGAAATCCTCGAAACCATGCGCACGGGTGACCTGAGCAAACGCCTGAACCTTGAGCGCAAGGACGAATTCAACGCTGTCGAAACCGGCTTCAACGACATGATGACTGAGCTGACCGCCCTGGTTTCCCAGGCCCAGCGCTCGTCGGTGCAGGTGACCACCTCGGTCACCGAGATCGCTGCCACCTCCAAGCAACAACAAGCCACGGCCACCGAAACAGCGGCCACCACCACCGAGATCGGCGCGACTTCGCGGGAAATTGCCGCCACGTCCAAAGACCTGGTGCGCACCATGACCGAAGTCTCCACCGCCGCCGATCAGGCGTCGGTCGCTGCCGGCTCGGGCCAGCAAGGCCTGGCGCGCATGGAAGAAACCATGCACTCGGTGATGGGCGCCGCCGACCTGGTGAACGCCAAGCTGGCGATCCTCAATGAGAAGGCCGGCAACATCAACCAAGTGGTGGTGACCATCGTCAAGGTGGCCGACCAGACCAACCTGCTGTCGCTCAACGCCGCCATCGAAGCCGAGAAGGCCGGTGAGTACGGGCGCGGGTTTGCCGTGGTGGCCACCGAAGTGCGGCGCCTGGCCGACCAGACTGCCGTAGCCACCTACGACATCGAGCAGATGGTGCGCGAGATCCAGTCGGCGGTGTCGGCGGGCGTGATGGGCATGGACAAGTTCTCCGAAGAAGTGCGTCGTGGCATGTTCGAAGTACAACAAGTGGGCGAACAGCTGTCGCAGATCATCCATCAGGTACAGGCCCTGGCGCCGCGGGTGCTGATGGTCAACGAAGGCATGCAGGCCCAGGCCACCGGCGCCGAGCAGATCAACCACGCGCTGGTGCAACTGGGCGATGCCAGCAGCCAGACCGTGGAGTCCCTGCGCCAGGCCAGCTTTGCCATTGATGAGCTGAGCCAGGTCGCGGTCGGTCTGCGCAGCGGCGTGTCGCGTTTCAAAGTCTGATGAGCGACCTCGCGGCTAAACGCGGCGCCGTCCCGGCAGCGAAAAAGGCGTTGTTCCTGGTGTTCCACATCGGCGGCGAACGTTATGCCCTCAAGGCCACGGAAGTGGCTGAAGTGTTGCCGCGCCTGCCGCTCAAACCCATCGCTCATGCGCCACTGTGGGTGGCGGGTGTCTTTGCCCACCGCGGTGCACTGGTGCCGGTCATCGACCTGTGTGCGTTGACCTTCGGCAAACCGGCCCAGGCCCGTACCAGCACGCGATTGGTACTGGTCAATTACCAGCCGCAACCTTGGCTCGAGGCGCGCTGGCTGGGGCTGATCCTGGAGCAGGCCACCGACACCCTGCGTTGCGACCCGGCCGAGTTCCAGCCTTATGGCCTGGATAACCGCGCGGCGCCGTACCTGGGGCCGGTGCGTGAAGATGCCTCGGGTTTGATGCAATGGATCGGCGTGGCCGACTTGCTCACCGATGACGTGCGCGCCTTGCTGTTTTCCAGCGAGTTGAGCCTATGAGCAACGACCCACGCTTCTTTGCCTTCTTGAAGGACCGCATTGGCCTGGATGTCGCCTCGGTCGGCGAGGCAATCATCGAGCGTGCGGTGCGTCAGCGCAGCCAGGCCGTGCAGGCGCAGACCGCGCAGGATTACTGGCAGCATTTGCAGAGTTCGCAGGATGAGCAGCAGGCGCTGATCGAAGCGGTGATCGTCCCCGAGACCTGGTTTTTCCGCTATCCCGAGTCCTTTGCGACCTTGGCGCGTTTGGCCAAGGAGCGCCTGGCGGCGATCAAGCAGATGCGCGCCCTGCGCATTCTCAGCCTGCCGTGTTCCACGGGCGAAGAGCCTTATTCGATTGCCATGGCCTTGCTCGATGCGGGGCTGGCGCCGCACCAGTTCAAGGTGCTGGGGCTGGACGTCAGCCCGCTGTCGGTGGAGCGCGCCAAGCGTGGCGTGTACGGCAAGAACTCCTTTCGCGGCGGCGATATCGAGTTTCGCGAGCGTCACTTCAGCGAACAGCCCGATGGTTTCCACATCGCCGAGCGGGTGCGCGAACAAGTGCGCCTGCAAGTCGGTAATTTGCTCGACCCGGCATTGCTGGCCAATGAGCCCACCTACGATTTTGTGTTCTGCCGCAACCTGCTGATCTACTTCGACCAACCCACCCAGAAGCAAGTGTTCGATGTGCTCAAGAGCCTGACCCACGTCGACGGCGTGCTGTTTATCGGCCCCGCCGAAGGCAGCCTGCTGGGGCGCCACGGCATGCGTTCGATTGGCGTGCCGCAATCCTTTGCATTCAGCCGGCATGCCGAACCGGTCAAGCCTGAACCGGTGTTTGTGCCGCTGCCCATCCCCCAACGCAGCGCAGCACCGATTCCGACCAAGCCGCGCCCGTTCAGCACGGTGAGCGCCCAAGTGGTGCCGATCAAGGCACCGCACAGCGATGCGGGCGACTTGCTCAGCCGCATCGCCACGCTGGCCAACGAAGGCAAAAGTGCCGAGGCCCGCGCCGCCTGTGAACAGTATTTGAGTAACCACCCGCCGGCCGCCCAGGTGTTTTACTGGCTGGGGCTGCTCAGCGACGTGGCCGGCAGCGCCCTGGAAGCCCAGGGTTATTACCGCAAAGCCTTGTACCTGGAACCGCAGCACCCGCAGGCCTTGATGCACCTGGCCGCATTGCTCGAATCCCAGGGCGACAGTGCGGGTGCGCGCCGCTTGCAGGCGCGCGCCGCGCGTAGCGAGCGTGCAGACAGTGAGTCCAAACGATGAATAACCTTGATGCGCTCGACACCGCAGGCCTGGACCTGACCCTGGCCGACACCCAAGCCATCGACGACTGCTGGAACCGTATCGGCATCCATGGCGACAAGTCCTGCCCGTTGCTCGCCGAACATATCCACTGCCGCAACTGCTCGGTGTATTCCGCCGCCGCCACGCGCCTGCTCGACCGCTACGCGTTGCAGCAGGACGACCGGCAGGCGTATGCACCCGCAGAAGCTGACGAAGACATCGTCACCCGTTCGATTCTGATGTTCCGTCTGGGTGAAGAGTGGCTGGGCATTGCCACCCGATGCCTGGTGGAGGTGGCCCCGCTGCAGCCGATTCACTCGTTGCCGCACCAGCGTTCCCGCGCATTACTGGGCGTTGCGAATGTGCGCGGCGCGCTGGTGGCGTGTTTGTCACTGGTGGAACTGCTCGGGCTGGACCCTGCCAGCACCGGCGCAAGCGGTGCGCGGGTGATGCCGCGCATGTTGATTATTGCTGCCCAGGACGGCCCGGTGGTGGTGCCGGTGGATGAAGTTGACGGCATCCATGCCATCGATGAGCGCGCCTTGAAGGCCGCGTCGGCCTCCGGCACCCAGGCCAGTGCGCGCTTCACCCAAGGCGTGTTGCAGTGGAAAGGCCGCAGCCTGCGTTGGCTGGACGAGGCGCAATTGTTGTCCGCCGTGACCCGGAGCCTCACATGACCCCCGACCAGATGCGCGATGCCTCGCTGCTGGAACTGTTCAGCCTGGAGGCCGATGCGCAGACCCAGGTATTGAGCGCGGGCCTGCTGGCCCTGGAACGCAACCCGACCCAGGCCGACCAGCTTGAGGCGTGCATGCGCGCCGCGCACTCGCTCAAGGGCGCAGCGCGGATTGTCGGCGTGGACGCCGGCGTCAGCGTTGCCCACGTGATGGAGGATTGCCTGGTCAGCGCCCAGGAAAACCGCCTGTATCTGCAACCCGAGCATATCGACGCCTTGCTGCAGGGCACCGACCTGCTGATGCGCATCGCCACGCCGGGCAATAACGTAGGCCCGGCGGATATCGAAGGGTATGTGGCGCTGATGGAACGCCTGTTGGATCCGTCGCAGCCGATCGTCCAGGCCACGCCGGCCGCCGCCGCCACTCCGGAACCTGCGCCTGCGCCGGTGATTGACCCGTTGCCGCCGGAGCCTGAGCCCGCGCTGCCTGTCAGCCCTGACCTGCCGCGCCAGAACAAGCGCATGACCGAAGGCGGCGAGCGCGTACTGCGCGTCACCGCCGAGCGCTTGAACAGCCTGCTCGACTTGTCGAGTAAATCCTTGGTAGAGACTCAACGGCTCAAGCCTTACCTGGTGAGCATGCAGCGCCTCAAGCGCATTCAAAGCAATAGCGCGCGGGCCTTGGACACGCTGGATGGCCAACTCAAGGCCATGGACTTGAGCCTCGAAGCCCAGGAAGCCCTGGCCGACACGCGCCGCCTGTTGAGTGAAGCCCAGGCGCTGCTGGCGGAAAAAACCGCCGAGCTGGATGAGTTCGGCTGGCAGGCCGGGCAGCGTGCCCAAGTGCTTTATGACACAGCGCTGGCCTGCCGCATGCGGCCGTTTGCCGATGTGCTCGCCGGCCAGGTGCGCATGGTGCGCGACCTTGGCCGCAGCCTCGGCAAGCAGGTGCGCCTGGAGATCGAGGGTGAAAAGACCCAGGTCGACCGTGACGTGCTGGAAAAACTCGAAGCACCGCTTACGCATTTGTTGCGCAATGCCGTCGACCACGGCATTGAAATGCCCGAGCAGCGGATATTGGCGGGTAAACCCGCCGAAGGCGTGATCCGCCTGCGCGCCTCCCACCAGGCCGGTTTGCTGGTGCTGGAGTTAAGCGACGACGGCAATGGTGTCGACCTGGAGCGCCTGCGCGGCACCATCGTCGACCGGCACCTGTCACCGCTGGAAACCGCCCTGCGCCTGAGTGAAGAAGAACTGCTGACGTTCCTGTTCCTGCCGGGTTTCAGCCTGCGCGACAAGGTCACCGAAGTGTCCGGGCGCGGCGTCGGCCTGGATGCGGTGCAGCACATGGTCCGCCAACTGCGCGGCGCCGTGGTGCTGGAGCAGGTGGCGGGGCAGGGCAGCCGCTTCTACCTGGAAGTGCCGTTGACCCTGTCGGTGGTGCGCAGCCTGGTGGTGGAAGTCGGCGAGGAAGCCTATGCCTTCCCGCTGGCGCACATCGAACGCATGTGCGACCTGGCGCCGGAGGATATTGTGCAGCTGGAAGGTCGCCAGCATTTCTGGCACGAAGGCCGGCATGTCGGCTTGGTGGCCGCCAGCCAGTTGTTGCAGCGCCCGCCGGGGCAGAGCAATGACGAAACCTTGAAGGTGGTGGTCATCCGCGAGCGCGATGCGGTGTATGGCATTGCGGTGGAACGTTTTATCGGCGAGCGCACCCTGGTGGTACTGCCGCTGGATGACCGCTTGGGCAAGGTCCAGGATATTTCCGCCGGTGCTTTGCTGGATGACGGCTCGGTGGTGTTGATTGTCGACGTCGAAGACATGCTGCGTTCGGTGGACAAATTGCTCAACACCGGGCGCCTGGAACGCATCGCACGGCGCAGCCAGCAGGCCACCGAAGCGCCGCGCAAGCGCGTGCTGGTGGTGGATGACTCGCTCACCGTGCGTGAGCTGCAACGCAAATTATTACTTAATCGTGGTTATGAAGTGGCGGTCGCGGTCGATGGCATGGATGGCTGGAACGCACTGCGCTCTGAAGACTTCGACCTGCTGATCACTGACATTGATATGCCTCGTATGGACGGGATCGAATTGGTCACACTCTTGCGCCGTGATAGTCGCCTGCAATCCTTGCCGGTGATGGTGGTGTCGTACAAGGATCGCGAAGAAGACCGCCGCCGTGGACTGGATGCCGGCGCCGACTATTATCTAGCTAAAGCCAGTTTCCATGACGACGCCTTGCTGGATGCCGTGATGGAACTGATTGGAGGCGCCCGGGCATGAGGATTGCGATCGTCAATGACATGCCCCTGGCGGTAGAGGCGCTGCGCCGTGCCTTGAGTCTCGAGCCCGCGCACGAGGTTGTGTGGGTGGCCAACAATGGCCTGGAAGCCGTACAGCGCTGCGCCGAACTGACCCCGGACCTGATCCTGATGGACCTGATCATGCCGGTGATGGACGGCGTGGAGGCCACGCGGCAGATCATGGCCGAGACCCCGTGCGCGATTTTACTGGTGACCGTCGACCGCCAGGCCAACATGAGCCGCGTGTTCGAAGCCATGGGCCATGGCGCCCTGGATGTGGTGGACACCCCGGCGCTGGGGGTGGGCAACCCCAAGGATGCGGCGGCGCCGTTGCTGCGCAAGATCCTCAATATTGGCTGGTTGATCGGCCAGCGTGGCAGCCGTGTACGCGCCGAAACCGCGCCGGCACGCACCACCGGCAAACGTCAGAGCCTGGTGGCGATTGGTTCTTCGGCGGGCGGCCCGGCCGCCCTGGAAATCCTGCTCAAGGGCTTGCCCCGCGACTTTCCCGCCGCCATTGTGCTGGTGCAGCATGTGGACCAGGTATTTGCCGCCGGCATGGCCGAGTGGCTGAGCAGCGCCTCCGGCTTGCCGGTGCGTCTGGCGCGGGAGGGCGAGCCGCCACAAAGCGGTGTGGTGCTGCTGGCCGGTACCAACCACCACATTCGCCTGTTGAAAAATGGCACGCTAGCCTATACCGCGGAGCCTGTGAACGAGATTTACCGGCCGTCCATCGACGTGTTTTTCGAGAGCGTCGCCAGCCACTGGAATGGGGATGCCGTCGGCGTGCTGCTGACCGGTATGGGGCGCGACGGGGCCCAGGGCCTCAAGATATTGCGTGAACAAGGCTATTTGACCATCGCCCAGGATCAGCAGAGCTGTGCGGTGTATGGCATGCCCAAAGCGGCGGCGGCCATTGATGCTGCTGTTGAAATTCGCCCACTGGACAGAATTGCGCCCCGATTGCTGGAGGTATTTGCAAAATGATCAAGACCTCTCGCGGTGCCGGCTTGCAGGACAGTAATTCAGGTGACTGCACATGAATGATTTACAGATCGACGACATCAAGACCGACGAAAACGCTGCCATGGTGTTGCTGGTCGACGACCAGGCCATGATCGGCGAAGCCGTGCGACGTGGCCTGGCCCACGAAGAAAACATCGACTTTCACTTTTGCGCCGACCCGCATCAGGCGATTGCCCAGGCGATCCGCATCAAGCCGACGGTGATCCTGCAAGACCTGGTGATGCCCGGCCTTGATGGCCTGACACTGGTGCGCGAATACCGCAACCACCCGGCCACGGCGAATATCCCGATCATCGTGCTTTCCACCAAGGAAGACCCGCTGATCAAGAGCGCGGCGTTTTCGGCCGGGGCCAATGATTACCTGGTCAAGCTGCCGGATAACATCGAGCTGGTGGCACGCATTCGTTATCACTCGCGCTCGTATATGACGCTGTTGCAGCGTGATGCGGCGTACCGCGCGCTGCGCGTGAGCCAGCAGCAGTTGCTGGACACCAATTTGGTGCTGCAACGGTTGATGAACTCCGATGGCCTCACCGGGCTGTCCAACCGCCGCCACTTTGACGAATACCTGGAACTGGAATGGCGCCGTGCCATGCGTGACCAGACCCAGCTGTCGTTGTTGATGATCGACGTGGACTTCTTCAAGACCTACAACGACAGCTTTGGCCACGTGGAAGGTGATGAAGCTCTGCGCAAAGTCGCCGCGAGCATCCGTGATGCCAGCAGCCGACCTTCGGACTTGCCGGCGCGGTACGGCGGTGAAGAGTTTGCGTTGGTGCTGCCGAACACCTCGCCAGGCGGTGCGCGCCTGGTGGCCGAGAAACTGCGCATGGCCGTTGCCGGGCTGAAGATCCCGCACATTGCCCCGGCAGAAGGGTCGAGCCTGACTATCAGTATTGGCCTTTCGACCATGACGCCGGTGCAGGGCACGGATTGCCGGCAGCTGATCATGGCGGCGGACAAGGGGCTGTATACGGCCAAGCATAATGGGCGTAATCAGGTCGGTATCGAGTAGGCAGAACACCGCCGAACCCTTGTGGGAGCTGGCTTGCCTGCGATAGCGGCCTGTCAGTTACCACATCCGTACTTGATACACCGCTATCGCAGGCAAGCCAGCCCCCACATTTGATCTCGATCATTCTGGAGATCATCAACAACCCCCGCCTTTTCGCCAAGCGGGCTGCCGTTAGCCCCGGTTTGTCGTTATACTCGTCGGCTTTCAAAAGTTCGCCAACGAGTGCTGCCCGCCATGGAAATCAACCCGATCCTTAACACCATCAAGGACCTGTCCGAGCGCTCCGAAACTATTAGGGGGTATCTTTGACTACGATCAAAAGCATGAGCGTCTGACCGAAGTCAATCGCGAGCTTGAAGATCCGGCTGTCTGGAACAAACCTGAATACGCCCAAGAGCTGGGCCGCGAGCGTGCTGCGCTGGCGCAGATCGTCGACACCCTCGACGAACTGAACACCGGTCTGGGCGATTGCCGCGACCTGCTGGACATGGCCGTTGAAGAAAACGACGAAGGCGCAGTGGGCGATGTCGTCGCCGAGCTGGCCCGTCTCGAGGAAAACCTCGCCAAGCTTGAATTCCGCCGCATGTTCAGCCACGAAATGGACCCGAACAACGCCTACCTGGACATCCAGGCCGGTTCTGGTGGCACCGAGGCCCAGGATTGGGCCAACATCCTGCTGCGCATGTACCTGCGCTGGGCGGATAAACGCGGTTTCGACGCCACCATCATGGAACTGTCGGCCGGTGAAGTCGCTGGCATCAAGGGCGCGACCGTACACATCAAGGGCGAATACGCCTTTGGCTGGTTGCGCACCGAGATCGGCGTACACCGCCTGGTGCGCAAGAGCCCGTTTGACTCCGGCAACCGTCGCCACACCTCGTTCTCCGCGGTTTTCGTCTCGCCAGAGATCGACGACAAGGTGGAAATCGAGATCAACCCGGCCGACCTGCGCATCGACACTTACCGCTCCTCCGGTGCCGGTGGCCAGCACGTAAACACCACCGACTCGGCCGTACGTATTACCCACGTACCGACCAACACCGTGGTCAGCTGCCAGAACGAACGTTCCCAGCACGCCAACAAGGACACCGCCATGAAAATGCTGCGGGCCAAGTTGTACGAGCAGGAAATGCAGAAGCGCAACGCGGCGTCCCAGGCGCTGGAAGACACCAAGTCGGATATCGGCTGGGGCCACCAGATCCGTTCGTATGTGCTGGATGCGTCGCGGATCAAGGATCTGCGCACTAACATCGAACGCAGCGACTGCGACAAGGTGCTCGACGGCGATATCGACGAATACCTGGAAGCCAGCCTGAAATCCGGCCTGTAAAAAGATTGTAGGCGATCCCCGGCCTACGCCGGGGACAACGAACCTGATGGAAAATTTAAAGACATGAGCGACCAACAACTCGACCCGCAAGCCCTGCAACAGGAAGAAAACTCCCTGATCGCCCTGCGCAAGGAAAAGCTTGCTGCCGAGCGCGCCAAGGGCAATGCCTTCCCGAACGACTTCCGCCGTGACAACTACTGCGATGCCTTGCAGAAACAGTACGCGGACAAGACCAAGGAAGAGCTGGCAGAGGCTGCAATCCCGGTCAAGGTAGCGGGTCGCATCATGCTCAACCGTGGCTCGTTCATGGTGATCCAGGACATGACCGGTCGCATTCAGGTGTACGTCAACCGTAAAACCCTGCCTGAAGAAACCCTGGCCTCGGTGAAAACCTGGGACATGGGCGACATCATTGCAGCCGAAGGCACCCTGGCGCGTTCCGGCAAGGGCGACCTGTACGTTGAAATGACCAGCGTGCGCCTGCTGACCAAGTCGCTGCGCCCGCTGCCGGACAAGCACCACGGCCTGACCGACACCGAGCAACGCTATCGCCAGCGCTACGTTGACCTGATCGTCAACGAAGACGTGCGCCAGACCTTCCGTGTGCGTTCGCAAGTGATTGCGCACATCCGCAGCTTCCTGATGGCGCGTGACTTCCTCGAAGTGGAAACGCCGATGCTGCAAACCATCCCTGGTGGTGCCGCAGCCAAGCCGTTCGAAACCCACCACAACGCGCTGGACCTGGAAATGTTCCTGCGTATCGCGCCGGAGCTGTACCTAAAGCGTCTGGTGGTTGGCGGCTTCGAGAAGGTGTTCGAGATCAACCGCAACTTCCGTAACGAAGGTGTCTCGACCCGTCACAACCCGGAATTCACCATGTTGGAGTTCTACCAGGCTTACGCCGACTACGAAGACAACATGGACCTCACCGAAGAACTGTTCCGCGAATTGGCGCAGTTGGTGCTGGGCAGCACCGACGTGCCTTACGGCGACAAGGTGTTCCACTTCGGCGAGCCGTTCGTGCGTCTGTCGGTGTTCGACTCGATCCTCAAGTACAACCCTGAGTTGACCGCTGACGACCTGACCGACATCGACAAGGCCCGCGCCATCGCCAAGAAAGCTGGCGCCAAGGTGCTGGGCTTCGAAGGCCTGGGCAAATTGCAGGTGATGATTTTCGAAGAACTGGTGGAGCACAAGCTGGAACAGCCGCACTTCATTACCCAGTACCCGTTCGAAGTGTCGCCGCTGGCCCGTCGCAACGATGACAACCCGAACGTCACCGACCGTTTCGAGCTGTTCATCGGCGGCCGCGAAATCGCCAACGCCTACTCCGAGCTTAACGACGCAGAAGACCAGGCCGAGCGCTTCATGGCCCAGGTGGCCGACAAGGACGCTGGCGACGACGAGGCGATGCACTACGACGCCGACTTTGTTCGCGCCCTGGAATACGGCATGCCGCCAACCGCCGGTGAAGGTATCGGCATCGACCGGTTGGTGATGTTGTTGACCAACTCGCCGTCGATCCGCGATGTGATCTTGTTCCCGCACATGCGGCCACAAGCGTAACCGTAGCGAAATCCGAAGCCGCCTTTTATAAGGCGGCTTTTTTGTGTGGCGATTTCAGCCGTCAACAGAACGGCGCCCTTTAAAGGAAGATCTGTCGTGAACCGCGTAATGGCTCAAGAAGGCGCCGCCGGCATTGCTGCTGCCGTGGCTGAAAGTGTCCAGTACCAGGGCCGCAAGGCCAGCCGCCGAGGCAGCGAGCAACGCCGGCAAGACATTCTCGATGCGGCCATGCGCATCGTCGTGCGTGATGGTGTACGTGGTGTGCGCCATCGCGCGGTGGCAGCAGAAGCCGGTGTGCCGTTGTCGGCCACCACCTATTACTTCAAGGACATCGATGACCTGCTCACCGATACCTTCGCCCAATACGTGGAGCGCAGCGCTGCCTTCATGGGCAAGCTGTGGGTGCGTAACGAAGGCCTGTTGCGCGAGATGGTCGCCTATGGCGATGGCAGCCCGCAGTCACGCTCACAACTGGCCGATGACATTGCGCGGCTGACCGCCGACTATGTGATGCGCCAACTGACCAACCGCCGCGAACACTTGATGGCCGAACAGGCCTTTCGCCAGGAAGCCTTGCTCAACCCGCGCCTGGCTGAGCTGGTGCGCTCGCACCAGCAGATTCTGTTGCAGGGCACCGGGCAGTTTTTCCAGGTATTGGGCTCCCGCGAGCCGCAACAGGATGCCAGAGTGTTGACGGCGATAATCGGTCGGATGGAATATCAGGGCCTGCTTGGCGGCCCTGAGCCTCTGACGGGTGACGAGATGCTTGAGATTCTCAAGCGTTACATGCATTTGGTGCTGGCCTCGGTCTAGCCCATCCCCTGTGCGATCCACTTTATGTGGGGTATTCGATGAAAGCCTGGCGTGTCATAGCAATCGCCTTGTCGTTCCTGCTGCTCAGCGGTTGCCTGGTCACCTTCAAGGACCCGCTGCCGGCCCGTGAAGCCGCGCCTGACGCCTTGCTCGGCCGCTGGTCAAGTAAAAACGCCTGGGGCGAGCCGCTGAATCTGCAGATCACCCGAGTCGATCAGCAGCATTACAAGGCGGTGAGCTACCCTAAAGCCAAACCGGGCCAGCGCGATGAGTACCGGTTTACGGTGTCGCGCCATGGCAACCGCTGGTACCTGTCGGCGCCGTTGCCGGCGGCATTCGGTGGCAATTACTTCCTGGCCGGGTTCGACTTTGAAGGCGAGGGCGACAAACAGCGTGAATTGGTGGTCTACAACCTCGACCTTGAGCAGATCCATCAAGCCATAGGCCAGAACGCCCTGCGCGGCAGCACGGTGGAAACCGTCGAAGGTGCCGGTGTGCGGGTCGACAGCCCCATGGACCAGGTGTTTGCCTACCTGGATGACCCGGCCAATGCCGATGTGTTCGTTGAAGCCGTGCGCTACCAGCGCGCGGGCAAATAACGTTTAAAGAGGAAGCACCGGGTGGACGATTACCAGCAGACGATACGCACCTTGTCCGATCGCATTGTGCTGGCGCAAACACCGATTCGCGTCCTCGACGCCGTGAAGTGGGACGAGAATATTCGCCAGGGCTTTCTCAAGGCCAAGGGCAAGGCCATGCCGGCCGTGGACCGCGATTACTACCTGGGGCGGCCGCTGTCATTCGACTCCAGCGCGGTGAAGCTGGAGTTCCAGAACATCGAGCGCGACATCACCCGACGTCTCGGCCAGTTCAGCCCGGTGGGGCAAATCATGCGTCGCATGTGCCGCGAGTACCGCATGGTGGTGCGCATGCTCGAAGCGCGTGGCACCGAGGATTTCGGCCTGATTTCCCAGGAGCTCTATGGCGCCGCCTCGGACGCGTTTCACGCCGGTGACCCGACGCTGGCCGACCTGGGCCTGATGATGTCCGACTACCTGAACCAGATCGACGGCCGTGGCGACCTCAAGGACGAAGCCAAGACGCTCACGGCCAAGCATGCGGTGGCCTTGCTGCAAACCCGCTTGAACAAGGTGTTCGGTGAGGCCGAAGAGACCATCCGCGTGTTCGAGTCCGACGGTATCGTCGCCGATGCGGCGGCCGGCGCCGACTACATCAAGATCCGCGCCGACGCAATGTTCAACGAGCGTGATGTGCGCGCGCTGGAAGTGCACGAAGGCCTGGTGCACGTCGGCACCACGCTCAATGGCCAGAACCAGCCGATCTGCACGTTCCTGTCCAAAGGGCCGCCCTCGTCAACGGTGACCCAGGAAGGCCTGGCGATTCTGATGGAGATCATCACCTTTGCCTCGTACCCCAGCCGCCTGCGCAAACTGACCAACCGCACCCGCGCCATCCATATGGTCGAGGAGGGCGCCGACTTCCTGCAGGTGTTCGAGTTCTTCCGCGAGCAAGGCTTTGAGATGGCCGAAAGCTACGGCAACGCCAGCCGGGTGTTCCGCGGTTCGACGCCGACGGGGCTGCCGTTTACCAAGGATCTGTCCTACCTCAAGGGCTTTATCATGGTCTACAACTACATCCAGCTGGCGGTGCGCAAAGGCAAGCTGGAACAAGTGCCGCTGCTGTTCTGCGGCAAGACCACCCTGGAAGACATGCGCACCTTGCGCCAACTGGTCGACGAAGGCCTGGTGGTGCCACCCAAGTACCTGCCCGAGCAGTTTCGCGACATGAACGCGCTGGCGGCGTGGATGTGCTTCTCCAACTTTCTCAACCACCTGAGCCTGGACCGGATCGAGGCGGATTACTCCAACATCCTTTAGGTGATACACCTGAAGAAACCGAATCAAAAATGTGGGAGCGGGCTTGCTCGCGAAAGCGGTACATCAGCCACACATGTATCGACTGATACGCCGCCTTCGCGAGCAAGCCCGCTCCCACATTTGGATTTCCACAAGGCTGCAGATTGCCGCCAAATCGCGAGGCTTCAACGGATGAGAATCCTCGGCATTCTTTGCCTGCTACTCACTTTAAACGGCTGCAGCTCACTGCTGTTCTATCCCGAACCCGGCCTGCCGTTCACGCCGGAAAAAGCCCACCTGCAATACCGCGACGTCACCCTGACCACCGCCGACGGTGTAAAGCTGCATGCCTGGTGGTTGCCGGCCAAACCCGGTGTACCGCTCAAAGGTACGGTGCTGCACCTGCACGGCAATGGCGGCAACCTGGCCTGGCACCTGGGCGGCAGTTGGTGGTTACCGGAGCAGGGCTATCAAGTGCTGCTGCTGGACTATCGCGGTTATGGCCTGTCTGAAGGCAAGCCGTCTTTGCCGGCGGTGTATCAGGACATCGATGCGGCATTCGGCTGGGTCGACAAGGCCCCTGAAACCCAGGGCCAGCCGCTGATCGTGTTGGGCCAGAGCCTGGGCGGTGCGCTGGCGGTGCATTACTTGGCGGCACACCCGCAGCGTCAAGCCCAGCTCAAGGCCCTGGTCCTGGACGGTGTGCCTGCCAGTTATCGTGACGTAGGACAATTCGCCCTCAGCACGTCCTGGTTAACATGGCCGTTTCAGGTGCCGCTGTCGTGGTTGGTGCCCGACGCCGACAGTGCGATCAATGCCATGCCCCAGCTCACCGGCGTGCCCAAGCTGCTGTTCCACAGCCTGGATGACCCGATTGTGCCGGTGGCCAACGGTATTCGCCTGTACCAGGCTGCGCCGCCACCGAGGGTGTTGCAGTTGACCCGTGGCGGCCATGTGCAGACCTTTGCCGACAAGACCTGGCAAACCGTGATGCTGCGCTATCTGGACGACCCGCAGCACTTCAACGGCCTGCGCCGCCTGGGCGAGATCCCGAATTACCCTATTCCTAAAGTTGATTCATCAGAGAGCCCGCAATGAGCGAAGAACGCAACATGATCCCGCTGATCCTCACCGGCATCGGCACCATCATCGGCACCGTCGGCTGCCTGTGGTTCTACGGCTACCTGCACTTTGCCAAGCCGGAAGACGCCTTGTTGCTCAGCGACTTCACAATGCTCAAGACCGTGCCGGGCGAGGACTACAAGGTCTCGCTGACCCCGGCTGCGCAGGTGGCGCAATGCATTGATGGCGTGTTGGTGATGTTTGATACCGAACAGAAAGGCTTGAGTGGCGTGCTGGTGAACAACAAGAAACAAGCCGTGCGTTGCATGGGCCAGGAAACGCCGCAACTTCAGGAGTAAAGCGTTTCGATGCAGCGATACTGAAATATCTGGAACCGTATTCCGTAAGACGCCACTTAAGGGCTTGTCAGCGTTGCTGATGGATAACTTATGAATGGCCAGTCCAGGGAGAGTCACGGTGAATATTGGTGCGATAGACAGGATGTTGGATATGGCCCGGGCGCAGCAAAGTCTGGATGAGTTCAGCGAGTGGGACGCCGAGCTTTCTCAAAAGGAGCAGGAAGAAACCAGGCGGCGCACGGAGTTCGAGCTCGCGGGCAGCGACGACAGCAATCGTCAGATCCAATTCTGAAGCAAAAAAAACCACCGTTTCCGGTGGTTTTTTTCATCCTGCGTCAATCAATCAGTTAGCAACGGAAGAACGTGGCTTGACTGGCTGGTTGTCGTTGGAGATGGTCACTTCAACGCGGCGGTTCATGGCACGGCCCGACACGCTGCCGTTGTCGGCAACCGGGTATTCCTTGCCGTAACCCTGGGTCACGATGCGCGAGATATCCACGCCTTGTTGAGCCAATGCGCGTTGTACCGAAGCCGCACGACGCTCGGACAGGCTCTGGTTGTACGAGTCGGAACCGGTGCTGTCGGTGTAGCCTTCGACGATCACTTTACGGTCCGGGTTGTCGCGCAGGAACTGCGCCAGCTTGGTGATGTTCACCAGGCCGCTGGATTTCAGGTCGGACTTGTTGGTGGCGAACAGTACGTCACCGAAGGTCACCAGGGTGCCGCGATCGGTCTGCTTGGCGTTCAAGCTGTCTTGCAGTTGCTTGATCTGTGCATCACGGGCTTGCAGCAGCGCCTTGGCACGTTCGTCACCGGCGTTTTTCAGCTTGGCTTCGGACTCACGCAGCGAGATGGTGTCTTTGGCCACTTCAACGCGCTGGTTGGTCAGGTAAGCCAACTGGTCGACTTTCTTCTCGTCTTCCTTGTCGCGGTAGGCTTTGTCAGCCTTGTCCAGCCAGTCGCTGGCGTCCTTGGTTTCCAGCGCCGCAATCTTGGTGGCTTGCGGGTTGGCTTGCAGGGCCGAGAAGTTGGTCCGTGCGTTTTCCAGGTTCTGGTTCGGCGGGGTGGAGCAGGCCGCCAGAGCAACGCTCATCGCCAGCAGGGCAGGGATCATCAATTGTTTACGCATAGTCGTGTCGTCCTTTCAATTCGATATCGGGTGCAATGCAATCAGTGGCGGCGGCTTATTGCTGTTTGATAACAGCCGGGCGCATGCCTTCCTGACGCAGCTCCTGAACAGCTTTCTGGGAATCCTTCACAGCCTGGTCAGCCTTGGCAGCCTGGGCCTTGCGCTCTGCGACACGGGCATCCCACTCGGCTTGTTCAGCCAGCTGGCGCGCTTTGTCGTAGTTCTTGTCATGCATGGCCAGTTCAGCCGCTTTGAGCTTGTCCTGGGCCGACTTCATTTCTACTGCTGCGTACTCGGTGCCGCCGGCGCTGACCGCGCTGTTTACGGCAGACTGGGTCACGGCGTATTGCTCGGTCGGCGGGTTGCCGGCGCAGCCCGCCAGAACGAAGCTGGTGCCGATTGCCAGCGCGGCCAATTTCAGCCCGCGCAGATGGTTAAACGAGGATTTGGCAGTGCTGGTCTTCATCGTCTTCAACTCCATTGGATAACTCCTGAAAAAATCAAAATCCACTTCATTGGTTGGCGGTTGCGAGCCCGGCGGTAAAGCACCAAATGCCCTTTCAAACGGCCGTTCCAAGTGATGGCTTACTGGCTGTGACCGGAGGCTTTTTTCAAAAGTTCAGCGAAGATGGCGATTTGCCTAAAAAAATATCTGACTGTTTGGTCAGCGTTTAAAAGTTTGAACTTTTGCGTTGCACAGAGGTACGCCGAGCCCTTGTGAGGCCCGGAATACCGGGGGTTTAACGGGGTTGATCGAGTGTTTTTCAGTGCTGCTGTTTGTCGGAGGTGGCTGACAAATCATGCAGATAGCGGCGTGACAAAGTCAGAAAGCGCGGTGTAGGGCCGACGTCTTCATACAGTGGGTCACCCTCTTCATCGGTGGCGATCACATGCTGGCCCTTGATGTAGGGGAAGCTCGCTTCCAGCTCTTCAAGGGCCGCGCCGATCAGCTCGCCGAGCAATTCTTCGGTGCTGCGTTTGGGGTACATCTCGGCGATAGCGGCCAGGCGCGCAGCGGACTCGACGTCCAAATGGATAGCGTATTCGGTTTTGGTCAGGCGACCCTTGGCGTTCTCTTCCCAATGCTGGGCCAGTTCTCGAATTTTCATGGCAACCTCAATAAGCCCGCGATGGCAGGCGGTGATGGGTGTCCAGTCGCCTGCGTGGGTAACGCGGCGACTCACTGTTGAGACTAGCTGCAAGTCGCAAGGTTTAAAGTGTCTTGTCAGAAACTGACGCGGGCGGCACTCTGGAAGGCCTGCGCGTCCCGGATTTCTGGCTGGAGATTGGCTGATGAGTGATATCGATGCACGCTTGCGTGAGGATGTTCACCTGCTGGGTGAACTGCTGGGCAACACCATTCGAGAGCAATACGGCGATGCTTTTCTCGACAAGATCGAGCAGATCCGTAAAGGCGCCAAGGCTGACAGGCGAGGTGCTGGCGATGAGCTGAGCACCAGCCTCAATCAGCTAGAAGAAGACCAACTGCTGCCCGTGGCACGGGCGTTCAACCAGTTCCTCAACCTGGCCAATATCGCCGAGCAGTATCAGCTGATCCATCGCCGCGATGAATCGCAACCGGCGCCGTTCGAATCCCGTGTGTTGCCGGAATTGCTGGCGCGCCTGCAAAGTGAAGGTCACAGCAATGAATCCCTGGCCCGCCAGCTGGCACGCCTGGAGATTGAGCTGGTGCTCACCGCCCACCCGACCGAAGTGGCGCGTCGCACGCTGATCCAGAAATACGATGCGATCGCCGCACAACTGGCGTTGCAGGATCACCGCGACCTCACCAGCGCCGAGCGCGAGCAGATTCGCGAGCGCTTGCAGCGGCTGATCGCCGAAGCCTGGCACACCGAAGAGATCCGGCGCATCCGGCCCACGCCGGTAGACGAAGCCAAGTGGGGCTTTGCGGTGATCGAGCATTCTCTGTGGCATGCCATTCCCAATTATTTGCGCAAGGCCGACCAGGCCTTGCACGCCGCCACCGGCCTGCGCCTGCCACTTGAGGCGGCGCCGATTCGCTTTGCTTCGTGGATGGGCGGCGACCGTGACGGCAACCCGAATGTCACCGCACCGGTCACCCGCGAAGTGTTGCTGCTGGCGCGCTGGATGGCGGCGGACTTGTATCTGCGCGATGTCGATCACCTGGCCTCCGAGCTGTCGATGCAGCAGGCCAGCCCTGCGTTGCAGGCCAAGGTCGGTGATAGCGTCGAACCTTACCGTGCCTTGCTCAAGCAACTGCGCGAACGCCTGCGCGCCACGCGTCAATGGGCGCATACCTCGCTCACGGCCAGCACGCCGGCGCCGGCCGAGGTGCTGCAAAACAACCGCGACCTGCTCGACCCGCTGGAGCTGTGCTATCAGTCGCTGCATGAATGCGGCATGGGCGTGATCGCCGATGGCCCGTTGCTCGATTGCCTGCGCCGCGCCGTGACCTTTGGCCTGTTCCTGGTGCGCCTGGACGTACGTCAGGATTCCAGCCGGCACTCGGCGGCCATGACCGAAATCACCGATTACCTGGGCCTGGGCCGTTATGAAGACTGGGACGAAGAAGCGCGCATCAGCTTCTTGAGCAAAGAGCTGACCAATCGGCGGCCGCTGCTGCCGGGTTATTTCAAACCGTCGGCAGACACTGCAGAGGTGTTGAACACCTGCAAGGAAATCGCCGCCGCGCCGGCAGCGTCACTCGGTTCGTATGTGATCTCCATGGCGGGTGCTGCCTCGGACGTGCTGGCCGTGCAACTGTTGCTTAAAGAAGCGGGCGTGCAACGGCCGATGCGCGTGGTGCCGCTGTTTGAAACCCTGGCCGACCTGGATAACGCCGGGCCGGTGATGGAGCGCCTGTTGCAATTGCCGGGTTATCGCGCGCGCCTGCAAGGCCCGCAGGAAGTGATGATCGGCTATTCGGACTCGGCCAAGGACGCCGGCACCACGGCCGCAGCCTGGGCACAGTACCGGGCCCAGGAACGGCTGGTGGATATCTGCCGTGAACAACAGGTGGAGTTGCTGTTGTTCCACGGTCGCGGCGGCACCGTTGGCCGTGGCGGCGGCCCGGCGCATGCGGCGATCCTGTCGCAGCCGCCAGGCTCGGTGGCGGGGCGTTTCCGTACGACCGAACAAGGCGAGATGATCCGCTTCAAGTTCGGCCTGCCGGACATTGCCGAGCAGAACCTCAACCTTTATCTGGCTGCCGTGCTGGAAGCCACGTTGCTGCCACCGCCGCCACCTGAGCCGGCCTGGCGTCATCTAATGGACGAATTGGCGGCAGACGGTGTCAGTGCTTACCGTGCCGTGGTGCGGGAAAATCCGCAGTTCGTCGAATACTTCCGCCAGTCCACACCCGAGCAGGAGCTGGGCCGCTTGCCATTGGGCAGTCGCCCGGCCAAGCGTCGTGCGGGCGGTATCGAGAGCCTGCGCGCAATACCGTGGATCTTTGGCTGGACCCAAACCCGCCTGATGCTGCCCGCCTGGCTAGGCTGGGAAGCGGCATTAAGCAAGGCACTGGAGCGCGGTGAAGGCGAGTTGCTGGGGCAGATGCGCGAGCAATGGCCGTTCTTCCGCACCCGCATCGATATGCTCGAGATGGTGCTGGCCAAGGCCGATGCCGACATCGCGCGGCTGTATGACGAGCGTTTGGTGCAGCCGGACCTGCTGCCATTGGGTGCGCACTTACGCGACCTATTGTCGCAGGCATGCAGCGTGGTGCTTGGCCTGACCGGCCAGTCGCAACTGCTGGCCCATAGCCCCGACACGCTTGAGTTCATTCGCTTGCGCAACACGTACCTCGACCCTCTGCACCTGTTGCAGGCCGAGTTGCTGGCACGTTCGCGTCAACAGGAGGCGGCGCAGGACAGCCCTCTGGAACAGGCGCTGCTGGTGTCTGTGGCCGGTATTGCCGCCGGTTTGCGCAACACCGGCTAAGGTTTTCTGCGTGTTCTCAATGGCTTGCAGATAAACAACGACGGCCGCCCGGAAACGGGCGGTCGGCGTTTATGAGGCGGGGTTGCACTCAGGCACACCCTACCTATGACTGCATGCCGGGCGCGGTTCTTGCGACTTTTGGCGGCTTGTATGGATAGAGCCCGCTGTGTATCTTGATCAGCCTTTGGCCGTTTGATCGGCCAGGACCCACATTTTACGAGATTGGCCCCACGCGGCGAATCCGAGCGTCATCTCTATAAAAAATTGAGGAGCACATCGATGCGCGTCATTCTGCTGGGAGCTCCCGGGGCCGGTAAAGGTACTCAGGCAAAGTTCATCACTGAAAAATTCGGCATTCCACAAATCTCCACCGGCGACATGCTGCGTGCCGCCGTCAAGGCGGGCACCGAGCTGGGCCTGATCGCCAAGAGCGTGATGGACAGCGGCGGCCTGGTTTCCGATGACCTGATCATCAACCTGGTCAAGGAACGCATCAGCCAGGAAGACTGCAAGAACGGTTTCCTGTTCGACGGTTTCCCGCGCACCATTCCCCAGGCGCAAGCCTTGGTGAAAGCCGGCGTTGAGCTGGACGCTGTGGTTGAAATCGCAGTTGAAGACGAAGAAATCGTTCAGCGTATTGCGGGCCGTCGCGTTCACGAAGGCTCGGGCCGCGTGTACCACATCGTCTACAACCCGCCAAAGGTTGAAGGCAAAGACGATGTGACCGGTGAAGACCTGGTACAGCGTAAGGACGACACCGAAGAAACCGTGCGCCATCGCTTGTCGGTCTACCATTCGCAGACCAAGCCGCTGGTGGATTTCTACCAGAAGCTGTCGGCTGCCCAAGGCAAGCCGAAGTACAGCCACATCCCTGGCGTGGGTTCGGTAGAAGCAATCACCGCCAAGGTGTTGCAAGCACTGAGCTGATCCTTTGATCGGCTTTGCGTACAACGGCCCGCTTGCGGGCCGTTGTTGTTTATACTGGCGCACTTTTTTTCGACTTGGACACCTACACCGATGAGCACCCTGCTGGCCCTGGACACCGCGACTGAAGCTTGCTCTGTCGCCTTGCTGCACGATGGCAAGGTCACGAGCCACTACGAGGTGATCCCGCGTCTGCATGCGCAGAAGCTGTTGCCGATGATCAAGCAATTGCTGGAAGACGCCGGCACCACGCTTTCAGCCGTGGATGCGATTGCTTTTGGCCGTGGCCCAGGCGCGTTTACTGGCGTGCGTATCGCAATTGGTGTAGTGCAGGGCCTTGCCTTTGCGCTGGAGCGCCCGGTATTGCCGGTCTCCAACCTTGCGGTGTTGGCCCAGCGCGCATTGCGTGAACACGGCGCTACGCAGGTGGCGGCGGCGATTGATGCGCGCATGGATGAAGTGTATTGGGGCTGCTACCGCGCAACCGCTGGCGAAATGCGTTTAGTCGGCGTGGAAGCCGTACAGCCTCCGCAATCGTCGGTGTTGCCTGCTGACGCCAGCGGCGATTGGTTTGGTGCCGGTACTGGCTGGGGTTATGGCGAACGCATCAATGTGCAACTGGCGGGGCAGGACGCTGCCATGTTGCCCCACGCCGAAGACTTGCTGACCCTGGCACGTTTCGCTTTCGAGCGCGGCGAAGCGATTCCGGCCGACCAGGCTGCACCGGTTTATCTGCGCGATAAAGTTGCGCAAACCAAGGCTGAACGCGGGATTATTTGACGTCAAAAATGCTGGCAATTTGGAGCCAAAATCCCCAATCGTCAGAATTTGCCCCGGTTTGTAAACCTTTTACAAATTATGTGTTCTAGTTATCACCAGAGCATTTGCGCGCTACGGAAAGTGCCGCTAAATTGCCATCATTGATACCGAGTCTGCATGTATGCGTATAGACGGCTTTTCCCCACAGTCCTACCCACTCAAGCGTAAGCCGCGCAAGGCGAACGTCACGGTAGACGAGTCCGTCGAAGATTCGCCGGACTTCATTGAGGTTCAGTCCGAGTCGCAGCCCAGTGCCCAAGGTTCTGGCGCTGCACGCATCAGTGGCCTTCCTGCTCGTCAGCAAGACATGGTCTTCCCCCGTTCCATGAGCAAAAGCGTCGCCACCGCGCTGGCCAGCTACCTGACCACCGCCGGCTTTGTCGAATGGGATATGGAAGTGCTGGGTCTCGACATCCACATCTGATGCGCCTGCCTTACTACATCGGCTGCCCGTCCTGGAGTGAAAATGCCTGGCGCGAGTACCTGTACCCGGCCGATGCCCGTTCCAGCGACTACCTCGCCCTGTATTCCCAAGTCTTCAACGCCGTTGAAGGCAACACCACGTTTTATGCCCGCCCCTCGGCCGCCACGGTACAGCGCTGGGCTGAAATCATGCCTGAGGATTTTCGCTTCACCGCCAAATTCCCCGGCGATATCAGCCACGGCGGCGACCTGCGCGAGCAGTTACCGGCGGCAGAAAGTTTTGTCGGTTTGATGAGCCCGCTGGGTGAGCGGGTTTCACCCCTGTGGCTGCAATTGTCGGCGAGCTTTTCACCGCAACGCCTGGGCGAACTGGCCGGTTTCATTGATGGCCTGGAGCGTCCGCTGGCCGTGGAAGTGCGTCACCCGGAGTTCTTCGCCAAGGGCGATGCCGAGCGCAGGCTCAACCGCCTGTTGCGCGACCGTGGCGTCGAGCGTATTTGCCTTGATCCACGTGCGCTGTTCAGTTGCACTTCAACGTCGGCCGCTGTGCTGCACGCCCAATCGAAAAAACCCAAGGTGCCAACACGGCCGGCGGCGCTGACGCTGTTCCCTCAAGTACGCTTCATCGGCCACCCGGAATTGGAGGCCAATGACCCGTTCCTGATCCCGTGGGTGGAAAAAATTGCTGGCTGGATCGAAGAGGGGCGCACGCCCTATGTGTTCCTGCACACCTCGGATAACCGCCTTGCCGCGCAACTGGCGCTGCGTTTTCACCAACAGTTGATGCTGCGCCTGCCGGGTTTGCCAGCGCTGCCGACCTTGCATCGGGAACCCGCAGCGGAGCAACTGGGGTTACTCTAGGGCTCCTTTTTTCGACAGGAGTCAGCCATGGATGCCCAATCCCTTCGCGCCGAAACCTTCAAGGCCTTGCATGAACGTGACCGCGCGTTTGTGATGCCCAACCCGTGGGACGCCGGCTCCGCCATCATGCTCGCCAGCCTGGGTTTCGAAGCGTTGGCCACGACCAGTGCGGGCTATGCGTTCAGCCTCGGGCGGCCGGATGCGGAAGGCGCATTATCCCTTGAAGACACCTTGGCCAATGCGTCCTCGATCGTGCGGGCCACTGCGCTGCCGGTGGCGGCTGACCTGGAGAACGGCTTCAGCGACACCCCCGAAGGCTGCGCCCAGACCATCCTGCGCGCCGCGGCCAGCGGTATTGTGGGTGGCTCTATCGAAGACGCCACAGGCATTGCGGTCGACCCGATCTATCCGTTTGACCTGTCGGTGGAGCGTGTTGAGGCTGCCGTCGCCGCTGCCCGCAGCTTGCCATTTGCCTTCACGCTCACAGCCCGTGCAGAAAACCTCCTGCATGGTCGCCTGGATTTGCCTGACACCATCCGCCGCCTGCAAGCCTACGCCGAAGCCGGTGCGGACGTGCTCTACGCCCCCGCTTTGCGCAGTGCCGAAGAAGTGCTCGCAGTGGTCAAGGCGGTGGCGCCCAAACCTGTGAATGTGTTGATGTCCGGTGGCTTGAACCTGAGCGTGGCGCAGTTGAGCGAGATGGGCGTACGCCGTATCAGCGTCGGCTCGGCCATGGCCCTGGCGGCGTATGGCGAATTCTATCGGGCGGCGCAGGAAGTGTATGAGTTGGGCACTTTTACCTTCACTGAACGCAAGATGCCGTTCAGTCAGGCCAACGGTTTTTTCAAAGACTGAATCAGGCCGCCAGGCGCAGGTTATTGAGGATCAGCGGGCGTGCCCAGTGGTAGTCGAAGTCCAGCGCCTTCTGTTGCGCCACCAGCTCCTCGGCCGGGTAAGGCGTGGCAGGCGGTGGCAGCAGGTCCAGTTCGAACTCGGCAATCGGCAGGTGCAGCGGCCGGGGTTGCGGCGCCGGGCCAGGCTCAGGCGGCGGGTTGCCGGCGTTGAGCACAAGCGGGCGGACCCAGCCACTGTCGAAGTTTTGCTGGCGCTGTTGGGCGATGATTTCTTCTGCCGGGAACGGCTTGGCCGGCGGCGGCAGCAACTCTGTTTCAAATTCGGCGATGGGCAGGAACAGCGGCTCCGGTGGGGCGATCTCGGTGTCTTGTACGTCGCACTCACGCTGGGTGAGGATCTGCGACAACAGGTCGGCGCCTTCGCTGGGTTCTACCGCCGGGTCCTTCGGCGCCGGCGCCTTGGCCGCCAGCGCGCCCGGCGTATCGCCAAGCTGCTCGGCCAGCGCACGGGCGAAGAAGTCCTGCCACACATGGCTCACCCCGGCCAGCGCTTGGGTATTGCGCAGGCCGTAGTGGTTGTGGGTCGGCAGTACACCGATGGTTAGGGGAAGAATGTCTGACATTTTTCTCGGTCGACGCTCAGCTCTGGCAAAATACCTGACTGTTGTTTTTATCGGCCGTTGTTTGCCGATCCTTAATATTTTTGAGCGTAGCGATTGATGAGCGAACAACCAGCGGCCAGCCGCATTCGGGTCGAGGCTTTGGCCGACGGTTTCAAGGCCCGTGCCGAGCACTGGGCCGCGCAGCTTGGCCTGCCTTTGCAGCTGGATGAGGCGGATTTTTGCCTGCAAGTCGGGGAGCACGGCCTGCAATTGCAACAGCTAGGGCCTGACGCGCCGGGGCCGGTACGCGTGGACTTCGTCGAAGGCGGCGCGGCGCATCGGCGGTTATACGGCGGTGGCAGCGGGCAGATGATCGCCAAGGCGGTGGGCGTTGCCCAAGGCGTGCGCCCACGGGTGCTGGACGCCACGGCGGGCCTGGGCAAAGACGCGTTCGTCCTCGCCAGCCTGGGCTGCGAGATGAGCCTGATCGAGCGTCAGCCGTTGATCGGTGCCTTGCTCGAGGACGGCCTGGCCCGTGGTGCGGATGACTTTGAAGTGGCGCCCATTGTGGCGCGCATGCAGTTGCTCAAGGGCAACTCGATCGAGGTGATGCGCAACTGGGAGCGCGAGCCGCCGCAGGTGATCTACCTGGACCCGATGTTCCCGCACCGTGAGAAAACGGCGCTGGTAAAGAAGGAAATGCGCCTGTTTCGCCCATTGGTGGGCGATGATCCGGACGCACCGGCCTTGCTCGCGGCGGCCTTGGCGTTGGCCAGCCACCGCGTGGTGGTCAAGCGCCCGCGCAAGGCGCCGTGTATTGACGGGCCCAAGCCTAGTCATGCGTTGGATGGCAAGTCCAGCCGGTATGACATTTATCCGAAGAAAGCGCTCAAGTCCTGAATCATTGTTGCTCTTTTGGGCCTCATCGCAGGCAAGCCAGCTCCCACCTTTTGATTTGTGAACACAGTCAAAGGTGGGAGCTGGCTTGCCTGCGATAGCGCCCGATCAGGCAACTCAAATCTTCAAGGCCGATACGCCCGCATAAACAACCCCACCACCTCCTGCACATGCGCTTCGGCGGCTTCTTCGCTCAACTGGCCGCCACACCCATACAACAAACAAAAATTCGCCGTGCCCTTGAGCAGGCAAAAGAAGTGCTCGGCCGCCGTAAACGGTTTGTCGATGCTCAAGGCGCCGCTCTGGTCGATACGGCTGAGCAGGCGCTCCATGCCTTGCAGCATGCGCATAGGCCCGGCTTCAAAGAAGATCTGCGAGAGTTTCACGTCCTGGTTGCCGGTGGTCATCATCAAGCGGTGCAGGTTCACCGATTCTTCGCTGTTGATCAGCCGATGGAAGCCGCGTGCGATGTTCAGCAGCACGGTGTGCACCGGCATGCCTGCGGGCAACTCGAAATACATCACCGGCAACTGTTCCTCGCACTTGGCCACGACGGCGGCGGTGAACAAGGTCTCTTTATCGGTGAAGTGGCTGTAGACCGTCAGTTTTGACACGCCGGCCTCAAGGGCCACGGCATCCATGCTGGTGCTGGCGTAGCCATTGCTCAAAAACAGGATTTTGGCTGCTTCGAGGATTGCCTGGCGTTTTGCCATGTCCTTGGGACGCCCGGGGCTATTGGTGTTTACACGATTGTCGGACATTTTCACCTTTAATACTGGACTGGTGAGTTTGGTATTAATAACATACCGGCCAGTATAATTATTCCTAGCTCCATTTGCGAAAGGTCCTTCAGCATGCGCAGCACTTTCCTGCCCCTTGCGTTGCCTGTCAGCCTGGTCTTCCTGTTGGCCGCCTGCGGCCATGAAGAAGCGGCCCAAACTACCGTCCGCCCGGCCATGGTGGTGCAACCGCAGCCGTCAGCACTGGCGATGGACAGTTTTCCGGGTGAAGTACGCGCCCGTTATGAGCCGGACCTGGCCTTTCGAATTGGCGGCAAAGTCAGTAAACGCCTGGTGGAGGAGGGCGAGCGGGTCAAGGCCAACCAGCCATTGGCAGAGCTCGACCCTCAGGACGTGCGCCTGCAACTGGAAGCCACCCGCGCCCAGGTTGCGGCCGCCGAAGCCAACCTGAGCCTGGTGCGCGCCGAACGCGACCGCTACAAGACCCTGATGGACCGTCAGATGGTCAGCCGCTCGCAGTACGACAATTCCGAAAACCTCTACCGATCCGGTGAAGCACGCCTTAAGCAGATCAAGGCTGAGTTCGACGTGTCGAGCAACCAGGCCGGCTACGCCGTGTTGCGTGCGCCTCAAGATGGCGTGGTTGCCAAGCGTGCGGTGGAAGTCGGCCAAGTGGTGTCCGCCGGCCAAACGGTGTTCACCCTGGCCACCGACGGCGAGCGCGAAGTGCTGATCAGCCTGCCCGAGCAAGGTTTTGGCCGCTTCAAGATCGGCCAGCCGGTGTCGGTAGAGTTGTGGAGCCAGCCCGACCAACGTTTCGCCGGGCGCATTCGTGAACTCTCACCGGCTGCCGATCCAAAATCCCGCACCTTCGCCGCACGTGTCGCCTTCACCGGCGGCAAAGTCCCCGCCGAGCTGGGCCAGAGTGCCCGCGTCTTCATCCAGGCCGATGGCGTCGTTCCACTGTCAGTGCCGCTGTCGGCCCTGAGCGCAGAGAACGGTGCGTCCTACGTCTGGCGGGTGCAGCCGGACAACACGCTTAAGCGAACGCCGGTGCGCATCGGTGCCTTTGGTGAAAAAACCGTGCCGGTGCTCGAAGGCTTGGCCCCCACCGATTGGGTGATCGCGGCGGGTGTGCATGTGCTCCATGAGGGCCAGCAAGTGCGCCCGGTGGATCGCTCCAACCGAGTAGTGAATCTGGCGGCCAAGGAGTAGTCCCCGATGGGTTTCAATCTTTCCGAATGGGCGTTGCGTAATCGCCAGATCGTACTGTTCCTGATGATCCTGCTGGCAGTGGTCGGCACCTTGTCCTACACCAAGCTGGGGCAAAGTGAAGACCCGCCGTTTACCTTCAAGGCCATGGTCATCAAGACTAACTGGCCGGGCGCCACGGCCCAGGAAGTCTCGCGCCAGGTCACTGAGCGTATCGAGAAGAAGCTGATGGAGACGGGCGAGTACGAGCGCATTGTCTCGTTCTCGCGGCCCGGTGAGTCCCAGGTCACCTTCATGGCCCGCGACTCGATGCACTCGGCGCAAATCCCGGAGCTGTGGTACCAGGTGCGCAAGAAGATCAGCGACATTCGCCAGACCTTGCCGCCGGATATCCAGGGGCCGTTTTTCAACGATGAATTCGGCACCACCTTCGGCAATATCTACGCCCTGACCGGTGACGGTTTTGACTACGCGGTGCTTAAGGACTACGCCGACCGCATCCAGATTCAACTGCAACGCGTGCCGGATGTGGGCAAGGTCGAGCTGTTGGGCCTGCAGGATGAGAAGATCTGGATCGAGCTGTCCAACCTCAAGCTCGCCACCCTTGGCCTGCCATTGGCTGCGGTGCAGCAGGCACTGCAGGAGCAGAACGCCGTCTCCACCGCCGGTTTCTTTGAAACCCCGACGGAACGCGTGCAACTGCGGGTCTCGGGTAACTTCAAAACGGTCGATGAGATCCGTAACTTCCCGATCCGCGTAGGGGACCGCACCTTCCGCATCGGTGACGTGGCGCAAATCCACCGCGGCTTCAACGACCCACCCGCGCCGCGCATGCGCTACATGGGCGCAGACGCCATTGGCCTGGCCGTGGCGATGCGCGACGGCGGTGACATTCTGGTACTGGGCAAGGCGCTTGAAGGCGAATTCGCACGCCTGCAGAAGAACCTTCCGGCAGGCATGGAACTGCGCAAGGTCTCGGACCAACCGGCGGCGGTTAAAACCAGCGTCGGCGAATTCGTCCAGGTACTGGCTGAAGCCCTGGCCATCGTGCTGCTGGTGAGCTTCTTCTCTCTCGGCGTACGCACCGGCATGGTGGTGGCCCTGGCGATCCCGCTGGTGCTGGCGATGACCTTTGCGACCATGTATTACCTGGGCATCGGCCTGCACAAAATTTCCCTTGGCGCCTTGGTGCTGGCCCTGGGTTTGCTGGTGGACGATGCAATCATCGCCGTGGAAATGATGGCGATCAAAATGGAGCAGGGCTACGACCGGCTCAAGGCCGCGAGTTTTGCCTGGACCAGCACCGCGTTCCCAATGCTCACCGGCACATTGATCACTGCCGCAGGTTTCCTGCCGATTGCCACTGCGCAATCGAGCACCGGCGAATACACCCGTTCGATTTTTCAGGTGGTGACCATTGCCCTGCTGGCCTCGTGGGTCGCGGCGGTGGTGTTTGTGCCGTACCTGGGAGAAAAACTCCTGCCGGACCTGGCGAAGATTCATGCGGCCAAACACGGCACCGATGGGCCGGATCCCTACGGCACGCCGTTCTACCAGCGGGTAAGACGCTTGGTCGAATGGTGTGTGCGTCGGCGCAAAACCGTGATCGTATTGACCTTGTTGTTGTTTATCGGCTCGGTGGCGCTGTTCCGTTTTGTGCCACAGCAGTTCTTCCCGGCCTCCGGTCGCCTGGAGCTGATGGTCGACCTGAAACTGGCTGAAGGTGCCTCGCTGAGCAACACCGCCGATCAGGTCAAGCGCCTGGAAGCCTTGCTCAAGGAACATGCCGGCATCGACAACTACGTGGCCTACGTGGGCACCGGTTCGCCGCGTTTCTACCTGCCGCTGGACCAGCAACTGCCGGCCGCCAGCTTTGCGCAGTTTGTGGTGTTGGCCAAAACCATTGAAGAACGTGAAAGCCTGCGCACCTGGCTGATCGAGACCCTTAACGAACAATTCCCCGACCTGCGTTCACGCGTCACGCGCTTGGAAAACGGCCCGCCCGTGGGCTACCCGGTGCAATTTCGTGTGACCGGCGAGCACATCGAAGAAGTCCGTGCCCTGGCGCGCAAGGTCGCGGCCAAGGTTCGCGAAAATACCCACGTGGTCAACGTGCACCTGGACTGGGAAGAGCCGAGCAAGATCGTCTACTTGAATATCGACCAGGACCGCGCCCGTGCCCTCGGCGTCAGCACCGCCAACCTGTCGAAGTTCCTGCAAAGTTCCTTGACCGGTTCCAGCGTCAGCCAGTACCGCGAGGACAACGAGTTGATCGAAATCCTGCTGCGCGGCACCGTGCATGAACGTTCCGAACTGTCGCTGCTGCCAAGCCTGGCGGTGCCGACCGACAATGGCAAAAGCGTAGCTTTGTCGCAGATTGCGACACTTGAGTATGGCTTCGAAGAAGGCATCATCTGGCACCGCAACCGCCTGCCGACGGTGACCGTGCGTGCCGACATCTACGGCAAGGAACAGCCGGCGACCCTGGTCCAGCAGATCCTGCCGACCCTGGAAGGTGTGCGCGCCGAATTGCCCGACGGTTATCTGCTCGAAGTGGGCGGCACCGTCGAGGATTCGGCCCGTGGCCAGAACTCGGTCAAGGCCGGTGTGCCGCTGTTTATCGTGGTGGTACTGACCTTGCTGATGCTACAACTGCGCAGCTTCTCACGCACGGCGATGGTGTTTCTGACGGCGCCGCTGGGCTTGATAGGTGTGACTCTGTTCCTGCTGGTGTTCCGCCAGCCCTTCGGCTTTGTCGCCATGCTCGGCACCATCGCGCTGTCGGGCATGATCATGCGTAACTCGGTGATCCTGGTGGACCAGATCGAACAAGACATCAAAGCCGGGCTCGCGCCCTGGCAAGCGATCATCGAAGCCACCGTCCGACGCTTCCGCCCGATTGTACTGACGGCGCTTGCGGCGGTACTGGCGATGATTCCGCTGTCGCGCAGCGTGTTCTTCGGGCCGATGGCCGTGGCAATCATGGGTGGGCTGATTGTGGCGACGGCGTTGACGTTATTGTTCTTGCCAGCCCTGTATGCGGCATGGTTTCGCATTAAGAAGGAGGCGCACTAGTTCATAGCGGGAGGCGTGAAGGCGTGTCGATAGTATTGACGGGTGTGGGAACAGCCTGAAATTCGATAACTGCTGTTTAAGCCTGAATGTCTCCCACTTGTTTATTTAGAATATGGGCAGTTTCTTCTCGACGGTTTTTATAATCGAGGTGTTGGTGTCGGCCAACGGCGTTATTTTTTGCAAGGTTTGATCAAGGTGGCTGACAGAGTGTGTGTACAGATGGCAGACGAAACTGTCTTCCCCGGTGATCTTGTAACAGACAATACATTCAGGCATGTCTGACAGTAGCTGCTCCACTGTTTGAAAATTTCCCGTCAGCGGTTTTACCCGCACCAGTGCCTGCAGCGCAAACCCCAGTGCCTGCGCGTCCAACTCTACGCTGAACCCACTTATAACCCCTGCCACTTCCAGGCGTTTGAGACGCTCGCTGCAACCAGGAGCGGAGAGCCCCACCTGCCGGCCAAGGGCGCGGATAGAGGCGCGGGCATTCTGATGCAGGGCGACCAGCAGCGCGCGATCAATTGCATCGAGTGTCTGATCGTTTTTTGTAAGCCTTTTCATTAGATGGACCTTACGAACATTGATGAAATAGCGTGAAAATCTTACATACCACAGATCCCTCAAAAAAGAATGGATTTTTCGAAAAGTCCTACCTATTGTTTTGTCTGCAGTCATACGCAGTACTGTAGCGCTATTTCAACTTGATCTATTTATCGAGGGATTGAAATGAACCACGTACTTGATGAGGCACGCTTGCAAAAGCACCATGATAATAATTTTTCTGAGCAGCGATTGTTTTCGCAACGTCATGAGTTTGCCCGTGATGGGTTTATAAAGTTGCGTGATGTTGTGGATGATGATTTGCGTGAGCAGATTACCGTTGAAGTAAAAAGTTTGATCGAGCGCCAACTTGAACGGCGTGACCTGCACCTGGCAACTACCGATAATACACCGCGTTATATGAGTGTCGTGCGCAGCGAGTTCATTGCTGAAAACAGCCTTCTCATTAATGCGCTGTCGAAGTCTGATGTGTTGCTTGGCACCCTGTCACAGATAGCCGGAACCCGTATTGTCCCGTCCGTCTCCAAGGACGAGGAGTACCTGATCACCAAGCAGGAGCGCAAAGGCGACACCCATGGATGGCACTGGGGGGATTACAGCTTCGCACTGATCTGGATTATCGAAACGCCCCCTGTCGCCAAGGGTGGGATGTTGCAGTGCGTGCCCCATACCTCGTGGGACAAATCCAACCCGAGGATTCACGAGCTGCTGTGCAGTAACCCGATAGCGACTTACGGTTTCAAGACCGGAGATATTTATTTCCTGCGCACCGACACCACCCTGCACCGCACCATTCCACTCAATGAAGATGCCACCCGGATCATCCTCAATATGACGTGGGCGGCAGAAAAAGATCTCAGCGCAAACCTGCACGGCAATGATCGCTGGTGGGAAGACCAGCATGTTGAGGCCGCCAAAAGCCTGACGTAAAACACCTGTGGCTGGTTGTCACGCGAACAGATGGGATGATGGTCATGCATGATATTGAATGCCTCCAGCGCGCCAATGCCTTGCTCAAGCAGGCGCAATCACACTCGGCCATGGCCGATCTGGTCCGGGCGGCGGTGGTTCGCAATGAGCAATGGCGTGGGCAGCAGTGCATTAATCTGGTGGCAGCAGAATCACCCACCAGCCCCTCGGTGCGTGCGTTACTGGCCAGTGAGGTGGGTACGCGCGCATCGGGTGGGCATATCGGGCGTGACAACCGTTTTTTCTCCGGCATGAAGAACATCGACGAGCTGGAATCGCTTTGCGTGGAACTGCTTAAAATCACGCTGCGTGCCCGGCACGCCGATCATCGTTTGATGGGCGGTATGGCGGCTGTACTGGCTGCGTACACAGCGTTGGCCCGTCCTGAAGACAACGTGATGACTGTGCCAGTGATCCGCGGTGGAGATACCAGTAATCGCACCAACGGGCCGCCAGGGGTTCGCGGACTCAAGGTGTGGGACATTCCGTTTGTGCACAAAACTGCAGACATCGACCTGACACGCTTCAGTGAAATCGCTCAGACCCTCAAACCTGCTGTGATTGGGTTGGGCATGACACTGACCTTGTTTCCGTTGCCGTTGGCGGACATCAAAGGCATCGTTTCATCCTGGGGTGGCAAGGTCTATTTCGACGCCGCCCACCAATTGGGCTTGATCAGTGCCGGCCTGTTCCAAGACCCATTGGCTGAGGGCGCCGACCTGATGACCGGGTCTTCCGGGAAGACGTTCAGTGGTCCTCAGGGCGGCGTCATTGTCTGGAACGATGCAGCACTGACAGCGCCTCTGCACGAGGCGATTTTCCCTACGCTGACCGGTAGCCATCAAATCAACCGCGTGGCTGCGCTCGCGGTGGCGGCCACAGAAATGCTCGAGTTCGGGCAAACCTACATGAAACAGGTGGTCAGTAACGCCCAGGCGTTGGCCAGGCACCTGGAGTTTCGGGGGGTGACTGCGTTCTATCGAGAACAGGGTTACACCCGAACCCATCAGATTGTGATTGATTCAAAGCCCTTCGCCTGCGGCCGTGAGGCCGTACAGCGCCTGGAGGCCGCCAACATCATCACCAACGAAATGCCGCTGCCTTGGGACACTGACCCTTACCGAGAAACAGGCATTCGGCTCGGCACTGTCGAGGTTACTCGCCTGGGCATGAAGGAGCCGGAAATCGCCTGGATCGCCGAGCAGATTGCCCGGGTGCTCCTGCATAAAGAGGACCCGATGGGCGTTGCCAATGGTGTGATTGATTTCATGAAGAACCACAGGACAATCTATTACTGCCACGAAAATGGGCTACCCGGTTGAGCCATCCTGAACGTAGTCACAAAGGACGCGTGCATGCCTGACATCCTGATTTCCGTTTACCAGGCGATATTCACCTTCACCCTCGCGGCGATCGCCTTACTTGCCAGCCCTGGCCCCGCCACCCTGGCGCTGGCAGCCAGCGGCGCGGCTTATGGCATGCAACGCTCGTTTCAGTTTTTTGTCGGGATCACCCTGGGGTTAGTGATTGCCATGGCGTTGGTTGCCTCGGGGCTGTATGTGGTCTTGCACAGCTTTCCCGGGTTGGCGGTGGCGCTGACGGTCATCTCCATTGTTTATATTTTTTGGCTGGCTTACCGCATTGGTACGGCACCGCCCATTGAGGATGAGCAAGCCGTGGTCACGCCGGGCTGGGGTGCCGGTTTTGTGCTGGGGGTTGCGAATATCAAGGCGTATGCCGCGTTCGCAGCGTTACTGGGCAGTTTCACCTTGGGCACGTCGCCTGCCTGGGAGCAGGGCACAAAGGCGCTTATTTGCTTATTGGTTTGCGTGGTATTCGATTTTTTATGGCTTTTTGCGGGCAGCCGGATGCGCAAGTTGTTCATCCATCCCGTTTGGAGTCGACGACTTAACGTAAGCTTCGCGATTTTGATGGTAGCAACGGTCGCCTGGTCATTCACGCTGACGTAGTAGCGCTATCGGTGGAAAGACCCATGATCATTCCAACCGAGGATAACCTTCATGTTTGGGACCGTTTCTACACTGGTACTGTTACTGGTCGTGCCCGGGCCGACAAACACGCTGCTGTTACGCGCGGGCGTCTTGTTTGGGTTTGCCGCTTCGTGGCGTATGGCATTGATTGAATGCCTGGCTTACCTGCTGCAAGTCTCTGTCTGGGGCGTGGTGCTGTTTTACCTCTCGGCCTGGTCACCTTGGGCGGTGAAAGCCACGCAAATGGCGGCGGCCTGCTACCTGCTCAAATTGTCATTCACGCTGTGGCAACGCCACACCAGCAGTGTCGACTCAACCCACGATCGGTTATCAGGCCTGCATTTTTTCTGGCTTACGGTGATGAACCCCAAGGGCCTGCTGATTGTTTCGTTTATCGCGCCGATCGGCACATTCGCCTCGTTGTCGGGGTATGCCGGATTCATGGCTCTGCTGGCGATGGTGGTGATACCGGTAGGCGCTGCCTGGATCGTACTGGGCAGCCGTTTTGAAGGGCTTCAGAAAGCCTGGTTGACCCCCTTGAAGATCAACCGCGTCACCTCTGTGGCTATCGGTTGTTTTGCCACAATCATGATGGGCCGATTGGCAGGGGCGTTGATTCACTGATTCACATGCTGATGCAAACAGGCGTGTGCGGCTTTGGAACGTTTGTTTTTTTTACTCCACTCAGAATTGCCTGATGGACAGGCACAGGTTTGGACTTTGCCAATTCGGCAGTCTGGCCTTTTTTAATGAGTTTATGGAGTTTTATATGGCTTTTTTAGATGCTATTGCTGCTTTCAAAGGTGCGTTTCTCGGGGCCTTGCTGGGCAATAATGTACCGCGCAATGATTTTGGAACGGGGTATAGGTCAGGGCACGCAATAAACGATCACCACCACCATCATCACCAACATCGTCCTCATACAGTGCGGCCACACGCGGGCCATACCTATCCAACCCAGACCAGCCATGGCAGGCCGTATCCACAGCAACACACGGTCCACGAGCTGCCTTCACCCTACAGGCCTACCTATCCGCTTTTTACGCTGAATCGTTAATGGGCTTTGCCTGAAACAACTGCGCCAAGGCCCGTGGTAAGCGGCCTTGGCGCAGTAGGTCCAGCGTGTTCGGGGCTTACAGCGCGCCAAACACCTTCTTCGCCAGGCTGGTGGCCGCGGCCGCCGGGTTTTTGCGAATGGTTTCTTCCTGCTGCGCGATCATCTTGAACAAGCCGTCCAGCGCCTGTTCGGTCACGTAGTTTTCAACGTTGGCACTTTTGGCATCCACTGCGCCAAAGGCTGCCGCCTTGCCAGCCAGGGCGTTGTACTGCTGGGCAACCCCAACCTTGTCGGTAGCGGCCTTGACGATCGGCAGGAACTTGGCGCGGATCTGCTCGCGGCTGCTTTTATTCAGGTACTGCGTCGCCGAGTCCTGGCCGCCGCTGAGAATGCCCTTGGCGTCGGTCACACTCATGTTTTTTACCGCATTGACCAGGATCGGCTGCGCCTGGGTCACGGCCGTTTCGGCGGCCTTGTTCATGCTGGTTTCCAGCTGCGTGACCTGGTCACCCATGCCGAACATCTTCAGCTTGTCGGCGACTTTGCCCAGTTTGCCTGGCAAGCCGATCTTCACTTCGGGGTTGTTGCTGAAACCACCGGGCGCGCCCAGTTGTTTCACGGCGATCTGTGCGCCTTGGGTCAGGGCGTCCTTGAGGCCGCCGCTGGCGTCGCCCTGGGACAGGCTGCCAAGGTCGAGGGCCATGGCGTTGGCACCGAGTAGCAGGCCGGCGCACAGGGCAGTGAGGCGAAGAGAGTTACGGAGCATGAGCGCTTCCTTATGTTCGGGCTTATGTGCTGGAAAATGTCAGTGTGCGACAGCATCAACGCGCAGGCGCAGAGGTTGTTCGTCTTTGCCGTCGAGCTGCACCGCGTGGCGTTCGGTGGTAATAAACAGTAGCTTGCCGTCCAGCTCGATGCGCGCACTCACCGAGTAAGTGTGGCCTGGCTTGATTTGGGCCGGGTCATAGCTCAAGTGAAACGGCAACGGCACCTGGCCTTTGATCGGGCCTTTCTGTTCGGCGAGGGTCACCGCCGGGGCGTCCATCAGCGACACGTCCTGCAGGCTGACACTCAAGGTGGCAGCGGGCGGCAACGCGATGCGTTGCAGGTAGAACACTTCGCCGTCGAGGCTGGCCTTGGAGGCTGGAGTCATGGATTGGCAGGCTCCGATCAGGGCGGTAAGGCCCAGGAGGATGATCTTTTTCATGGTACAGCTCCTTTTCAACGGCGCCGGAAACAGCCCGGCGCCTCAGTCAATCTAGCGGCTTTCTGCCGGTTCCACAGGCGCTTCAGCTGCACCGTCGACGCGGTGCAAGGCCACCTGGCGAATCGACAGGCGAATGTCGGCAGGCAATACGCGTTTGGCCGCGCCCTCCGCCAGTTCGCCGAGCAGGTCGTGGTAACTCAGCTTGCCAGCTTCGTCGCGGCGCAGCACATCTTGCTCCAGCAATGTCTGGATAAAATGTCGGAAAAGGCTCTTGTCGAAGAATTCCGGCGCATTCAGGCCATGCAGGATCGACAGGCGCTGGGCCATGATCGTGCATAGGTCTTCCAGCTCTTCGGCACTGATGCTGTTCTGGCCGCTGTTGAGCAGCAGCGAGATCGCCATGTAGAACCGTTGCAGGGTCTGGGCGATGCTCTTGGACAGCAGCGTCAGCAGCACAAAGTGCCGCGAACTCGGGGCCGGGCGCAGGTATACGGCGTTTTCAAAACGCAATAGACCTTGCTCGACGAAGGCTTCCAGCCATTGGTCGACTACCGCGTCCAATTCTTCCAGCGACCAGCGAATAAACAGCTCCGACTGCAAGTACGGGTAGAGCGCGCGGGTGTAGCGCAGGATCTGTTCGCGGCTCATGCGTGAGCTGCTCTGGAAAAAACTCGCCAGCAGCGCCGGCAGGGCGAAGATGTGCAGCACGTTGTTGCGGTAGTAGGTCATCAGGACGGCATTTTGCTCATCCAGGTACACAATCTTGCCCAGGGCGTCACTCTGCTCCGAGAGCAGGTTCATGTCCTTGACGTGCTTGATCAGCGCCAGGCCATCGCCTTCCGGCAAAGTGGTGTGCGGCGAGTAGGGCACGCGGCGCAGCAGCGCCAGGTACAGGTCCAACTGGCGCGCCATGGCCTGTTCATCCAGGGCCAGGCGCGTGGTCGAAAGCAGCGCCAGGGCCACCAGGTTCACCGGGTTGACCGCTGCGGCTTCGTTCAAGTGGCGCGCCACCTGCTCGCCGAGGCGGTTGGTGGTTTCGTTGAGCCACGCCGGTTTGTAATTCGGGCCCAGCTCTTGGGCACGCCAATCCGGCTGCTCGGCATCGAGGAACTCGGCCAGCTTGATCGGCTCACCGAAGTTGACTGCGACCTGGCCAAAGCGCTGCTTGAGCGCGCCGACGACTTTGAAAATATCGAAGATCGATTCTTTCTTTTTGCTCGCCCCGCGCAGCTCGCCCAGGTAAGTACGGCCTTCGAGCACGCGCTCATAGCCGATATATACCGGCACAAACACGATCGGCATGCGTGAGGAGCGCAAAAAGCTGCGCAGGGTGATCGCCAGCATCCCGGTTTTCGGTTGCAGCATGCGCCCGGTGCGCGAGCGGCCGCCTTCGACGAAGTACTCCACCGGGAAGCCCTTGGTGAACAGGGTGTGCAGGTATTCGTTGAACACCGAGGTGTACAGCGGGTTGCCCTTGAAGGTGCGGCGCATGAAAAACGCACCGCCACGGCGCAGCAGGCTGCCGATCACGGGCATGTTCAGGTTGATGCCGGCGGCAATGTGCGGCGGAGTCAGGCCGTTTTTGAACAGCAGGTAGGACAGCAACAGGTAGTCGATATGGCTGCGGTGGCAAGGCACGTAGATCACCTCGTAACCCTGGGCGACCTTTTGCACACCTTCGATATTGTTGACCTTGATGCCGTCGTAGATTTTGTTCCAGAACCAGCTCAACACCACTTCCAGAAAGCGGATCGCGGTGTAGGTGTAGTCCGAGGCGATCTCGTTGCCGTAGCGCAGGGCCTGGGCCTTGGCTTTTTCCGGGGTGATTTTCTCGCGTTCGGCTTCATCGGCGATGGCCTGGCGCACCAGCGGCATATTGACCAGGCCTTTGACCAGGTTGCGGCGGTGAGACAGGTCGGGGCCGATCACCGCAGTCTTCAGGTTACGAAAGTGCACACGCAGGATGCGTTGGGCCATGCGCACGGTGCGTTCGTGACCTTTATTGTGCTCGATCAATTCACGCAGGTTGATAGGCGCGGAGAATTGCACGCGGGTCTTGCGACCCAGGATCAAAATGCTCAACAAGCGGCGCAGACGCCCGGTGACCGCCCAGCTGTCGGCAAACAGCAGTTTCCATGGGCTGGACTCGCTTTCGGGCGACTGCCCCCAGAACACGCTGACCGGAATGATTTGTGCATTCTCTTCGGCGTGCTCGGTCAGGGTGTTGACCAGGCGCGTCAAGGTTGGCGGCGCGCCGCGCTTGTCCTGGCGGCCGAGCCAGTCGGGTTCGGGCGTGAGGTAGAAGAACGCGGCGGGTTCGATCAGCGAGCCCACCGACACCGGCAGCACCGGGCGCGGCAGGCCGGCCTTGGTGCATTCCTTATCGACCACCGCCAGTTCAGTGAGTGAGGGCGATTGCAGGACGTAAAACACCGGCCGGCTGCGGTCCAGGTTAAGGGTTAGGGACGACTGGTTGATCGTCTCGGAGCGAACCCAGAGGTACAACAGTCGGCGCAAGGTGCCAAACACCAGACGGCGGAACGGGGAGCGGGTCATAGGCGTGCTGCTTCAAGTGGAAAAAACCGAGCAGGTGCTCGGGCGGGTAGTGTGCCGTATTCGCCGAAAATCGGCAAAAAAGCAGCGATGTAAACTTGAGTTGATCGTTTTTGAGCCTGTCTTATACTCGGCAGTTCAATGCGAGCGACTCAACAATAAAAATGCATGTGGGAGTAAGAACAGATGGCAACGCGTGAAACCGGCAATGTGAAGTGGTTCAACGATGCAAAGGGCTATGGCTTTATCCAGCGTGAAGACGGCAAGGATGTGTTTGTGCACTACCGCGCCATTCGCGGTGAGGGCCACCGCTCATTGGCCGAGGGTCAGCAGGTGGAATACGCCGTGGTGACTGGCGAGAAGGGTTTGCAGGCTGAGGATGTGGTGGGCCTGTAACAATTGATTTTTGCAACACCGCTGAACCCATGTGGGAGCGGGCTTGCTCGCGAATACGGTGTGTCAGTTGATACATCTGTTGACTGATCCACCGCTTTCGCGAGCAAGCCCGCTCCCACATTTTGATTGGGTTCACAATCTATGGGTTATGCAGTTTTCCAGGTGATCTGCTCTTCGCCGTCCGCACTGACGCGAATCCAGGTATCAGCGCTTTCTTCACCTTCTTCTTCAACCCAGGTACCCGGCGCGCAGCGCACTTCGACGTTCAGCGCGGCAAAGGCGGCGCGGGCGCAGGCGATGTCGTCGTCCCACGGCGTCTGGTCGCTGTCCAGGTGCAGGCTGTTCCATTTGCCAACGGCTTTGGGCAGCCAGGTGACCGGTACAGTGCCGGCTTTGCACTTGTAGGTCTGGCCTTTCTGTACCCAGTCGGTGCATGGGCCCAGGGCGGCACCCAGCCAGGCGGCGATGGCCTTGTAGTCGACGTCGGCGTCTTTCAGGTAAATCTCGATATCAGGTTGGCGCATGGATGTTCCTCGTTGCGGGATTCGAAAATCCATTCGCGGATACTTAAAAGTCGGTTATTGAAGCACGAAATAATCGTAGCGCATCGACACTGTGACCCGCAGCGGCTCTGCAGCCTCGATCACTTCAGTACGGCGCTCGGCACTCGCGCGCCAGCCATGGGGCGTCATCGCCAGCAGGTTGGCGCGGTCCTGGGGCTCGATCAGGCTCAGGGTGAACTCCAGCGTTTCACTGTGCGCCAGGCTCATGCCTTCGGGCACCAGAGCCAAATGCTTGTCGTCGGTGTATTCACGCACTTCGTCGTACAGGCGTTCGCGCAGTTCCATCAAGTGGCCGGCGGTCGGGCCGACCTTCATCAAGCCGCCGCCAGGGCTGAGCAGGCGCTTGGCCTCTTCCCAGTCCAAAGGGCTGAACACGCTGGCGAGAAACTGGCAACTGCCCGACGCCAACGGCACGCGGGCCATGCTGGCGATCAACCAGGTCAGCGCCGGGTTGCGTTTGCACGCGCGTTTCACCGCCTCCTTGGAGATATCCAGCGCATAACCGTCAGCATGGGGCAGGGCATCGGCGATTTGTGCGGTGTAGTAACCCTCGCCACACCCGATGTCCACCCAGCGCTGCGGCGCGCGCTCGGCGGCCAGTTCGGCCAGGCGCTTGGCCACCGGTGCGTAGTGCCCGGCGTTGAGAAAGTCGCGGCGTGCCTCGACCATGGCGAGGTTGTCGCCTGGGTCGCGGCTGTTTTTGTGCTGCACCGGCAACAGGTTCAGGTAACCCTGACGCGCACGGTCGAAACGGTGCCCGGCCGGGCACGCCACGCCATTATCCACCGCGTTGAGCGGTGCGCTGCAAAGGGGGCAAGCGAGCATCAGGCGAGCAACTTGATCAGGGTTTGGTAGTAGATTTCGGTCAGCACGTCGAGGTCGCTGGCCAGGATGCGTTCGTTGACCTGATGGATCGTCGCGTTGACCGGGCCCAGTTCGACCACTTGGGTGCCCAATGTGGCGATGAAACGCCCATCGGACGTGCCACCGCTGGTGGACGCCTTGGTCTCGCGGCCGGTAATCGCCTTGATGCTGGCCGATACCGCGTCGAGCAACGCGCCCGGCTCGGTGAGGAATGGCAGGCCCGACAAGGCCCATTCAACGTGCCAGTCCAGGCCGTGTTTATCCAGAATCGCCGCAACCCGCTGTTGCAGGCCTTCGACGGTGGACTCGGTGGAGAAGCGGAAGTTGAACACTGCCGTCAGGTCGCCGGGGATCACGTTGGTGGCGCCGGTGCCGGAGTTTAGGTTGGAGATCTGGAAGCTGGTTGGCGGGAAAAAGGTGTTGCCGTCGTCCCAATGCTCAGCGGCGAGTTCCGCCAACGCCGGGGCCGCCAGGTGGATCGGGTTCTTTGCCAGGTGCGGGTACGCCACGTGGCCTTGCACGCCGCGCACGGTCAGGGTGGCACCGAGGGAGCCGCGACGGCCGTTCTTGACTACGTCGCCCACCAGCGTGGTGCTCGACGGTTCACCGACGATGCACCAGTCCAGACGCTCTTTGCGGGCCGCCAGGCGTTCGATCACCGCTTTGGTGCCGTGGTGCGCCGGGCCTTCTTCATCGCTGGTGATCAGAAAAGCCACCGAACCCTTGTGGTCCGGGTAGTCGGTCACAAAGCGCTCCGAGGCCACCAGCATCGCCGCCAGGCTGCCTTTCATGTCCGCCGCGCCACGCCCGCAGAGCATGCCGTGTTCGTCGATCAACGCATCGAACGGGTCGTTCTGCCAGGCCTGCACCGGGCCGGTTGGCACCACGTCGGTGTGGCCGGCAAAGCACAGTACCGGGCCTTCGTGTTTGCCATGGGTGGCCCAGAAGTTGTCCACGTCTTCGATACGCATCGGCTCAAGTGCAAAACCGGCGTCGCCCAGGCGCTGCATCATCAGCTTCTGGCAGTCGGCATCGATCGGCGTCACCGAGGGGCGACGGATCAGGTCGATGGCAAGTTGAAGGGTCGGCGAAAGGTCGGCGTGGGCCGTCATGGGAAAACTCCGGGAAGCGTGTAATGGGCGCAGGACGAATGTGGAATACAGAACCTGAATCGGCGCAAATCTAATGTGGGAGCTGGCTTGCCTGATCCAACAAAACGGCCGTTATCTTATAGCAAAACGGCGGCCAGAGGCCGCCGTTTAGTGCATTGCGCAAGTTTTTACTCAGCCGTTGCCGGCTCAACCTTAGGTGCAGGTTTTGGCAGCGACGACAGGAACGCCATGATCAGCGCCGCCACATACGGCAGCGATTGCACCAGCAGCATCACCACCCAGAAGCGTATGTCATTGCTTGGCAGGCCCTGCACCAGGTAAATCCCCAGTGCGGCGCCCCACAACAGCAGCATGATGAACATCTCTTCGCGGGCTTCGGAAATCGCCACCCAGAAGCCGTGGTTATCGGCATTTTTCGGTGTGCGAAAGAACGGAATACTGGTGGTGAAGAAGCCATACAGCACCGCCTTGGCGATGGTGTGCGACAACGCCAACCCGGCCAACGCCGCGCAGAACGCGTCTTTGAGGTTCACACCCACCGCTCGGCGGTAGAGGA